>CAMENN010000072.1 GCA_945928315.1 uncultured Clostridia bacterium
TGACCACAGAATCCATATTCTGTGGTCATCCATCGGGCAGATACGAAGGGAGTGCATCGGATGAGTATTGCCACGGTGCTGTGCCGGGAGATGGACCGGGCCGGCATCACCCAAAAAACACTGGGCGCGCAGGCAGGCATTTCCCAGTCGTACATCAGTCAGATCTGCAGCGGGAAAAAGGTGCCGACGATCAGCACGCTGACGCAGATCTGCTCCTGCATGAATCTGCCCCTGACCCTGTTCTTTGAGGACGAAAAGGCAGACGAGGCGCAGGGGCCTCTCCGGCTGACGGAGGATGAGCGGCGCCTGGTGCTGCTTTACCGCTCGCTCGAACGCCCCGGCGGCGCTGCGGGCTCGCGTTTTCCCCAAACCAAGAAATCTCCGGGCTGCGGCAAGAAGCGCACACTCACCCGGATGGACGATGAGGAGGAATTGAGATGAGAATGAAAAAGCTGTCTGCGGTTCTGCTCGCGGCTGTCATCGCTCTGGGCGGCGTGGGCGTGCTGGCGTACGGTGTTGCCGGAACGCCCGTCGCGCTGGCAACGGGTGTGACCGAGGAACCCTCCGCCGAAAAACAGACCGGGGTCGGTTCTGAAAGCGCTGCGGAGACGGCCGCCGAAACGGGCACGGAACCGGCGCCCGCACCGGCGTCCACGGATTCTCTCCCGGAGACGAAGCCGGAGGAGACTGCCTCCGGTCAGGGGGATCAGTCCGCCGAAGCGCTGAAGAAGACGCCTGAAGCCGCCGATGAGACAAAACCGACCGATGGTCCGGTTTCGGACGAAAATGCTCCCGCGCCGCTCAGCGACGACGAGGAGGATGTGACGGAGAAGCCCGCCGAGACGGAGAAGCCCGCCGATACGGAAGCTCCGGCCGATACGGAGAAACCCGCTGACACGGAAGCTCCGGCCGAAACGGACAAGCCCGCCGATACGGAGAAGCCCGCTGATACGGAAGCTCCGGCCGGGACGGAGAAGCCCGCTGACACGGAAGCTCCGGCCGAGACGGACAAGCCCGCTGATACGGAAGCTCCGGCCGAGACGGAGAAGCCCGCTGATACGGAAGCTCCGGGTGAGACGGAGAAACCCGCTGATACGGAAGCTCCGGCTGAGACGGAGCAACCCGCCGATACGGAAGCTCCGGCTGAGACGGACAAGCCCGCCGAGACGGAAAAGCCTGTCGAGACGGACAAGCCCGCCGAGACGGAAAAGCCTGTCGAGTCCGAGCGGCCCGTCGAGACGGAGGCTCCGGCTGAGACGGAAACCCCGAAGCCTGTTTTCACCTCCGGCTACATCTATGTGAGCGCCGGAACGATCATCTATGCGGACGACAGCCGCGAGGTGAAGCTGGGCACCATGCCGGTGCGCCAGATCGTGCATGCCCGCAACGTCGGCGTCTATGCGCACGGCTGCCTGTACGAAATCCACTTCGACACCGCTGCGACCGTCGGCACGTCCTCCTATGAGACGGGCTATTTCTACACGTCCGATTTGCAGAAGGTCAGCGAGCCGGAGCTTGCGCTGGTGACGGGCAGCCGCGTGGCCGAGCACATCGGCACGGTGCCGTTCGTCGATTTCAACTATATCGATGCGTCTGCGGCGAATGACGCGGAGCAGGAGCCTGAGGACACGGAAGAAGAGCCCGCCGGCGCGCACACGAACATGCCCGCGGTCGTCCTCCGCGCGAAGGCGGATAAGGAAGGTGCCCGCGTGGCGCAGCTGCGCGAGGGCACGGGCGTGACGGTGATCGGTTCCGTGGTGACGAACGGCGTCACCTGGTACAAGGTCACCTGCGCGGAGGGCAGCGGCTACATCCGTGCGGATCTGATCAGCGGCGCGGGCAGCGTGCCGTCGCTCGATGCGCCGGTGGAGGCGGTCGAGCCGGTGGAGCCGGAAGAGACTGAGGACATCGAGGAGACCGAGGACACCGAGGACGTCGAGGATACCGAGGGCACCGAGGAGACCGAGGACGTCGAGAATACCGAGGACGTCGAGGATACCGAGGGCACCGAGGATACCGAGGACGTCGAGGACACCGAGGACGTCGAGGACGTCGAGGGTACCGAGGACATCGAGGGTTCTGAGGACGTCGAGGATACTGAGGACGTCGAGGACAGCGAGGACGTCGAGGGTACTGAGGACGTCGAGGGTTCTGAGGACGTCGAGGACAGCGAGGACGTCGAGGACAGCGAGGGCGTCGAGAATACCGACACCTCGTCTGACGACGAGAATACCGAAGAGGACGACTACTTCATCCCGGATGCTGACGTGACGGACGAGAACGGTGAGCCTGAGGAAGACTTCGCAGCCGATGAGACGACCGGCGATACGGTCAGTGACGTGACGGTCGAAGGCGGTGAGCCCGAGGACGAGAACGCGGCTGATGAGACGACCGGCGGGACGGACGGCGATGCAGCCAACGAGCTCACGGAGCTTGTGCCGGTGGACATCGACGAGACGAACCCGGACCGCCGCATCGACGTGTACGCCTCCTGGGAGGGCGACGAGCTGCACCTGGGCGACACGGTGACGCTTCGCATGGAGCTGATCGGCTATGACGGCCTGGCGTGCACCGTCTTCTGGCAGTGCGACCGGGGCGAGGGATTTGTGGATATTGGAGAACCCAATCAGTACGTTTTCGAGTTTGTAGTAACTGATGAGAATCAGCAATGGCTGTGGCGCGCTGGTGTCAGTATTGATCCCACGCAGTCGGAAGAGGATTCCGATGATCAGAATGCCGATGATTATTTGGTCATTGAAGAATAAGGCCAAATGAGAATTCTATAGTGACAGTCGTTGAAGGAGGATAGCCATGAAGATGAATCTGCGGCGGATTGCAGCATGGATTCTAACTGCATTGCTGATCGTCAGCTGTCTGCCGATACAGGCCATCGGACAGGGGCGTGAGGAATACAGCGCACCTGTATCGTTTGGAAATGAACTCGATGACGGTACAGATGAGACAAAAACGCTGACGTTCAGCTGGGATGATGCATATGACAGCTACGTCTATGACACGACACAGTTCAATACCCTCGCGACGAAGCCATACACGTTGGATGTGCCGATAGGGTCAACTGTGGAAGAAGCAGGGCTGTCCATGCCTCCGATTGAAATCCGCAACCATTCGGAGAACGATGATGAAACCAAGTATCTGAGCATTTACAATTGGAGGAATACCTCAGCTTCGAATGAGCAGTTTACAAAGAACTCGACGATTTGGGGAGACACGGAGTATACGCTCGTGCTTGAACTCTTTGCCGAGGATGACACGCAGGTGAACTTCAACTTTATCTGCGGTCTGGATGATGATCGCCATACGGTCGCCTATAGCAGTCCGACCATCAAGGTGGGTGGATCGCTGACGGAGAGCCAGATTCCGACATCGGCGGCTATCAGCTCGTACTGCAGTGTTGAGGGCAACAAAGAGGATTACCGATTCGCTGGAAGCTGGACGATCGACAAAGCGGGAATCCCGCTGACGCCGGATGTCGTATTCAGTGATGAGCATATTGCCGCCTGGAAGTATGAATACAGCGATGGTGTTCTGATCGATGTACGAGCCGATTGGGAGGTCCGGGTTACTTACACATATACGGACGAGAATGAAGAATCCCAGACCGGTGAAATCTGGGTCAAGCGTGGCGACACACTCGGTGACAGTCTGCCGGAGGGATACACCTGGACGACGTCCGATGGAAATGCTGTCAATGAATCGACGGTTGTGAGCGCGCCCTTGACGCTGACCGGTACCGGCGCAGAAATGTTTACAGTCACCTTTACGGCTGGCGAGCATGGATCGCTGGGGGAGGACGTTCCAGAGATTGAACAGCTTGTGATCAGCGGCGAGGCCATTGGTGAAGATACGCTTAACACCATCCAGCTGACGGCGGATGATGGTTATGAATTCACCGGATGGATGACCGCGGATGGTACGCCTGTGACTGCGGAGACTGTTGTCAGTGAAGATATGACGGTCATCGCTCAGTATCGGGCGATCGGCGTTGCACAGGTTACGCTCAGCAATGTGCAGCTTTCCAACCTGAGCCAAGAAGCACAGGCAGCTATCGCAGCTATCACTGTCGGTATGAAGGTGTCGGAGATTTCGATTCCGGGTTTCGTGAAGGGCGAGTATGTGACCTATGCGGATGGAACGACATCCGCGACCCCCTTCGATCACTGGGAATGGACGGATACCACACCGCAGACGATCTCCCTGCTGGATCGGCTTGTTCCACATGCTATCGCTGAGGATGATCTCGTCACGGAACAAGGCAATCTGACAGCGGTGTTTGAAACTGTTGCGGAGGACACGAAACTTACTCAATCAGAACTGACGGTTACACAGAGTAATGCAAGCAGCTATACTCGGCCTAAGTTCAGCATTCCAGTTTATTACTATCTTGTTGAAAATGACAGCAATGTCGTGATCAAGAGTGCCACATTTCAATTCACTGCGGACAATAATGCGCCAACGAGGAACAATAATAATACAAAATCGGAAAAGACATTCGGTTCTGCGCAAGCTAATGTGGAAGAAACCGTTGGTGCAGGCTACGCTTTTGTTGGTGTCTGTGTAAGTTCGGACTCTGCGTCGATCACGGAAGTCCGCAACACTGTCAGCTTTAAAACAACAGCATCAAGAAGTGGATCTTTCCTCAATTACACTTATACCACGACGATTACAGCTGGAATCTCAGCTGGACAGGCGATATATGTCAAGGTAAAAACTGTAAAGCCTTCAGCTGTGTTCAATCTGAATGGCGGCACGAGTACAACGACGATTAACACGATCGAGGGAACAAGCGGTGATCCCTTCACATTCCCGAGCGGTGACAATCTGAGCAAGAGCGGCTACATCTTCAAGGGATGGTCCACCAGTTCGGATGGCAGCGGAACGATCTATCCTGCCGGGTCCACCGGAACCCTGACCGCTGGTGAGGTTACGTATTATGCCGTTTGGGCTCAGGCATATACGATTACGTTCAAGCAGAACACGAACGGTGATGGAACAGGTGGCTCCCAATTCACTGTAACGGTAGAGGCGGGCAGTTCCCTGACCTTCCCGGTCTGCCCCAGTGATTGGCAGACGTCTGAAACGACAATTTTCGTGGGATGGTCGACGAATTATTCTGGTAATACTTCCGATGGTTCCGGCGCAGTTTTTGCACCAAATGTTCAGTGGAACTCGGATGCGAGTACGCCGGTTATCATCAATCAGAATTATACGTTCTATGCAAGGTGGGTGACACAGGGAAGCTCTTCGTATTCTGCATATTTCCATATTAAGTTTGATGGCAATATTCCTTTTGAGCCGACAAACTATGGAGATAACAGCGCCTACTCATATTGGCATAGAATGTCAGGCGAAATATATCAACAGGTGAACATAAGCAATAATACTGCAGCTGTTGCCAATAACATCAAAAACGCTCCGCAACTGGAAGAAATCTACACAGTTATGAGCGCGGATAGCAGATTCTCAACGTATTATCCAGATGTTAAAGATCAGGATTATTTCGTCAACAACTATAAGGTTATCTGGTATGTCGTCAAATATGCAACAAAGGATGGCGACTGGCATGTTGATGGAATCGTGGTTCCGAAAACCAGTTATATGGTAACCTATTATCCCAACGGAGGAACAGATGCCCCTACAGCGCATTCCCAACATGAGGGCGATACGGTAACAGTCAAATACAATCGCATTCCGACCCGTGTTGGCTACACCTTCCTTGGCTGGGATACAGATCCTTTGGCTACAACGCCGACATACACGCAAAGTGGTACAAAAACCTTTACCATGCCAGCAAAGGACGTTGACCTGTATGCCATCTGGCGTCCGAACACGGATACTGCGTATACGGTGCGGTACTACTACTCGGATCAGGAGGGGAATTATTCCGAAACTCCGAACAGTGTCACAACACGTTATGGAACGACGAATTCGAACGTCTCTGTGACCGACGCAGACAAGGTTCCTCAGCAATACGGCTATGTGCTGGATGATGGTGCCAAAGGAAAGGTATACAGTGGTGCAGTCCTGGCTGACGGTTCGCTGGTGCTCAAGGTCTACTTCAAGTATTCCGTGACCAGTGTGTGGGTAGAAAAGCGGGTCAGCGGCAACATGGCGGACATGAGCAAGTCGTTCTCGTTCACAGCGGAAGTCACTTACAACGGTTCCCCGTACAAGATTCAGACGGACACAGCTTATAGCGTTGATGAAGCAATGCCGTATAAGGTGACCTTCAATCTGGCGCACGGTGGGAGAGTTGTCCTGAAGGGTGTCCCGGTGGGTGCAACGGTTGTTGTGACGGAAACGGATTACAGCCCCTACACGCCTAAATACTACGAAAACGGTGCTTTCAAAGACACGAACAATGGTAGTGTAACGGTAACTGTTGTCGGAACTGAATCCGGCGTCACCTTCCAGAACGAGTATTCCGCCACCATCGACACCGGCATCGCCCTGGACGACATGCCGTACATGCTGCTGCTGGGCGGCGCGCTGGCGATGCTGGCCGTGCTGCTGGTGCGCAGGCGGCGCGAGAGCTGAGCGGAGGCCGAATGGAAACACAGGGAAAGAGCTATAACCGCGAGGCCCAGCGCATCGCGCAGTGGTTCAAGACGGTCCGGTTCCGCCGGGCGCTCTTCGGGCTGAGCGAGAAGGACGTCTGGAAGAAGCTCGACGAGCTCAATGACATGTACAAACGCGCGATCATGGCCGAGCGCGTGCGCTGCGATGCCCTCATCGAGGAGCGCTGCGCACGCCTCGAGGCCGAGCTGCGCGGTGCGTCCGACGGCGAAGGCGGGGTCCGCTGATGGCCAGAAGAAAACCGCGCACGCTCAGCGACGTCATCGCCAGGCGCCGCGAGCATATCGCCCTGCGGGACGGCTATCTCAGCCTGCTTCTGCGGGTGCTCGCGGTGGCTGCGGCGGCCTGCCTGCTCTTCACGCAGGTGTTCCTCGTCGCGCAGAACAGCGGGCTGGGCATGTTCCCGGCCCTCAAGGACGGCGACCTCATGGTCGTGTTCCGCCTGCAGCGGGACTACGCCAAGAACGACGTCGTCACCTACCGCGCGGAGGGGCGGCGCTATGTGGGCCGCATCGCCGCGGCGGCGGGGGATGAGGTGGACATGGACGAGGACGGCAATCTCACCGTCAACGGGGCGCTGCAGACGGGCGAAATCCTCTACCCGACCTATGCCGGGGAGGACGGCCCCGCCTACCCCTATACCGTGCCGGAGGGATGTGTGTTTCTGCTGGGCGATTACCGCACGCAGACGCTCGACAGCCGGGACTTCGGCGCCATCTCCATGGAAAACGTCGAGGGGAAGGTCATCACCATCCTCCGGCGTAGGGGCCTGTAAGGCCCATGAAGGGATATTCGTTTCCGCCGGTGCCGCCAGATACGCCGGGGGAGAGAATATAAAAAACGCAGATTGAATTTGAGGAGGAAACAAACATGAACAAGAAGCTTTTGGCGCTGCTTCTCGCGATCCTCATGGTCGCGGTGAGCGCGTGCGCGATGGCTGATGGAACTACACAATCTCAGATTACTGAGAAGACCTCAATTCCCGTTTACAAGACCTATACCGGTAACGGCAAGCCTGCTGAAACTTTTACTTTCAAAACTCAGGCTATTGGAAACGCGCCTGCCATTGGTAATATTACGATTGGATTCACGAGTGATGCAAGTGAAGGCAATACTTTGACTGGTAGTATTACCCTCCCTGACGTTGGTACTGATGGTGGCTTTACTGCTGCTCCTGGTGTGTATAAGTATGTTATTACTGAGGTTGTTCCGAACACGAAAACAGCTGGTATGACGTATGATGAAGAGAATAGTTATTTGCTGACTGTTACTGTATATAACGCTGATACTAATAGCGGATCACCTAAGTATAAGACTACGGCTACCATCTATGCGGCGACTGTTGCGAAGGATGATGCCGGAAATGTGACTTCTGCTACCGAGAGCGGCAGTAAACTCACCGAAGCTACGTTTACCAACACCTATGCTGGAACTAACCTGATTGTTGAGAAGAAGCTTGCTGGTACTGGCGCTAATTCTTCCGATAAGTTCAACATGCAAGTCGTTTTCAGTGCGGATAGTGGTGAGCGGCTGACAAGCGACATCACTTGTGTAAAGTCTGCTGACACCATCACGGTGACTGAATCTTCTGATGGCTATACCTTCACGATCGAAGGCATCGGCAACAATGAAACTGTTACTTTCAGCAACATCCCCGTTGGTGCGAAGTATACCGTGACTGAAACGAACAAAACTGGTTCTGTTTCTAATACTGTGTATACTGCTACAGGCGAAGTTACAGCAGCTACCAAGATTGCTGCTGAAACTGAGAATAGTAAGAACAAGGTCACTATTACCAATACCTATGACGCGACCATCGACACCGGCGTCAACACCGACAACACGCCGTACATCCTGCTGATGGCGCTCGTCGCGATCATGGCGCTGGCCTTTGTGGCGAAGAAGCGCTCCGTCCGCGAGTAATCGCTGAGCGGCCCGGGAGGGACAATCCCGGGAAAATCGGATGAAAAATTGTCTGGCCGGGCTCCCGGAGGGCGGCTGCGCCCTCCGGGTATTCCCGGTTATATCGCAAATCTCACGGAAAGGGCGGCGCGCTGGCGCCGGGTCGCGATGGCTCGAGGCTTTTTATCATTCTGCGACAGGCTGCTCAGCCTGCTCGTCGCGCTCGCGCTGCTCCTGATGGGGGCGTACGCGGGGTTCGCACTCTGGGACAACCAGCAGATTTACGCGTCGGTGGACAATGCGCAGGCGGGCATGTGCCGCGTGAAGGAGGAGGCCGGGGAGGACCGGAGCCGCCTCTTTGAGGCGATGCGTGCCATCAATCCGGACGTGCGCGCCTGGCTGACGCTCGACAACACGATGATCGACTATCCCGTCGTGCAGTCGACCAACAATTACAGGTATCTGAATATGGACGTCTACGGGAATTTCTCGCTGGCGGGCAGCATCTTCGCGGATGTCCGCTGCGATCCGGATTTCCGGGACCGCTACACGCTGGTGCACGGGCACCACATGGCCGAGCGCAAGATGTTCGGCGATCTGGATCTGTACAAGGACGAGACCTTCTTCCGGGAGAACAGGACAGGCACGCTGATCCTGGAGGACAGGACCTATTCGCTTCGGACAATCGCCTGTCTGGTCGTCAGGTCGGTGGATGAGTATATCTTCAACCCGACACCATGGACGGATGATATAGGGGAGCTGCTGATCTATGCCCGCGTGACGGGCGTCCATTACGACGATGAGGCGATCGAGCGGCTCCTGCAGGAAAACCGGGACGCGAAGGAGGGCGGCCGCCCGCCGCAGATCATGGCGCTGGCCACCTGCTCCTCGGAGTATACCGACGCGCGCACCATTTTGCTCGTGGAGATGATCGATCTCCCGGCGGAAGAATAGAGAGGATGAAGGGCTATGAAAAAGATTCTTTGCGTTCTGCTTGCGGCTGCCCTGCTTTGCGCGGCGGCGTGCGCGCTTGCGCAGACCCCGGCGACGTTCGCGCTCGGCGTGGTCATCACGCAGGAGGGCCGCTCGCCCAGTCCCATCGACTATACGGTCCGCCTCGCCGCGCAGGACGGTGCGCCCATGCCCGCCGGACAGGTGGGCGGCACGTACGACGTGACCCTGAACGGCCCCGGCGAGGTGCACTTCCCGGCGATCACCTATGACCACGTCGGCACCTACACCTACACCGTGAGCCAGCTCAAGGGCGACGACAAGCACTGCGAGTACGACCCGTCCGTCTACACGCTGACGGTCTACGTCCTCAACAAGGCCGACTTCTCCGGCTTCGACATCACGGCGGTCTTCACCGATTCCGAGGGCGGCCCCAAGCCGGACAACAACCTCTTTGGCAACATCTACACCCCCGACCCGGAGAACGGCAGCATCACCCCGACCGGCGTGGCCGATCACTGGCCGAAGTATCTGGCCGGGAGCGCCGTGCTCTTTGCGGTCAGCGGCGTGCTGGCGACCCGCCTGCGCCGCCGCGAGGAGACGCTGGAGGACGTCGTGCTGACCGAGGATGACGAGCATGACGCCCCGTGACGACCAGTTCGGCGACGAACGGGGGACAATCCGCCTGCCCGTGGCCTGTCTGCTGGCGGTCTGCCTGGCGGGCGCGCTGTATCTGGGTTATTGCGGCGTGACGGGCTATCTGGAGCAGCGCGCGGGCACGCGGTATTACGGTGCGCTGGCCGGCGAGGTCCTTGCGAACGTTCCGACGGCTGCCCCTGTGCCGACACCCGTGCCCACCGATGCGCCCCCGCCCGCTACGCCCGACGAGCCGCAGAGCGCAACACCCTGCGAGGCGACCGCGGATGAAGCGGACGCCCGCGAGGACGTGACCGAAGCGCCCGCCCCGGAAGGGACGCCCGAGCCGACGCCCACCCCGGCGCCGGCGCCCACGCCCGCCGCGACGGCGACCGCTGACCCGACGGACACGCCCGCGCCGACAGTCTCCGCCGCGCCGGCGGCCACGCCCGAACCGACGCCCCGGTCCGCCATCGACTTCGACGCGCTCCGCGAGACCTGCCCGGACGTCATGGGCTGGGTGCGCATCGAGGGGACGAAGATCGACTATCCGATCGTTCAGGGCGAGGACAACCTCTTCTATCTGAAGCATCTGCCCGACGGTACCGCCAACGAGGCCGGTTCCATCATGATGGACTGCGCGAACCACCCGGATTTCACGGACGATGTGACGATCCTGCACGGACATCACATGCGCAGCGGCGCGATGTTCGGCGATCTTGACCTCTACAAGAGCGCGGATTACTACGCTGAGCACCCGATGATGCGCCTGTTCACGCCCGACGGGGACTACGACGTCGCGATTTTCGCGGCCTATTCGGTGGACGGCGCGACGTTCGCCTATCCGACGGTCTTCACGGGGCGCGCGGGCTTCGACGAGTTTTTGCACCGCGCGCGCAGCCGCTCGTGCTTCACGACGGACGTGGAGGTCGGGTACGGCGACCGCATCCTGATGCTCTCGACCTGCGCGTATTCCTACGAAAACGAGCGCTTTCTCGTCGTGGGCAAGATCCTCGAAAACGAGGCGGAATAAGAGCGGAAAAAAGCGAAATAAGGAGAAGGGGACGCCGAAAGGCGTCTCTTTTTCGCGCGCTGATGATCGTTCCCCGCCCGCAGATCAGCCGCGGAGGGCCCTCCGCCCGAACGCGGCGTCATGGACGCAGCAAGGGAACGGCGCGCGCGACGGGAGCATTCGAGGGCCCTCCGCCCGAAGAATGCGCCGTGAAGCCCGCGCAAAGCGAGCCGGGCGCGGGCACTGCCCGCCTTGACAGCGGGGAAATAATGCGATACAATAAATAAGTTTCACCGGAATGCTGACAGGAAGGAGAACCGCCTGTGCTCGATACCCTCCGCACCATCCTGCAGGAGCCGATCGCGTTCTTTGATCAGGCCATCTATCGCGTGCTCGCCGTGCTCATCGGCTTGTGCTGCCATGAGTTCGGCCATGCCTACGCGGCCTTCAAGAGCGGCGACGATACCGCCAAGCGCGCCGGCCGGCTCACGCTCAATCCGCTGCATCATCTCGATCTGCTCGGTGCGCTGCTCATGTTCTTCGCGGGCTTCGGCTGGGCCAAGCCCGTGCCCGTCAATCCCTACAACTACAAGGGCAACCGCGTCAGGGCCGACCTGCGCGTCTCGCTCGCCGGCATCACCGTCAACACGATCCTCTTTGTGCTCTTTTCCGCCGTGGCCGTGCTCGGCAGCGCGTTCCTCTGGCGGAGCGATGTGATCGAGTATTACGGCCTGTCCACACTCGTCAGCTACGATTACAACGCCGTCTGGTCGGTCATCTCCGGCAGCGTCGCCGAGGACTTCGGCCCGCTGCTCGCGCGGACTTGGCTCGTGCCCGTCGTGCGCCTGAGCGCGTATACTGCGCTGGTCAACCTCAACCTCGCCGTGTTCAACGTGCTGCCGCTGCCGCCGCTGGACGGCTACCATGTGTTCAATGACATCGTGTTCAAGGGGCGTTTTCAGCTCTCCCGCCGCGCGTTTCAGATCGGCATGCTCGTCGTGCTCGCGCTCTCCGCGCAGGGCATCCTCGGAAGGATCATCTCGGCGGTCGTCTACCCGGCGCAGCGCCTGCTGCTGCTGCCCGTCAAGGCAATCTGGGGGTAAGCGATGGCGGTTTACATTTCCCTCCGGCAGTTTGAGGGCCCACTTGACCTGCTGCTGCACCTGATCACCAAGGCGAAGATCGACATCAAGGACATCTTCGTCTCCGAGATCACCGAGCAGTACCTCGATTCCATGCGCGGGCTCGATGAGCTGGATATGGACACGGCCAGCGAGTTTTTGACCATGGCGGCCACGCTGCTGGAGATCAAGTCCCGCGCGCTGCTGCCGCGCCCGCCCGCGGAGCCGGAGGACGGCGAGGAGACGCCCGAGCAGGCGCTCATCCGCCGCCTGGAGGAGTACAAGCTCTACAAGGAGAGCGCCGGGCGCATGAAGGAGTTCGAGCAGGCGGCCATGCAGGTCTTCTCGAAGCTGCCGGAGGAATACCCGCTCCCGCCGCAGCCGGTCGAGCTCACGGGCCTGTCGATGGACGCCCTGGTGCGCGCGCTCGAGCGCATCATTGCCCGGCAGACGCAGGTCGATGAGCCGGGCCGCGTGTTCCGCTCGATCACCCGCGACGCGTTCACCATCGAGCAGTGCGTGTTCAACCTCACCGCCAGGCTGCGTCACGGGCCGGTGCTCTTCACCGATATGCTCTCCGATCATGTGACGCGCAACGAGATCGTTTCGTATTTTATGGCGATGCTCGAGCTGCTCAAGCTCGGCAAGCTGCACGCCGAGCAGGAAGGGATCTATGACGACATCCTGCTGCTGCCCGGCAGGAGGGATGGAGAAGATGGAACAGCAGAACAGCCCGATAACGCCGGAGCAGACGCCAGAAGCGGCGCCTGAGACGGCCGGTAAGGCGCCCGCGCAGCGGCTGGAGCTCTCCGAGCGCGTGGGCATCGTGGAGGCGATCCTGTTTGTGACCGGCAACGCGGTGGAGAAGAGGGAAATCTGCCGCGCGATGGAGATCACCGAGCCGGAGCTTGACGAGACGCTCGATGCGCTCGAGAGCGGCTATGACTTTGAGCGCCGTGGACTGCGGCTGCTGCGCTTCGGCGCGCATGTGCAGCTGGCGACCCGGCCGGACTACGCGCCGTATGTCGAAAAGCTGCTCCAGCCCGTGCAGAAGCAGTCGCTCTCCCAGGCGGTCATGGAGACGCTCGCGGTCATCGCCTACAAGCAGCCGGTGACCAAGGCCGAGATCGAGCAGATTCGCGGCGTCAAGTGCGATTACTCTGTGCAGTCGCTCGTCTCGAAGGGGCTGATCGAGGAGGTCGGCCGCAAGGAGACGCTCGGCCGCCCGATCCTCTATGGCACGACGGACGCGTTCCTGCGCCACTTCTGCCTGAGCTCGCTGTCCGAGCTGCCGGAGATCGATTTCTCCGCGCTCACAGCGAAGCTCAGCGCCCAGCAGCCGCAGGGCGAGGCGCCCGAAACGGACGGCGAACAGAACCCATAACGCGACAAGGCGGCGCCTGCCGCTTTGCATAGACAACCTGACAAAGGAGAGATTCCAATGAAGAAGTTCCTGGAGGAGTTCAAGGCGTTTGCCATGCGCGGCAACGTGGTGGATATGGCTGTTGGCGTCGTCATCGGCGGCGCGTTCGGCTCCATCACCACCTCGCTGGTCAACGACATCTTCATGCCGCTGCTGGGCGTGATCACCGGCGGTATCAACTTCGGCGGCCTGTTCTACGCGCTGGACGGCCAGAAGTACGCGTCCATCGAGGCGGCGCAGGCGGCCGGCGTCGGCACGCTCAATTACGGCGCATTCATCCAGTATGTGATCAACTTCATCCTGATCGCATTCTGCATGTTCCTCGTCGTGCGCCTGATGAACAAGCTGAAGAAGCCGGCGCCCGCACCCGCTCCGGCCAAGCCCAAGCGCATCTGCCCCTACTGCAAGAGCGAGATCGCGGACGACGCGACCCGCTGCCCGCACTGCACGTCGATGCTGAACGAGTAAACCACGGGGTCATCATGGAACGGCTTTTGCCGTTCCTTTTTTCTTTGCGGGGAACTGCGACTAACACTGTTTTCAAATCAAAACAGCTGAGCGCTAAGCTCCGTCAGGGTTCGCTTCGCTCCCAGACTACGCTTTCCTGGATCGCTTCGCGATGTAGGAAAGTTGGGGGATTTCAGGCCGGGAAACGGAATAGTCGCGCAAGCGCTCCTTTCCGTTTCCAGACGCTCCGCCTCGCTTAATCGCCCTCAGGGTGCGCTCGGCTACGGTCCCCCCAAACCCCTATAGCCTTGGACCGGAGCCTGCCGCCGCCAGTGGAACCGAAGCCCACCGCCACCTGTGGCGGATGAAGGTGGGCGAAGCGTTGGGAATCACAAGGAGCATCCGCAGGATGCGACT
>CAMENN010000073.1 GCA_945928315.1 uncultured Clostridia bacterium
TGAAATTCTACGACAGCCCCTTATTTTCGTGTCTGCTGCTCGGGGAACAGTCCAGACGTTGTCCTCTGATCCCCCCTTAACTTTACCGTTCCTTCCGCACCTCCGGCATCGGAACCGACCGGCTCAAAAACCGGCTGCCGTGCATCGCCAGCCCCAGCAGCAGCGCCGCGAAGCCCCAGCGCAGCAGCCCGCGCCCCAGCTCCAGCGTGCAGACCTCGCGCGTTACGCAGCGGATCGCCGCGGCGTTCGCGTCGTTCAGCGACCAGAACCGGCTGCTCAGCGAGGACAGCTCCACGATCACCTCCGGAATCCACTCCGTGAACACCAGCAGCGGCTGAACGGTGAACACCGCCAGCGCGCATGCCAGCGCGAGGATCGCACCGTAGCCCAGCGCGCACAGCACTGCGCTCGCCGCCATGCCCAGCGCCAGCTCGCGCGCATAGCGAAGCCTCAGCTGCTCATGGCAGCGGCTGATCCTGCCCAGCGTCACGGCGTTCATCCGCCGCAGCAGGGCCAGCAGCAGGCTCACACCCGCAATCAGGATCGCCCAGCGCAGCGGCATCGCCGCGCCCATACGCAGCTTGGAAAGGCTGTAAAAGCTGCCGCCCGGATGCCACGCGCGCAGCGTGTCCTCCATCAGCACCGCGGAGCCGGTGGACTGCACAGCCTTCGCCACGCACGCCACCGTCTGCATGGCCAGCGCATTCTTCCCCGCCGCAGTGATCGGAATGTACGCCCGCTGCGCATCGGCTTCACCCGTCCGCCGTCCGCCGCGGATGACGCCCGCGACCTCGTAGCTCACGCCGCCAAGCGTCAGCTCCTGCCCGACGGGTTCAAGCCCCGGAAAGAGCGTCAGCGCCGTCTTCTCGTCGATGACGATGATGCTGTCCGCCCGGGCGACGTCCGTGCCGCTGACGAACCGGCCGTCCGTCAGCGTCTCGTGCATCACGTCGAAGTAGCCCTCGCCTACGGCGTAGACCGTCGCCGTCACGTTCCTGCCTTTCTGCGTGGAAAGCGACACGCCCTGGCTGCATGCAGCGATGGCGGAGGCCGTCAGCGTATCCCCGATGGAAGTCAGCTGCTCCTGCCCGGCCCTGTACAGTGCCGTCAGTCCGTCGCTCCCGTCCGTCGATGCCGGAGCGGGAAAGACGTATTGCAGCGTGTCTCCCGCGCTGTGCAGCGCCAGCGCACCGGAGAGCATCAGCATAACGCCCAGCAGCATCACGATCACGCCGGGATGCCTTCGTCTCTGCTTCATACGCCCTCCGTCACTCCGCATAGAGCATGACCGTCGAGCCCTCGCTGATGGCGCGGTCCTCCATGTAGGCCACGCGCACCCGCCCGAGGTCCTCCTGCACGGAGACGGTCGAGCCGACCTCCGCCAGCACGGTCACGTCCTGCTTGCGGATGGTCAGCGTGCGCTCGCCGAGCGCGTTGCTGCTCTCCTCCACGGCGTAGATGTAGCGGCTCTCCCCGCTGCCGCGCACCGCGCTCACCGGCAGCAGCGTCGTGGACGTGCTGGAACGATAGCTGACGGTCAGCTTCGTCTCCTCGCTCATCAGCGCGGAGGCAACGCCCAGATTCGTGATGTCCTTGTCGGTCAGCTCCACGTCGATGTAGCGCTTGCCGTCCTCGTCCGTGCCGCTGCCCGTCACCTTCTTCGTGAGCGTCTTGCCGCCCGAGCGCTCGATGCTCACCTGCGTGCCGTCCTCGATGCGCCGCTCGATGCCGCTCACATCCGCGCGCATCACGCCCTTGCTCTCCGGCGCGGTGAGCACCATCGCCGCCGTCGCGCCGCTGTAGGTGTCGCCCGCCTTGATGCCGATCTCCACGACGTAGCCGTCGTACGGCGCGGTCACGACGGCGCACTGCTCCGCGAGCACCGCCAGCGCCGTGATCTGCTCCTGCGCATCCGCCATTTTGGCGCTCAGCTCGCGGGACTTGGTCACATAGGTGACGACGTCCTCGCTGATGCCCAGGCGGTTGGCCGCGTCAAAGCGCGTCTGCGCCTCCGCCTCGGCGGCCCCGGCATCGGCGACAGCCTGCTGCGCCGCAAGCAGCGCCTCGTCCGTCACGTCCTCCGGCAGCGCGCCGCCCACGAGCGTCACGCCCGCCAGCCGCGCGGAGACAGCCAGCGCCGTCTGCGCCTCGCGCACGGCGTCCTTCGCCGCGGCCAGCGCATCATACGCCGCGATCCAGTTCTCCTCCGTGCGCTTGAGCCGCAGGTCGCCGCTCTTGCGCTCCAGCTCCATCAGCTCGCTCTGCGCGCTTTTGACCGTCTCCTCCAGCGTCTTCATGGCGCTGTCGCAGCCGGTGACCTCCGCCTCAAAGAGCGTATCGCCCGCCTTGACCTTGCGGCCCACACTCACGCGCATGCGCTTCACCGTCAGCGTTCGGTCGTCCGGGATGCCCGTGACGAAGAACTCCTGCGTCTGCGGGAAGACGAGCTTTCCGGTCAGGTCGATCTGCTCCTCGAGCTTGCCCGTCTTCGCGGTGACGACGCGCACCTTCGCCGTGGTGATGGTCCGGATCGTCCCGGAAAAGAACATGCACAGCGCGACGAACACCGCCGTGCCGATCAGTCCTTTGATGGCCCATTTCTTCATGTCTAAACTTCCTTGTGCTTGGTCATTTGAGCTCCGTGAGCTGCACGCCCTCCAGAATATCCGCCTGGAAGTACAGGTAGATGCACAGCGCGGGCAGCGTATAGAGCGCCGCGCCGGCAAATTCGACGCCCGTGCTCTTTTCCGTGAGCTGGTTGAAGACCACGGAGAGCGGATACAGGTCCGTCCGGGTCGTCAGGTAGGTCAGCGGCTGCTCGACCAGGTTCCAGCAGTCCGCAAAGGACAGCGCCACCGCCGCGCCCAGCACGGGGCGGCAGACCGGCAGCACCACATGGACGAAGCAGCGCCAGGTGCCTGCGCCGTCGATCTGCGCGGCCTCGAGCATGTCTCCCGGGAGGGAGACCATATACTGCCGCAGCAGGAAGACATAGAACGGCGCGACGGTCATCGGAAGGATGACCGCCCAGGCCGTATCCAGCAGGCCCAGGGTGCGCAGCGTGAGCACGTTGGGCACCATCGTCACCTGAAAGGGCAGCAGCATCAGCATGATCACGACGAAGAAGATCGCGTCGCGCCCCGGAAAGCGGAAGCGCGAGAGCGCGTAGGCCATCATCGGAATCAGCAGAGCCTGCCCCAGCAGAATCGCCGCGGCGTACATTGCCGAGTTGACGAAGTAGCGCAGGATGGTCATGTCCTCGATGAGGATGTTGTAATACTGGCTGAGCGAGAACATGCTCGGCGCCAGCTTGATCTGCATGAACGCGCTCGCGTCGTAGCTGCCGCGCGTGCCCATGAACGCCTTGATCTCCGCGGGAGAAAAGAACGAATAGATCGCCGTCATCACGACCGGCAGCAGGATCACCAGCGCCAGCAGCGAGAGCACCATGCGCGAGAGCAGGTGCCGCGCGCGGGGAGAGGTTTTTTCCATGGCTTCTCCCCTCCTCACGAAAGGCCGCGCGCCGCACGCCGCTGCATGAAGAACAGCACGGCGAAGATCGCGAAGACGATCAGGCCGAACGTGTATGCTGCGGTAGTGACGAGCTGGTAGTTGAGCTTGCCGTACATGTTGTTCATGTAGTGCTGAAGCGTGTAGACGGAGGCGTCCGGATACGCGCCCGCGATGAAGTAGACCTCCTTGAAGATCCTGAACGCGTTGATCCACGCCATCACGAACACCAGGAACGCCGAGGGCGTGATCAGCGGCAGTGTGATGCGGAAGGTCTGGTAGAGGAAGCCCGCGCCCTCCAGATGCGCGTACTCGTAGAGCGGCTCCGGGATGGACTGCAGCGCCGAGAGGAAGATGATCAGGCAAAAGCCCAGGTTCTTCCACAGGAACATGAGCACGATGGGCACGCGCAGCGCGCCGCTCTCCAGCCACATCACCCGCTCCATGCCCAGCGCCACGAGCGCCCGGTTGACCGGCCCGCCGTAGTCAAAGAGCACCAGCCAGACCAGCAGCATCGCCGAGGAGGGCATCAGGTACGGCATGAGCGCCGTGCTGCGGAAGAACCCGCCAAAAGGCTTCACATTCATCAGCCCGGCCGCGAGGATAAAGGAGAGCACCCACAGAAGCGGAGCGCAGATGAACGAGAGCTGCATGGTGTTGGTTAGCCCCAGCCGGAACATCGGGTTCTGCCAGAGGTCGCGGTAGTTCTGCAGGCCCACGAACTCGTTCCTGTAGCTGCCGTCGGTCAGGCTGTAGCCGATGCCGCCCACAAAGGGCACGATGTAGAACACCAGCAGCATGCACAGGCCCGGCAGCAGGAACAGGAGCACCGATTTTTTCTTTGTAAACATAGGCTATGCCGGCTTACTGTCCCTCCAGCCGCTGCATCTGAAGCGTCTTCTCCATCTCGCTGCACAGCTGCTTCGCGGTGATCGCGCCGTCCATGTACTGGGAAATCTGCGAGTAGCCGCCGTCGTTCCAGATGGCGGAGCGCATCGGCACGAGGTACTGCGCGTATTCGCGGTAGCGCTCGATGTCCTCCGCGGAGACCTGCCACTGGCCCTTCTTCTCGTACTCCTCGCGCCACTGCTTCATGTCCGCAAGGCTCTGCTCCAGCATATCGCGGTTTTCCTCGTCCAGCTTCTCATCCGCCAACTGCGCCTCGTAGTCCGCGATCGTCTCGTCGTAGTACTTGAGGTTTTCCTCGTACCACGGGGAAAGGATCGGCTCGTTTTCGCCCGGCATCAGCGCGATGCGCGTGGTCTTGTCGATCTTCGAGAACGTCAGCTCGAGGTACTCGATCGCCGCCTCGCGGTGCGTGCTGAACGGATTGACGAACGCGACGCTGATCTCCGTGCTGATCATCGGCGGCTCGCCGTCGGCGATGGAGAGCAGGAGCGGCTCAAAGGACTCGCTGCGGTAGTAGCCCGGCTGGACGTTGTCGTTGGAGAAGAGGATGTTCTCCTCGACGTACTCCCACTCGCCGTTCTCCTCGTACTCGGTCGGCAGGCCGAACGCACTCCAGTCGATCGCCTCAAACGCCTCGCACAGGCCCTCCAGCACGCCGCCCGCGCGGGTCAGGTTCGCCTCGTCCGCGTCGAGCCAGACGTAATAGCTGTTCATCATCATGGCGAAGAAATTGCTCTTCACGTCGCTCTCGATGTAGCCCGGGCCGAGCAGGCTGACCTCCGGGTACTCCTCCAGCTTGTGCGTCGCCGCCAGATCGGAAAGCAGGCCGAACACCTCCGCCCAGGTCTTTGGCATCTGCTCCTGCGTGTAGCCGAGCTTTTCGGTCAGCAGCTTCTCGTTGATCGTCAGGCAGTTGGCGTACAGGTACATCGGCACGGCGTAGAGCTCGCCGTCCTTCATCACGGCGTTTTTGATGCTGTCATACATCGCGCCGACCTCAGCACTCAGCGTATCGCTCGATGAAAGCTCCGCCAGGAAGCCGCGGTTCATCAGCGCGTTGAACGCGCTGTCCGTCAGGGAGAGGGTGTAGATGTCCACATCCGGGGAGCGGTTCATCATGTCCTGCAGCAGCGTGTCGGTACTCGTGCTGTCGGAAATGGAGACCATGTACTCCGGGTGCGCGTCCGTGAAGTCGTAATACGCCGTCTTGATCTCGTTGATGTAGGCGCGGTTGACAATGCGCAGCTTCTCGTCGGGCATCTTTTCTGCCGTCACGTCGCGGCCCACCACACCGTCATAGGAGGCGAGGATGTACAGGTCGCCCAGCACCACCGCGCTCGAATCGGTATACACGTCCAGCGGCATGTCGCCGAACTCCTGCGGCTCGCCCAGGCCGTCCTCGCTGACCGCCATGCGCCAGACGCTGCCGCCGAGCTCGTAATAGATCATGCCGCGCGCCTCGTCGTAGGCGATGCCCGCGGGCGCAGACCAGCCGTCGCAGGGCAGCGCGCCGAGGCTCGTCAGCGATTCCTCCGCCAGGTCGTAGAGCATCAGCTCCGCCTCGACGGACTCGCCGTAGCGGGTGGTGACCAGCAGCAGTTTTCCCTCGGAGAACGGGGTCAGGCCGTTCACCTCGTTGTCCGTGTCCAGCTCAATCACCTCGACCCCGGCGTCTTCCAGGTCGAGCGCCAGCAGCTCGCGCCCATTGTCGCCATAGGAGAGGCCGTAGAGGATGCCGTTCATGGAGCAGGACTGCTGCAGGTCACGCTCGCCGGTATAGCCGTCGCCGTAATCGACCGTCAGCGCGTCGCCCAGGTCGATGACCCCGCCAAAGGAGGGCGTGCCGTCCTCCGCGATGCACAGCTCGACGAGCAGCGAATCGACCACGCCCGCATCGCCATAGATGAATGCGGTGCGGTAGAGCCTGTCGCCTGCGACGATGATCTGGCTGTTCAGGCTGACGGTGTCGCCCTCCTCAACCTCGATCTCCACCCCGCCCAGCGTGAGCAGGGAGGAGCCGTCCGGCTGCGGGACGATGGCGTTATCGAAGTTGATTTGCAGCTGATCAAAGCCCGCGACCTCGGTCACGCCCTTCTCTCCGGGCGTATAGACGTAGAGCTTGTCCCAGCTGCTCATCAGCAGCCGCCCGTCCCAGACGAACATACTGGAAATGTAGTCGTCAAAGCCGTCCCTGCCCCGTGCAGCGATGGTCACGTTGCCCGCGGCCAGCGCCGTAGCGGCAAGCGCGAGCATCAGCAGCGCGCAGAGCGCCGCGGCAATCCATTTCTTCATGTTGATTTCCTTTCCCGTGCGTTACTGCACGTACACCACGACCGTCATGCCCAGGCGAACCGTGTCGTCCGGCGTGAAGTCGATACAGGCCACATACTCGGCGGCGGAGCTGCCGCCCTCCTGCTTCTTTTCATTGACGTAGGAGATCGAGCTGACCACGCCCTCAAAGCGGCTCTCCCCGTCCGCGTCCCAGTTGAACTCGATGGATGCGCTGTCCCCGACGTGCACGTCCATCAGGTCGCTCTCGGAGATGACCATGCTCACCTGAATGGCGTCCTCCGGGTAGATCGTGGCGATCTTGGCGCCCTTTTCCACCGAGGTGCCGTTGTCCGCGTCCACCGAGGCGATGACGCCCTTGCGGTCGCTGACCACCTTCGTCTCCGGCGCGTAAAGACCGTCGAGCGTGCCGGAGACGGTCTCCAGCAGCAGCTCGCCGCGCTCCACCGTGTCGCCCGCCCGGACGTGCAGGCGCAGCACGCTGCCCTCCGCATTGACCGCGACGGGCGTGGTGCGCTCCACGGTGCCCCGGCCGATGCGCGATTCGTTTGAGTAGGCGCTGTCGCGGTAGATGGCGACCGTCTCGCCCATGTAGAACTCGCCGCCGGTCACCTCGACGGTGTACTTGTCCTCGTTCTCCTTGTCGATGGCCGTGATCACGCCGCGTCCCTGGTGCGTGCCGTCCTTGGTGCAGGAGAGATAGACTGTCTCGCCGATGTGGATGTAGCGGTTCTCGCTCGAATTGTAGGCCTTCTCCGTGCTGGCGGAGAGCGTGAAGCGGTTGATCGGCTCGATGTAGCACAGCGCGCCGTAGCGTTCCTTGACATCCGCCGCGGCATCGCCCTCATTGGCGAACACGCCGCTGATGGTGCCCTCGGTCATCGCGTAGACCTTTGTGGTGGCGACGGTGGCGATCCGGTCGCCGATGTCCACGCTGTCGCCCACGCGCACGGCGACGTCCTGCACGATGCCGCCGTAGGGCGCGGCGATCACCTGCTTCTGTCCGGCGGTCACCTCGCCGGAAAACATCGTCTCGCACAGCGCGGCGCCCGGCAGCAGGAGCGCCGCGGCGAGCAGCATGGCAAATGGCTTTTTCATCGTTGTCCCTCCGTTCCCCGTTCGTCCTCTTCGGGCAGGTAGCTCGCGTACGGCTTTTCCATCAGCTCGATGCCGCCCACGAGCACGTCGAAGCGGTACATCGGCTGGTTGGTGTCCTCGCCCAGCAGGTAGGTCTCCTCCTCCACGGTGACGCTGAGCGTCGTCTCCAGCAGCTCCTCGTCCTGGCACAGCGTATAGGCGAACTTCTTCGTGGAGACGCCGGAGGCCTTGAGCTTCGCGTAGGCCGTGCCCGCCGTAAAGCCCTCCGTCGGAAGGGCGGCGATGTAGTCCCCGCTGCGGAAGACGATGTAATCGACGCCGCTGTTGTAGAGCAGCCGGTACACGTCGCCGGTGAAGCTCCAGACGTTCACGCCCTCCTGCTCCTGCGCGCAGAGCACGAGCGCGTTGGGGGCCTCCTCGGGCTCGTCCTCTTCGGTCTGCCAGGTAGTCAGCTGCGCGGTGAAGGTGTTGTTTTCCGCCTCGTCCTGCAGGGAGAGCATGAGCTGGGTTTCGCCCGCCCAGAGCTCCGCAGAGGGCTCCGTCGAAAACTCGAGGTCGAGCGCGTTGTAGTTGGCCCTGGAATAATCGAGCGTCTGCGGTACATGGCGCACGACCTTGCCGCCGGTATGGACCGGGCGCGGGGTCGGGTCCGGGCCGAATTGGTATTCATGGGCGTTGAAGGAGACGTTGCCGGCCGCGTCGCGCACGCCGATGCGCCCCTCCGGGATGATGTCGCCCACCTCGCCGGACATGTGCATCGGCTGCGAGGGGGCCTGCCAGGTCGCGCCGCCGTCGAGCGATACGGCCGTCACGCCGCTGAGCATGTCGTCGAACACCAGCTCGACCTGTGTGACGATGTACTCGACGGGGACGAAGTGCGGGCCGTCGGGCGGGGTGAAGTCGAGCAGCATGTCATACTGATCGCTCAGGGAGACGAGATCGCCCATCAGGTCGAAGATCGCGAACCGCAGACTGACCTCGCCCTCCATGGACGGCATGTAGGTGTTGTTTCCCCTGGAAAGCAGGATGAGCTGCTCGTCGCAGATGAACACGCCGTAGACGTGCCCGTCATCCCCCTCCGGGATGCCGGAGAGGACAAACGCCGGCATCGCGCTGCTCCACACACCCGGGACATAGTCCTGCGCCTCCACGCCGATGGTCATCCCCGGCTCGGGCGTCTCCTCCGGGGATGGCGTCTTCTCCGGGGATGGCGTCTCCTCCGGGGATGGCGTCTCCTCCGGGGATTCCGTCTTCTCCGGGGACGGCGTCTCCTCCGGGGATTCCGTCTCCTCCGGGGACGACGCCGATTTCGGCACCGCCTCAACCCAGAGCGTCACCGGCGCAAAGGCATCGCCCGCCCCCTTCTCCTCCTCCATCGAAAAGACCGAGTAGGTCATCCGCGGGTTTTGGAACGTCTGCGGGTCGGGCCGGATGTCCAGCACATCCCACTGCTCCGGCGCGATGCCGTGCACGGTGATCTCGTCCTCTGTCATGATGTACACGATCGTCCGGGTCTTCTGCCTATCAATCAGCTCCATGAGGACGTCCGCCAGCTTGCCGTCAAGCGGATGCAGGCCGTCCCCGTCTTCATAGACCGCATAGGCCTCGCCCTGCGGCGTCCATTCGGGTGTCTCCTCCGGCAGAGGGCTTTCCGACGCCGCCGGGCTTTCCGATGCCGCCAAGCTCTCCGACGCTGCCGGGCTTTCCGACGCGGCCGGGCTCTCCGACGCCGCCGGGCTTTCCGACGCGGCCGGGCTCTCCGACGCCGCCGGGCTCTCCAGCTCCCCACCCATCAGCATCAGCGGAGGCATCATCTGCAGGGGTGTCGCCTCCGGCTCCTTGGTCGGTTCCGGCGTCGGCTCCTTCGTCGGTTCCGGCGTCGGCTCCGGTGTCGGCTCCGGTGTCGGCTCCGGCGTCGGCTCCTTCGTCGGTTCCGGCGTCGGCTCCTTCGTCGGTTCCGGCGTCGGCTCCTTCGTCGGCTCCGGCGTCGACACCTCGCTCAGCACAGCCGTTTCCGGGACAGGCGTCCCCTCCTCCTCCGCCGCAGCACAGGGGCCCATCAGCATCGCCGCGCAGAGCATCCAGGCCGTCGCTCTTCTGATCTGTTTCATTCTCTTCCACTCCTATCAAACATGCATGCCCTTTCCCCGCCGCCGGGCAAAGGGCCTCACTCCATGCCATGATGCGGGGTTCGCGCCGCGCGTCCCGCATTCCTCCCTATATAGACGATCCTCCGATGAATTTTGTTTCATGTTTTTCGGTTTTTTTCCTGCCAAACCCCGCGCTTTGGGAGAAAATTTTTTAACCCGGTACGGTACCGCACAGCCGCCGGAAAAAGAACATTCTCCGCAGGGTTTTGCGCCACTTCCCGTGCATCTGTGGTATACTGTTGGCATCAGCTGCAGAGGAGGACATCCATGGAACCGTTCATCCTGAAGGCCGGGCCGGGCACGGCCATTTCCACGCTCACACAGGCGCTCGCCCTGCTCCCCGAGGACGCGTCCGTCCCCGCGCGCATCGAGCTGTCCCCCGGCGTCTACCGGGAGAAGGCCGTCGTCGCGCGCGCGAACACGGAGATCGTCGGTGCGGGCATGGAGAAGACGCGCATCGTCTGGGGTGACGGCGCGAAGGAGCTGCTCCCCGACGGCATGAAGCGCGGCACGTTCCGCACGGCCACGCTGCGCATCGACGCGCCGAACGTCAAGCTGTGCCATCTGTGCGTTGAGAACGACGCCGCGCCGCGCGAGGCTGCCGGTCAGGCGATCGCGCTGTATGCGGACGGCGACCTGTTTGTCGCGGAGGACTGCAAACTGCTCGGTGCGCAGGACACGCTGTTCACCGCGCCGCTGCCGCCCCGCGAGATCGAGAAGAACGGGTTCATCGGGCCGAAGCAGCATGCGCCGCGCGTGCCCCAGCGCCAGGTTTACCTGCGCTGCTCGATCGTCGGCGACGTCGATTTCATCTTCGGCGGCGCGGCGGCGTGGTTTGAGCGCTGCGACATCATCACCCGGGACGGCCGCAGCGACCGCAGCGCGCCGTTTGCCGCCTTCTGCACCGCCGCCTCCACGCCGGAGGGACAGGCCTTCGGCTATGTCTTCGATCACTGCCGCTTCATCGGCGAGGGCTGCCCGGACGGCAGCGTCTACCTGGGCCGGCCGTGGCGCGAATGGGCGAAAACGGTGCTGCTGAACTGCGAGCTGGGGCCGCACATCCGCCGCGAGGGCTTCGACGACTGGAACAAGCCGCTCGCGCACGAGACGGCCTTCTTCGCGGAGTACGACAGCTTTGGCCCGGGCGCGCAGGGGCCGCGGGCGCCGTTTGTGCATGCGCTGACCCCAAAGGATGCGGACGCGATCACATTTGAGCGCTTTCTCGGCTCCCTCGGCAGCTGCTGAACCCTTCGTGTACAGTATATCGCTATATACATCGTCTGTCAATGTATTTCATTCAATACTGCAAGGCAATCAAAGGACGCCGTCCTGCGGGATCAGCTCCCGCAGTCAGCGCCATAGAAAAACCGGGCAAAATCCCGGTTTTTCCTTTTATTTCAATGTTTTTTTGCAAAAGGATATTCATGGTTTTTAATTTCGTTATTCAGTTTTTATCGTCTTTTAGCGTTGTTTTTTACTTAAAAATTGACACGGACTTGACACGAAAAAAAATGGCCATGTTTCCCTGTGTTTGTTCAGAAAAACATGGCCCTTCGTCTCATCGTGTTGACACGTCACTTCTGTTCCAGTTCCGGCAGACCAGCAATGCTCGTCAGCAGGCTGAGGACACCGGATAGCGCCGCAGCGCTGCCGACCATTGCCCAGTTGACCTCGCCCATTACGGCGGCAGTGCCAACCGTAGCAACGGCGGTCTGCGCGACGGTCTTCACCGCGCGCATTCCAGCCGCCTTGATCCACTTGCTCCAATACGCCTTATCCATAACGATCTCCTTTCAGCGCGATTCCTTGAGGTCGCGCACGTCGTGCTGAAGCTCCGTCACAGCGCCCTCCAGCTTGTAGGTACGCTCGACGATGCTGTTGTGCTTGCTCACCTTTTCCTCAAGCTGCGCAATCCGGTACTGCGTCAGCTTGCTGGATGCCACAACGCCGATCAGGCTTCCGAGCAGGCTGCCAACACATCCGATGATTGCAACAATGATACTGTCCAATGGTTTTTCCTCCGTAATGCCCGTGCATATTGCACACGTCAGTCCTCGAGCACACTCCACCGCCCGGAAAGCCGGATGACCGTCCCGTCCTCGCGCCGGATGGTGGTATACGGCTCTTCTGCCGCACCACCCGAAGAAGCGTTTGCGCCCGACATTTCTGCCGGCCGCACATCCTCCGCCGCCTCGCCCGCGCTCACGTACGCCACCCGCGCCAGATACGCCGCGCTGGCATAGCCGCTCACGCTGCCCGCGCGGATATACGCCCAGCCCTGCGCCGGCTCCGCCAGCACGTCCACCGTCGCGCCGCGCGGCAGCTCGCCGATCTTTCTCCCGCTGGCATCCGGGCTGTCCCGCACGTTGAGCGGGTCGCGCATCGTGTTGACCACCGCCTGATACAGCACGTCCATAGCGCCCTCCGTTTCCGCCGCCGCAGCGGCTACCTCGATGTAGCGATGCTGCGCCAGCAGGTGCCAGCTCTCATTAAGCGCCGTCTCCACGACCCTGCCCGCCGCGCTGCTGCTGTGGATGACCGTGCCCTCGCCCGTCACCAGACCGACGTGGTGAACATCGCCGCCGTGCTTCTTAAACGCCAGCATCCCGGCCCGCGCACCCGCGATGCCCTCCTGCCGCCAGATGATGTCGCGGTACTTGTCGCTGGCGATGTAGCTGGCCCACAGCGCGTTGGTGCCCGCCGTGGTGTACCATGGCACGCCGCCAGGCGCGGTGCGGATCACGCGCTTGATGAGGTTGATGCAGTCGAGCTCGCTGTACGGCGTGCCGATGAGCGCGCGCGCCGTTCGAATCGCGTCCTGTGTCTTGATCATGCGTCCTCCTTCGTCAGCTAAAGTCTCCTTTAGCGGACTTACTCGGCAGGCGCAATCCACGTCCCGCTCTCGTAGATAACGCCGGTTTCGTTCTTCGCTTCGACGTGGATGCTCTTGACGTCGGCATTGATGATCGCGCTGGCCATCGCCTGATGATAAGCCGATCTCGCTTCCTGTTCGGTTGCCTTTTCCGTGATCGCAATCGGCGCGGTTTCGTCCGCCATAACCGTGATTTCTTCAACAAAAAACTTCATACAAAACCCCTCCTCAAAGGTTAAAATGTGACCGCAGTTAAGTTATCATCCACACAGACAAGGATGTACGATCACTTGCGGTAATGCCTATATTGGTGCTTGTGCTCCCCTTATACCATAGCGTAAGGACATCTCCTGCGGCAAATTGTGCAACTCTCGTAAGCGTTGGAAGTACACCAAAACCTGCACTCCCGGTTGAGCCATACGCATCAGCAAGATGATGTCCATTCTTCTGAACTTGTAGACCAATATAAATATTAGTCCCTGCTCCATCTGCAATCATTACAGACGCGGTATACATAAAGTATCCATCCTGCTTGACCTTTATCGCGCCGTCAGCAACCTCGAATATATCCGAATTGGTGTTCAACAACTCAATCAGCGGAAGTTGGGCATCACTCGTTGTTGTGACTTTAGCGCTCAATCTCGCCATGACTGCACCGCCATGTTTTGCGTATGCTTCCGGCAATTCGCCGCCGAATTTACTGCTGTCCGCTGCCGTGGCTGTCTTATCCAGTTTGTCGGCCATCTCGGTTTTGAGCGCATAATCGCTTGCAGCAACGCCGCCCAGCTTGCTGGAATCCGCCGCCGTTGCGGTTTTGTCGAGCTTATCGTCCTTTAGCTGACTTACCTCTTCGGCCGTCGCCGCGCCCAGATCACCCGGCGTCAGCGTCACCGCCCCGCTGCCGTCCGGCTTCTTGCCGTTGATCGTGAGCGCGCCGATGTCTCCGGTGTCGCCCTTCGGTCCCTGCGGCCCTGTCTCGCCGGTGTCGCCCTTGTCGCCCTTCGGGCCTTGCGGTCCTTGAGGCCCTGTCTCGCCCTGGATTCCCTGCGCTCCTTGCTCACCCTGCGGGCCTTGTGGGCCAGTCGCTCCGGGCGCGCCGGTATCGCCCTTTTCTCCCTTCTCACCTTTCAGCGCGGCAAGCTGCTCGGCGGTAAAATCCGCGTAGGTAAACGGGTCGCCCGGCTCGCCTTTCTCACCCTGCGGGCCTTGGATGCCCTGCGGCCCCTGCGCTCCGGTCTCGCCCTTTTCGCCCTGCGGCCCCTGCGGGCCCATCTCGCCCTTATCGCCTTTTTCGCCCTTTGCGCCCTGCGGCCCCCGACCGATTAGGCTCCCACTTCGGATCGTTCCATCGCTTTCACATCTGACGCCGATAACCCGGATTTCGCTTTCAAGGCTCATAGCTGTCCGTTCACCTCCAGCACCTCAAACTCGCAGTTTCGCCACGGCGTATCCACCCAGCTTCCGCCAGTCACGTTGCCTTCGCTGTCGATCGTAGCGTCCAGCACATACCGCGCGCTCCATACGTACACCCCGGGCGCAAGCGCCGCCGTGTC
>CAMENN010000074.1 GCA_945928315.1 uncultured Clostridia bacterium
TAGCGGCGGAAATCGTCGGCGACGGCCTCCTGGTCGTCGGTGGTCTTGGCGCTGACGATGTTGGTGTCCATGATGTCGCGGATGACCGTGCTCTCGGGCGCGATGATCAGCTTGCGCAGGGAAACCTGTCCGACGAGGTGGCGCTGATCGTCGATAACGAAGCAGGTATAGACGGTCTCCTTGTCGATGCCGGTGCGGCGGATATAGTCCATGGCCTTGCGGACGGTGAAGTAGTCGTGCAGGTCCACATACTCGATGGTCATCAGGCTTCCGGCGCTGTTTTCGGGATAATTGAGCAGCTGATTGATGGTTGCGCGGGTGGTCTCATCGGCGTTTTGGAGCACCTTTTTGACGACGTTGGCCGGCATTTCCTCCAGGAAGTCGACGGCGTCGTCCATGAACATGTCGTCCACCAGCGCCTTGATTTCGGCGTTGGTCGCGCTCTCGGCGATGAGCTGCTGCTGATCGCTGGTCATGTAGGAGAACACGTCCGAGGCGATGTCCTTGGGCAGCATGCGGAAGAGCTTGATGACCTTGCTGCTGTCTTCGACCTCCTCGAGGCCCTCGGCGATGTCCACCGGGAGGCACTCGCGGGCCTTTTCCTTGAACTCCTGATGCTTGCCGGCCTCCATGAACGCGAGCAGTTCCATAAAGTCCTTGCGGATTTCTTCTTCCATCGGGATTCCCTCCTTCATTTTCTGTCGTTGAAAATGCGGGAATTCCCCGAAAATGGGCGCAAAAAAGCACACAGCACCCGCTGCGTGCTTCAAAAAGCCGACAGTCCGCCCGTTACAGGCGTGCCTTACGGCGGAAAGACGCAGCCGGTTCGGCGCTCAGCGCCAGACGTTCTCGGGGTTTGCCCGCGGTGCTACTGGGATAGTCGTCCACGTCTTTCACCTCCATGGCAGTGTGCGCGGCGGGTGGATTTCCCGTGCGCGTCCATGTTTACTGTACGCCCAAACCGGCCGGTTGTCAACCCCTTCCGATGGGATTATCCTCCCTAAATTTCTGTAAAACATGCGCGCCGTGGGGAACGGGAGAGGGCGATGGGGCTGCCGTCCCGGGCCCCTTGACTCTGCTTCGCTTCGCGCAGCTTCAAGCAACTCTGCTTCGGCCGAAAGCGCCGCCTCCGGCGGCTGTTCGGCTTCGTTTCTTTTTGGCGCTTCGCGCTTCGGGAACGTTGGGGGATTTCATCCCCCAAACCCCTGGCCCGGGGACATTGTCCCCGGACCCCTTCCTCGCTTCGCGCGGCTTCAATCGGCTTGGCTTCGGCCGAAAGCGCCGCCTCCGGCGGCTGTTCGGCTTCGTTTCTTTTTGGCGCTTCGCGCTTCGGGAACGTTGGGGGATTTCATCCCCCAAACCCCTGGCCCGGGGACATCGTCCCCGGACCCCTTCCTCGCTTCGCGCGGCTTTAAGCGGCTTGCCAGCGGCCGAAAGCGCCGCCTCCGGCGGCTGTTCGGCTTCGTTTCTTTTTGCGCTGCGCGCTTCGGGAATGTTGGGGGATTTCATCCCCCAAACCCCTGGCCCGGGGACATCGTCCCCGGACCCCTTCCTCGCTTCGCGCGGCTTTAAGCAGATGAGCCGTTAGACGTTATACCCGACCCCCAGCCGCACGAGGAAGAGCACGCGGTCCCTGACCGGAATCCCTGTGATGCCCGACAGCGCCTGCGCATACAGCTCAAGCTGCCCCCTGTGCCGCTCGATCGCGCCCTTCGCGTCGCGGTCGGTCTTGTAATCGACGAGCACCCACTTGCCGTTTTCCAGAAAACAGCAGTCCACAATGCCCTGAATCAGCTGCACCGCGCCGTCCGCCGCTGTCCGCCTGAACGTGAACGCCCATTCGCGCTCCACGCGCGGGCTTTCCAGCATGCGCACGCCCACCGGCGAAGCGAACAGCCGCGTGAGCATCGGCACGGTGACGGTCTGCGCCTCCTGCGCCGTGAGCACGCCCAGCCCGCGCAGCCGCGCAAGCTCCGCCCCGATGGCCTGCTCGATGGACGGTGCGCCGCGCAGCGCGCCCAGGTCGATCATGCACACCGCGCGATGGAACGCCGTGCCGATCTGCGCGCCGGTCATCGTCTTCTCCTGCATGAAGCGCGGCAGGCGCATGATCTCAATGTCGCGCTGGTGGATTTCGTCGTCCGCGGCGCGCTTTTCGTCGCTCAGCACGGCGCTCACGCTCGTCTTTTTCACAGTCGCGGTGCCCGCATCGACGCGGAACGCCAGGATCTCCCCCATCTCGCCCGGTTCCGCCGCAGCCAGCTGCGCAAGGAGCCGGGCTACGCCCTCGTCGCTGCGGCGCGTCATGCCCGCGTCCGCCTGTTCCACGTGCGCGAACACGCGCCAGCGCGAACCGCCCGCCGTGACCTCCTCCTCGCGGATCGTCAGGCTCGCGCCGCACCGCATGAGCACCGGCGCGACCATGTCGAGCTCGCTGCGCATGCCGCGCAGGGCCGCCGCGCCGTCCATCTGTTCCCAGCGCTCCGGCGGCTTTTCCGCCCCCGCGCTGCCGATGAGGATCAGCCGCTCCCGCGCGCGCGTCATGGCGACGTAGAGGATGCGCACCTCCTCGGCAAGCTGCTCGCTTCCCGCCTTGAGGCGCATGGCGCGGCGCAGCAGCGTGTCGCGCTCGCTGTGCAGGTCCGTGTCGATGCAGGGCAGGCCGACGCCCAGCGTGCCGTCGAGCAGGGCGCGCTCGCGCAGGCTCTGTGCGCTCATCCTGCGCCCCATGCCCAGCACGAAGACGACCGGGAACTCGAGGCCCTTGCTCTTGTGCGTGGTCATGATGCGCACGACGTCCTCGTTTTCGCCGATGGCGCTGGCGCTCATGGAGTCGCCGCCCGCGCGCAGCCGCTCCGCATAGCGCAGGAAGCCGCCCAGCGAGCCGCCCTGCGCCTGCATATACGCCCGGGCGCGGGAGACAAGCAGGTACAGATTGGCCTGACGCGCCGCGCCGCCGGGAAGCGCGCCCGCCTGCGCGACGAAGCCCGTCTCTGCATAGATGCGCTCGATCAGCGCGTCCGCGCCCATATGGCGCGCGCACAGCCGCCAGCGGGCCAGCCGCGCATCGAACGCGCACAGCTTTTCGGCCAGCGGGTCGTCCATCTCCTCGCGGTAGCGGCGCACAGCCTCGTGATAGGGCACGCGCGTATCCGGCGTGTGAATGCGGATGTCGGCCAGCTCGTCGTCGCTCAGGCCCGCGGCCGGGCCGCGCAGGCTCGCCAGCAGCGCCGTGTCCTTCGCGCCGTTGTCGATCGCCGTGAGCAGCGCCATCATCGCGCGGATCTCCGGGATGTCGAAGTAGCCCTCGCCCGCGTCGCAGAAGGCCGGGATGCCCTCCTGCTGCAGGATGTCCGCCGCCAGCGGCGCGCTGCCCCGCGACACGCGCATGAGGATCGCCATGTCGCGATAGCAAAGCGGGCGCTCGGTTCCGGTCTTCGCGTCGTAAAACGGCGTGCCGGCCAGCTCGCGGATGCGCGCGCATGCGACAAGCGCCTCCCGCTCGATGGCCGCCAGCTCGCGCTCGCTGTCCGCGCCGTCCGCGTCCTCCGGGGCATCCCCGTCCTCCTCTTCGTCCTCCGGCTCCGCGTCGTCCGGCGCGCCGCCGTCCTCCTGCGGCCTGTAGAGGATGTGCAGCTCGACGGGCGGGTCGTCCTCCCGCACGGGCAGGCCGGGAATCAGCCGCTCGCGCGCGTCGTAGCCGATCTCGGTGACGTCCGCGCGCATGATCCGCTCGAACACTGCGTTGACCGCCTCCAGCACGTTCGCGCGGGAGCGGAAGTTGCGCTGAAGATCGATGCGCCGACACAGCGGCATGTCCTCGCGGTCCCAGTGCGCGGCCTTGTCGAGGAACAGCGACGGCTCGGCCTGACGGAAGCGATAGATGCTCTGCTTCACGTCGCCCACGCAAAACCAGCCGTCCTCCCGGGCGAAGCTGCCGAGGATCGCCTCCTGAATCGCGCTGGAATCCTGATACTCGTCCACAAACACATAGCGGTACTGCGCGCGCAGCGCCCGCTGTACCTCCGGGATCGAAAGCGCGCGCAGCGCCAGGTGCTCGAGATCGGAAAAGTCGAGCACGCCGCGCTGGCGTTTCGCCGCGCTGTAGAGCGCGTCGTAGGTGCGGATGAGCACCGTCAGCCCGCGCAGCGGCGCCTGCGTCATGCGCAGATCGCCCGCGGCGTCCTCAAGGCTCAGCGAGAACTGCGTGGCCAGCGCCTTGACCGCCTTTTTGAGCGCCTCGCGCCGGGCCTTCACGCGATCGGCGATGTCCTCGTCAAACACGTCGCCCTTCTTCTTGCGGCCCAGCGCCGCGAACGCGGCCTGCGAAAGCGCGTCCGCCAGCGCCGCATAGCCCCGCTGCGCGGCCTGCGAAAGGTCAGAAAGCAGCACGGCATCCTCCTGCGCGGCGGCGGCGTAGTGCGCCGGACCGCCCTCGCCCCGGCACAGTGCGAGCGTCGCATCGGCGTCGGCGCGCAGCGCGGCGAGCTGCTCCCCGGCGTCGCGCAGCATGAGCGCAACGGCCTCGCCGCCCGCAAGCGCCTCCGCGTCCGTGTCGCAGGCCGCTGCCGCGCGCTCCAGCCAGGCCCACGGATCGGGCCGGGTCATCATGAATTTGTAGATTCTCGCGGCGAGGCCGGCCAGCTCCTCCTGCTCATAGCAGGCGTCCGCAGCCATGAAGTCGTCCCCGCCCGCCTCATAGCAGGCGTAGAGCGCGTCCTCCATCGCCTGCCGGGCGAGCACGCCGCACTCCTGCTCGTCCGCGATGCGGAAGGCCGGGTCGAGCCCGAGCGCATGGAAGTGCTCGCGCAGCAGATTGCCGCAGAAGCGGTGCAGCGTGGAGATGCTCGCGCGGGAGAGCGCCGTCACCTGACCGGCAAGCTCCGGCTCCTGCTGCGCCGCGGCGCGCAGGGCCTCGCCGATGCGCAGGCGCATTTCGCCCGCAGCGGCGTTGGTAAAGGTGACCACGAGCATGCTGTCGATCGGGCAGCCCTCGCGCACGAGCCGCACGATGCGCTCCACGAGCACGGCGGTCTTGCCGGAGCCCGCCGCCGCGCTGACGATGAGGCTGTGTCCGCGGTCCTCTATGGCCTGCTGCTGCTCCTGCGTCCAGTTGGGCACGTCGATTCCCCCTGTCCCTGATGATAGGGATAGCATAGCACAACCGGGCCGATTTGGAAAGAGGCAGACGGTCCGCCGGACGTCGCGCGGCAGACAGACAGCCGTCCGTATTTCCCGCAAAAATACAGGGAATTATTGACAGGGCACAGGCCATATGATAAGATATTGTCAAGAGGAGCGCTGCGCACGCTCCCGCATACCCCTGAGAGGAACAAGAAGAAGGAGGAAATTTCCATGATTCAGTCCCGCCGTGATTTTCTGAAGAACGCCGGCAAGGTCGCCGTCGCCGCCTCTGTCGCCACCGTGCTGCCGATGGGTGCGCTCGCCGAGAAGGTGGAGCATCCGTTCACCTGGTCCCACCTCGATCCGGAGGCGACCGCCGACCGCGCCTATGCGTCCTTCTCGTCGATGGGCGGCTGCTGCATCGCCGTCGCCGATGCGATCATCGGCCAGCTGGCCGACACCGTGGGTGCGCCGTTTGACGGCATCCCGGTCAAGATGTTCCAGAACGGCGCCGCGGGCTACGGCATCAACTCGCTGTGCGGCTGCCTGGGCGGCGCCGCGGCGTGCATCGGCCTGGTCTGCGAGCCGGCCGACTCCAAGGCGATCCTCGCCGAGGTGATGAAGTGGTACCGCGAGAGCGACCTGCCGGCCTATGACCGCGGCGAGCCGGCGCTGGCCGCCGTCGTGCCGGGCTCCAACAACTGCGTCGATTCGCTGGGCAAGTTCTTTGCCGCCACGGGCATCACGTCCATGAGCGATCCGGGCCGCATCAACCGCTGCGCCTGCCTGGCTGCGGACACCGCGAAGAAGACCGTCGAGCTGCTCAACGCGCATTACGGCGTGTAACGCTTGCGACGCAAGTCTGCTTCGCATCCTTGCGTCGGAGGGGCTGCGGAAAACATCATTTCTCGCGCGCCCTTCGGGCACACTCCAAATGATATAGGAAGCGGCTTGCAGCCGCTCCTCGAACCGGCAAAGCCGGTCCTGCGGATTGCATTCGAAGGGGGCTTCGGCCCCCTTCAATCTTTCCCCGGGGCTGCTTGCAACAGCTTTCCAAAAAAGAAGCTGTCAGGTCAAGAAACCAGTGATTCCAGAAAGACTTGGATTCGCTCCCGAAGGTTTCCAAAGGGACCGGAGCCTGCCGCCGCCAGTGGCGGGAGCAGGCGGGCGGAGCGTCGGAATTGCAAAGGAGCAGCTTGCTGCGACTATTGCAATTTCCGGACCGATCGGAAAGCCCTTTGGCGGGGCATTGGGGCAGAGCCCCAAACTCAAAATGCCCGATAGCCTTGGAAAACCTCTTTCTGAAATGTCTGGAATCGGACTGACAGCTTTTTTGTTTTTGGAATTACACTTCGGCTTCCAGCTCGGCGTTGATCTGCTCCAGCCGGGCGAGCAGCTCGGCGTAGCGCTTGCGGAAGGGCTCCACCTGCTCCTCGAGCTTCTTCTGAGCGGGCAGCGTCAGGAAGGCGTCTTTGTACGCCTGCTCCGTGGCGAAGCCCTGGCGGCGCAGCTCATCCTGATAGCGGCGGCAGGCGTCGCGCTCATGGCGCTGCGCCAGCTCGAAGGAGAGCTTCTCAGCCTCGCAGACCGCCTCGCACGCAGCGACGCGCTGCGCATCCCCCGCAGCCTTTGCGGCGTCCAGGTCGGATTTGGCCTGCTGGCAGCGGGCGAGCATGCGCTCCATCTCGACGGTCTCCTCGCGCGCGGCGTTCTCCTTTTCCTTGACCGCCCGCGCGCGCAGGGCCAGAGCCAGCCGGGCATACGCCCGCTGCACCTCGTCCACCTGCCCCATCATGCCGGAGAGCTCGGCGCTCTTCTCGTCAAACTCCGCCTCCAGCGCCCGGCGTCTTGCTTCATCCATGGTCGTTCCTCCTCTTGCTTGCTGCCTTCATTGTACCAGCTTTCCATCGTACTGGCAACCCCGGGGAAAGCTTGAAGGGGCCACAGCCGCTTGATGCAGTCCCGGGGAAAGCTTGAAGGGGGCCGAAGCCACTTGATGCAGTCCCGGGGAAAGTTTGAAGGGGGCCGAAGCCCCCTTCATGGAAATCCGCAGCGGCGACATGCGCGGCGCGAGGAGCGGCTGTAAGCCGCTTCCTATATCATTTGGAGTGTGCCCGTAGGGCGCGCGAGAAATGATGTTTTCCGTCACCCCACCGCTGCAAGGACGCGCAGCGGACTTGCAGCGCTATTAGACAAGCTCGTCCTTCATCCACCGGTCGACGGACAGACCCGCCTCGCGGCCCAGGCAGACCGCAATGCCGATGGACACGCCCATCAGCGGCGTGAAGTAGTCGCGGCCGAAGCGGCCGGACACCGTGTTGCCCGTGGCAAACAGGCCCGGAATCGGCTTCCAGTTCTCGCCCAGCACGCGCTGCTCGCTGTCGGTCCACAGCGCGCCCATCGTCGCCATCAGGTTGCCGATGGTGGCGTCGCCCGCGGAGACCTGCAGGTAGAACGGGCCCTTCTCGATCGGGAAGAGCAGCTTGGGATCGCGGCCAAACTCCGTGTCCTTGCCCGCCGCGCAGCAGGCATTGTAGGACTCGACGGCCTTCTTCATGTTCGCGATGACCTTCGCGTCGGTGATGCCCGCGTAGCCCAGGCACTCCTCCAGCGTGTCGCCCGCATAGACGGACAGGTCGCCGATGTTGGTCAGCGTGCCCTTGTTGGCGTACGCCTCGTTCATCTTCTCGCGGATGCTGGCCAGGTGGCTGGCGCTCGGCTGCGTGGAGCCGTGGCTGCACGCCACGTACTCAAGGCGCTCCGGCAGCGTGTCGTCATAGAGCGCGAACATCAGCTCGCGGTTCATGTAGAACGTCGGGAAGCCGCGGTGCTCGATCGGGCCCCAGAACTCGTTCATGAAGCGCTGGCCGGTGTAGTCCATGAAGATGCCCTGCGGATAGCCGTAGCTCGGCGCGGCCGGACGGCTGTTGAGCCAGGTCTGGCGGCCGTCCATCGTCGGCGGGTTCTCCTCGATGCGGGCGCCCGCCCAAACGGCCATCTTGACGCCGGAGCCGTCGCGCATGCCCATGCCTGCGCTGGTATCCTGCGCCTGCTTGTTGTACATGATGTCGGAGAGCAGGTCGTTCTTCATCATCGTGTTGCTGCCGAAGCCGCCGGTGGCGATGACGACCGCCTTGACCTTCGCGCGGTAGTACTGCTCCGTCTCGTTGTCAATGTAGATGACGCCGGTGATCGCGCCCGTCTCATCCTGCACGAGGCGCTCCGCGTGGCAGTTCCACCTGTACTCGGTGCCCTGGCTCACGCAGAACGTGCGGTTGACCTTGGCCACGCCGCCCTGCTCCGGGCGCAGCGTCGGCTTGTAGAACTTGTAGGCGCCGATCTCCTCGAGAACGTGGTCGCCCTCGCCCTCGTTCTCAAAGTAGAACTGCACGTTCCACCTGGAGGTGTCGCCGCCCTGCTCGAGGTAGCGGGAGATGTGCCAGTCGAGCGCGTCGCCGCCGTACTTGGCGAACTTCATGACCAGGCCCGGGTTGGCATAGTTCTGGCAGTTGAGCATCCAGTTGTTGTAGAACTCGACCGGATCGACCTCCGGCGCACCATAGTGCTCCTGCACATACTTGGAGTTCACGCAGCCCTCGTCGCCGCCCAGCAGGTTGAAGCTCTCCTCCTTCTGGGTCTCCACGACGAGAACCTTGTAGCCCAGCTCGGTCAGCTTGAGGACCGCCGCCGCACCGGAATAGCCGTTGCCCAGCACCGCCACGTCATACTCGCCCGCATCGGCGATCAGGCTCTCGTCGATGTCCTCCGGCTTGTTGCGCCAGACGGTGTAGTCGGTCACAAGGCCCTCGACGGTGCCGCCGGCCTGCACGATGCAGTCGTTGACGCCGTTCTTGATGGCCTCGGAGCACAGCGTCGCGCCGGAGACGACGTCCACGTCCATGCCCGCGCTCTGCTTCTCGACAATCTGCGCGCAGAGGGACTTCATTCCATCCTCAAACTGCGGGAAGAAGTCCTGATCGCTCGTCTTGGTCACCTCGTAGGCGACGTCGACGATCTCGCTCTCGGAGAAGGTCACCGTCACCAGCACGGTGGCAAAGCCGGTGGTCTGCTCGCTCTGGTAGGTGCCGGGGTTGTACAGGATCGCCGGGCCGCCCATCATCGGCGGCGGGCCGCCTGCCGGCATCCCTTCGGGGCCGCCCTCCGGCATGCCCTCGGCCAGCGCCGAGCCGCCCATCAGGCCCAGGCCCAGCGCGCTCAGCGCCGCGCCCTTGAGAAAGTCTCTGCGGGAAACATCCTTGCTCATGTTCGTTCCTCCTTCTGCTTTTGCGGCGGCTCCCCCGCCGCCCTTTGGCCCCATGATAAATGATTTTTTTATCAGTGTAAACCGCGCGGGAACGAATCGCGCGCCATACGGCACGAACGGCAGGGCGCTCATTGCGAAAAGCGTAACGATTATGGTATAATGGAAGAAACATTCCAAAGAGGGAGGCGCAGCGTCTTGCATTACCGCATCGCCATCTGCGACGACGAGCCCGCCGCGCTCGCCGCGCTGTCCCGGATGCTCTCCCGGGAGCTGGAGCGCGCGGGGCTGAGCGCGGACGTCTCCGCCTATTCCGGCGCCGGAGCCCTGCGGGAGGCCCTGCATGAGATGCCGTTTGACGCGCTGTTTCTGGACATCGACATGCCAGGCACGGACGGCATCGCCCTGGCAAACGGCCTGCGCGAGCACGGGGACGCCACGCCCATCGTGTTCCTCTCCGCGCGGGAGGACCGGGTGTTCGAGACATTCCGCGCCTCCCCGCTGCGCTTCGTGCGCAAGAGCCATGTGCAGAGCGATCTGCCGGAGGCCGTGCGCGCCGTCGCCGCCAGCCTGCACGCGGCGGGCCGCGATCGTCTGGCGCTGCTCACGCCGGAGGGCATGGTCCGCGTGCCGGTGGACGAGATCATGTGGGCGGAGAGCTTTGGCAAGCGGCAGACGCTGGTGATGACCACCGGCACGCTGGAGGTGCGCCACACGCTGCGCGAGCTGTGTGAGAAGCTGGAGCCGCACGGCTTTCTGCAGGTGCACCGATGCTACGTCGTCTCCTGCCGCTACATCTTCTCCATCGAGGCGGGCCGCCTGATCATGGACGACCGCCGCGAGATTCCCATCAGCCGATACCGCCTCGCCGCGTGCAAGGAGGCGTTCCGAAGGAGCATCAGCCATGGACTGGACGCTGCAGAACATCGCCCTCAAGGAGATCTTTGACGTCATCACGCTCGGCGAGATGCTCGCGCTGCTGACGGTGTATTTCGGCCCGCGGCGGCGCAGCTTTGCCATCGAGCTGGGCGCCGTGCTCGCGCTGGGCGCGGGGCTTTGCCTGCTGCTCAACGTGCTGAGCCGCTTTGACATTCACGAGCTGATCGTCGGCCTCATGCTGATGACCACGCTCTACAGCGCGCTCTCGCTGCGGGGCGATCTGCTCTACAAGAGCGTCGTGTGCCTGTACTTCTGCACGACGTACTTCCAGCTGCACTCGGCGGAGCTGGCGCTGTGGGACCTGGTGCTCCCGACCGACGCCTTCAGCCGCATCGGCCTGGCGCAGCTGAGCATGATCCTGCTGCTGCCGGTCAACCGGCGGCTGGGCAGCGGCTACAGCGAGGACACGCCGCGCGTGTACGTCTTCACGCTGCTGCTCTCCTCGGCGCTGTGCATGGGCCTTTGCATGATCGCGCTGCCGCAGCTGGTGCCGTTCACGGCGTATGGCGGTCTGGCGTTGGCGGTGAGCCTTGGCACGCTGGGGCAGAACATGACGGCGTTTTACCAGGGCCAGCAGCTCATGCGTGCCGCGCGCGAGCAGCTCGCGCTGCGGGCCGTCGCCGACCGCATCCACGCGGACAGCCACCTCATGCGCGAGACGGAGCAGCTGATGAGCGAGATCCGCACGCAGCGCCACGAGCGCGCCAATCAGGCGCTGGTCATCCGCGCGCTGTGCGACGCGGGCGATCTGGCGGGGCTGCGCGCGTACGTTTCGCAGCTGTTCCCGCAGGAGGAGCCGGAGGAGAGCGTCGATTGCGGGCATGTGGTCGTGAGCGCGGTGCTCAGCCAGAAGCGCGCGCAGGCCGCCCGCGCGGGCGTGCCGCTGACCATCGACGCACACCTGCCGCCGCGCCTGCCCATCCGCGACAGCGACCTGTGCTCGCTGATTGCCAACCTTTTGGAAAACGCCCTGGAGGGCTCGCGCGACGTCGAAAGCCCGGCCGTGAGCGTGCGCATCGGCTGCGCGAAGAACTACCTGTGCGTGCGGGTGACAAACCGCGTCTCGCACGACGTGCTGGCGGAGAACCCGCGCCTGTCCACGACAAAGGCGCACGCGGAGGATCACGGCGTGGGCGTGCCGGTCGTGCGCAGCATCGTCGCGCGCTACGACGGCATGCTGGACTTTTCGGTCGAGGACGGCTGCTTTATCGCCGACGCCCTGCTCAAGCTGAGCATGGGAGAAAGGATGGAGGGGTGAGGGAACGTCCTCACCGCGCGGCGCTTTCCGGCGCCTGCAGCCCTGCCGCGTCGTATTCCAGCAGGGTCGCGTCGAGCACGGTCTGCATCGGCTTGCGCATGACCCGGCGGCAGACCAGCCCCGCGCTCCAGGTCAGGGGGATGTCCAGCGGGACGGCGACCAGCGGTGCAAAATAGCCAGCGCAGTGGGGCGTGATCAGGCAGATGCCGCCGTCTCCGCACAGCTTCAGCGTGATATAGTAGCTGGAAACGTTCTGCGGGGCCGGGGCGTTCTCGCAGCGAATCTGAACCTTGGGGCAATGCGTCTGAACGTATTCCTTCAGGCCGGGGACGCGGGCAAACTCATAGATGTATACGTTCTGGTCGACCAGGTCTTCCAGCGTGATCTTCTTTCTCGAAGCGAGCGGATGGTCGGGCATCATCAGGCAGCTGCGCCCCTCCGAGATCAGCGGGATGTAGCGCAGCAGCGGCGAGCGCGTCATCGGCGCGTCATAGAGCTCCATGGCGTCAATCCGCCCGTCCAAAAGCGCCTGACACAGCCCCTCGAGCGTGTCCTCCATGTGCTCGAGCTGGATCTCGGGGCAGTGGCTGCGCACCGCGTGCTGGATGCCCGGGTAAAAGTCGGGCACCAGCCCCTTGATGGAGCCGATGCAGACGGTGTGCTCCGCGCGGGCTTCCGTTTCCCGGCAGCGGTTGAGCATGCGCTGCGTCATCTCCAGAATCTGCTGTGCGTCCTCGAGGAAGACCTCGCCTGCGGGCGTGAGCGTCATGCCGCGCGGGCTGCGGGTGAACAGGGGCACGCGCACCTCGCGCTCCAGCCGGTTGAGCTGCTGGGCCAGCGCAGGGGTGGTCAGATACAGCACCTCCGAGGCGGAGGTCATGCTGCCCGTTCGAGCGATACAGACGAAGGACTCAAGCTGCTTGATATCCATTTGCGCATCTCCTTGGAGTATAAATCTTTCGTTCACACTATTATACAGCATTTCTAATGGACAAGCAACCGTATCCCCTATATAATTTGCACAAAGAGACTGCCTTGCGCAGTCAATTTGATCACAAGGAGGATACGGATATGAACAAGATTTCCCGCAGAGGATTCCTCAAGGGCGTGGCGGCCAGCGCGATCGGCATGGGCGTGATGGGCGCCTCTGCGCTTGCCGAAGAGAAGGACGGCATCCAGTGGGATGCGGAATATGACGTTGTGGTCCTGGGCTACGGCGGAGCCGGCGCGAACGCGGCTGTCGCTGCTGCCGAGCAGGGTGTCAAGGTGCTGCTGGCGGAGAAGGCGCCCGAGGGCGCCGAGGGCGGCAACACCGCCGTCTCCGGTCAGTTCGTCATGGCGACCGACGACGCCGAGGGCCTCTACGAGTACCTGACCACGCTGATGGGCAAGTTCCAGAACTGGGATCCCGAGGCGGTCATGGCGTACTGCCAGGGCTGCGAGGAGAACTACAGCTGGATGGTCGGCCCGATGGGCGGCGATCCCGCGCTGGTTGCGCCGGTCGAGCATCCCTCTGCCGGCATGGAGGCCAACAACCCCTCCTGGAAGAAGGCGGACGGCTCCGACGGCAACCTGGTTGACCCGTACAAGGTCGGCCGCACCGATTACTGGTACTACAACTGGGACGAGTTCCCGGAGATTCCGGCGAGCAAGCACTGCCTGTGCCTGACCGCCTCCGGCACGCGCTTTGACCGCAGCTACTACAACCTCTGCCAGAACGCCGTGAAGGCGCACGACATCGACGTGTGGTTCTCCGCCCCCGGCAAAAAGCTGATCACCGATGCCGATGGCGCTGTGATCGGCGTGATCATCAACAAGGAAGGCGCCGATGTGAAGATCAAGGTCAACGGCGGCGTCGTGCTGGCCTGCGGCGGCTTCGAGCACAATCAGGAAATGATCTCCAGCTACCTGCAGATGCCGTACGTCCATCAGCAGGGCGGCCTGTACAACGACGGCGACGGCATCAAGATGGCGCTGAGCGCCGGCGCCGACCTGTGGCACATGTCCAACTCCGCCGGCTTCACCTGGACGCACAAGCGCCCGCATCTGGACACCGTGTCCCTGTTCGGCGGCCCCAACTCCAAGTCGGGCATCTTCGTCGGCCTCGGCGGCGACCGCTTCATGAACGAGGCTGCCGCTGCGCGCCACGGCCGCATCTATATCGGCGGCCGCTGGATCTCCACGCCGATGCCGCTGCCGGCCTACCTCGTGCAGGATGCCGATCAGCTCGCCGCCGGCAACAAGCTGGTGAGCGCGTTCTCCGACGGCTATGTGGACGAGCTGGCGACCGGCGAGGTCCTCATGGGCGAGACGCTCGAGGAGCTGGCCGAGGCCATCCGCAACTCCGAGGGCGGCAAGGACGCTCCGGACTTCAGCACCGAGCGCTTCGTGGCGACCGTCGCCGCCTACAACAAGCGCTATGACGCCGGCGAGGACGCCGACTACGGCCGTCCCTTCAGCACCATGGTGCCCGTCAAGACCGGCCCCTTCTACGCCACCAAGATCGGCCCGACCTACTTCAACACGCAGGGCGGCCCGCGCAAGAACAAGTTCGGCCAGGTCATCAACACCGAGGGCCTGCCCATCGAGGGCCTGTTCGAGGCCGGCGAGATGGGCTCCATCTTCTGCGACATGTACAACGGCGGCGGCAACCTGGGCGAGACGATGGCCTT
>CAMENN010000075.1 GCA_945928315.1 uncultured Clostridia bacterium
CCGGAGCCGTCGGCGCGACCGGGGCCGTCGGGGCGACCGGGGCCGTCGGGGCGGTCGGAGCCGTCGGAGCCGTCGGGGCGGTCGGAGCCGTCGGGGCGACCGGGGGCTTCATGCCCGTCGGGGCCGTCGGCGCGACCGGGGCCGTCGGGGCGACCGGGGCCGTCGGGGCGTTCGGGCGAAGCGGCGTGGCCGTCGTGGCCGCGCGGGCCGTATCGGCCGGCTTGGCATACGGGCTGACGCGCTGCGCATTCGGCTGCGCGGCCGTGCCCGTCGGGCTGTTTCTCATGTAGGAGGGCACCTGTCCGACCTGGCTCTGCGGCATGCGCGGCGCGGCCGAAGCGTTCGGCGCGGCCGAAGCGTTCGGCGCGGCCGAAGCGTTCGGAGCGGCCGGAGCCTTCGGGGCGGTCGGCGCGGTCGGGGCCTTCGGCGCGACAGGCGGCACCGGCGTGCGGGCGGCCATGCCCTCGCTCTGGGCGCGGCGCACGCGCTGCTGGTTCATCTGCTCGCGCAGCAGCTCCTCCTCGTCATCCTCGGCCTCTTCCTCCTCTTCCTCCTCCTTGCGGCGGCGGTAGACGTAGACGCCATAGCCCGCGGCCGCCGCGACGATCAGCAGACCGCCGACGACAAAGGGCATGATGCCCAGGCCGCTCTTCTCCTCGACCGGCTCAGCGGTCGGCAGGGGCTGGGGCGTCGGCTCGGTGAGTGCACTCTCTCCCTCGTAGGTCACGCCGTAGCGCGCATACGCGGTGTCAGCGGTGAACTCGATGATGTACTCGCCCGGCTCGGGGAGCCTCACGTCCATCGTGTACGCGCCGTTGCCGTCCGACACGGTCTGGCCGACGGTGCGCGTCACGGTCTGCGTGCTCTCGGCGATCGCGCTGCCGATCAGCTCAAAGCCGTAGCCCGCTGCAGCGCTCTCGACCTCCATGGTCACCGTCGCCGTAACGGTCGTATATGCCTTGGTCTTGCCGTAGACGGTGAACTCGCCCGTCTCGGTCGCAGACGGCACGCCGCTCACCGTCAGATCGCCGCTGCTGCTGATGAGCGCAGCCGGCTGATCCACCGGGACCGGGCTCGGCGTGGCGTTCGGATCGGGCGTCGCCGTGGCGTAGCTGGGCATGCCGCTGATGACGTTGTTCGTCCAGCTGTCGTCCACCGGGATGAGGTCCTGCAGCTGCGAGCCATTGATGACATAGCTCACGTTGTTGCTGCTGTTGGGGGTGGTGGAAACGCCGGCGCCCGGCACAGGCGTCGTCTGCGCCTGCTGGGCCAGGTATTCCTGAAGCTCGGCGATCGTCAGCATCCGGCACATGTCGCTGCGGACATAGCCGTCCTGCCCGTTGTAATTGATCTGATACCAGGTGTAGGTGCCGTCATACTCCTCGCCCGTGACCAGCAGCAGCGTGTTGATCGCGATGCGGCCCAGGGACGTGCCCGAAGCGGACGGCGTGCGGCGCAGGTTCACCGCGTCCTTGATCAGCTTGGCGTAGGCGCTGGTGGAGTTCGGGCCGACCGGCTCCGGCGTCGTCTGGGGCATCGGGGTCGGGGTGGCCATCGCGGCCTCCAGCGCGGCGAGGTACTCCTGCGTCTCCTGCTCGCCCATCAGGCGCACGAGGTCGGCGCGGATGTAGCCCCACTGGCCGCTGTACTGCGCCAGATACCAGGTCATGCCGTCGGCGGCCGTCTGGCTCTGGAAAATGTAGACGACGTCCTCCGCATTCAGGATGTCCTGCAGGTATGCGTCAGCGCTCGGGTTGCCGCGCAGCGGCGTGCCGTTGTTGATGACGCGCGCGTAGATGCGCAGCTCCTGCGGGGCCGGGGTATCGGTGGGCACGGGCGTCGGGGTCGGCTCCGGCGAGGGCGTGGGCGTCGCGAGCGATTCGAGATACGCCGCAACCTCCGCGTCGCTCATCAGGCGGAGCTGGTCCTCGTGGACGTAGCCCCACTGGTTCTCCCCGTAGGAGATGTCATACCAGAAGATGCCGGTCGCGCCCGCGATGCGCTGGGAGACGTACACAACGGTGTTCGCGGCAAGGCGCGTCTGCGACGCGGCATTGTCGTCCGTGTTGCTGCGCACGTCGGTGCTGTCCGCGATCACCCAGGCATAGGTGCCGATGTCCTGCGGGGCCGGCGTCTCAGTGTCCTCCGGCACAGGGATTGGTGTGTCCTCCGGCTTCTCCGTCACCTCCGGCGCGGTCGTTTCCTCCGGCTTCTCCGTCGCGTCCGGCGTCGGGGTCTCCTCCGGCTTCTCCGTCACCTCCGGCGCGGTCGTGTCCTCCGGCTGCTCCGTCACCTCCGGCGTGGGCGTCTCCTCCGGCTCGGGCGCAACCTCCGGATCATCCAGCGAGGCGATGTACGCCGCCTCCTCGTGCTCGCCCATGAGCTCGATGTAGCCGCTCATGATGTAGCCGTCGGTCTTCTTGCCATTGAGCATCACGCGGACATAGCACCAGTCGCCGTCCTTCTCCATGACCCACACCGCGGTGCCCTTGGCGACCTTGCCCAGGGTATCGTACTTGGTGCCGGGGCCCTTGCGGAAGTTGACGGCCTCCTTGGTCGTGCGGCCGTAGTGCCAGACCTCGCCGTCGGCCAGCTCCTGCGGGGTGTCCGGCTCGGGCGTCGGGGTGGGCTCAGGCGTCTCCTCCGGTGTTTCGGTCTCCTCCGCAGCCGGCGGATTGTACGCCGGAATCTGGTCGATCTCGTAGACGGCCAGCGCCGCCTCGTCATAGCTGACCAGGCGCACCTTGTACGCCGGGATGTAGCCGGAATCGCCCGCGCACATGTTGCGCGCCTGATACCACACGACGCCGCCCTCGCCGGTCGCCGAGCCGGTCAGCTCCAGCGGCGTGGGCTTCGAGATGAGCGTCACCTTGCCGGTCATCGGCGGATCGGCGTCCGGCGCCTCCACCAGCACGATGGCCGCGTTGTTCTCCTGCTCCACGGTGATCGCGTAGGCTGGGAAGGTCACCTCCCCGCCTTCCTGCGGGGCTTCGGTTTCCTCCGGGGACTCGGTTTTCTCCGGAATCACCGGCGCTTGCGTTTCCTCCGGGGACTCGGTTTTCTCCGGGATGACCGGGGACTCCGTCTCCTCCGGCTGCTTCGCGGCCAGCTCCTCCAGCCTGCGCTGCGCCTCCTCGACGCTCAGCTCGGTGAGCAGGAAGTCGCGCATGTAGCCCGTCTCGCCCGTGCTGAGCATGGTGGCGGGGTACCACGTATTGCCGCTGGCATCGGTAAGGGCCTCTCCCAGGAGCACCAGCTCGCCGTTCTTGTACTGCGTGTACTTCGCACCGGAATCCGGCTCCGCGCGCAGGTTGTTCGTTCCGTTCTGGCCGCTGGTCACCGCGTAGCCGCTGTGGACCTGCGGGGCCTCGGTTTCCTCCGGGACCACCGGGGACTCGGTTTCCTCCGGGATCACCGGGGACTCGGTCTCCTCCGGGATTGCCGGGGACTCGGTCTCCTCCGGGATTGCCGGGGACTCGGTTTCCTCCGGGATTGCCGGGGACTCGGTTTCCTCCGGGATCACCGGGGACTCGGTTTCCTCCGGCTGCTGCTTTTCCGCGTCGATCGCCGCGATGCGCAGCGCGGCCTCCGCCGCATCCGCCTCGCTCACGACGCCGGAAATGACATAGCCCGTCTCCTGCGTGCGGTAATCCGTCGCGTGCCACCAGATCTCTCCGTCCGCCGCAACCTCATAGCCGTCGACGATCAGCAGGTCACCGGCGTTCACCTTGACGAACTCCGTCGCCTCGCTCATGTACGGCGCGGAGCGCAGGTTCGTCAGGTCCTGATTCGGCACGACGAACTGCGGCGGGGTGATCACCGGCGCTTCAGTCTCCTCCGGGACCACCGGGGGCTCGGTCTCCTCCGGGATTGCCGGAGACTCGGTCTCCTCCGGGACCACCGGAGACTCGGTCTCCTCCGGGATTGCCGGAGACTCGGTCTCCTCCGGGACCACCGGGTTCTTCTCCCCGTCGATGGCCGCCATCGCCCGGGCAGCGGTGTCATTGTCCAACTCGATCACCAGATCCGACCGGATGTAGCCGGTCAGGCCGGTGCGGTAGTCGCGCACCGCCCACCAGATCGCGTTGTCCGCGTCGGCCATGTACCCTTCCACCGCGAGGACGTCGCTGCCATTGACCTCCAGCGTCACGGTGCTGCTCCAGGATGCGCCCTCGTACACCTCCGCCGTGCCGTCCGCCGTCACATACAGCGGGACGTGGTCCGGCACAACAGGCTCCGGTTCGGGTTCGGAGGTCGGTTCCGGCGTCGGCTCCTCGGTCGGTTCCGGCGTCGGTTCCTCCGTCGGTTCCGGGGTCGGCTCCGGCGTCGGTTCCGGGGTCGGCTCCGGCGTCGGTTCCTCCGTCGGTTCCGGGGTCGGCTCCGGCGTCGGTTCTTCCGTCAGTTCCGGGGTCGGCTCCTCCGTCGGCTCCGGCGTCGGTTCCTCCGTCGGCTCCGGGGTCTCCTCCGGAATATACGGTTCCGGCGTCGCAAAGCCGAACTGGGCAAGCACCATGTCGGCCTCCTCCGCCGTTGCCGGGGCGGCAATCCAGTCGCCCAGCATCACGGTGCAGGCATCCTCCGGGTTCTCCGGATTGGCCACCTGCATGGGCATATCGGAGACGAGCTCCGTCTGCCCCTCCATGGCGAGCGGCTGCTGCCAGACGATCTCCCCGTTCTCGTTGACGAGCTGGAGCACGCCGCCCGTCAGGGCCGCGCGCTGCTCCTCGGTGAGCACGGTCTGGTCCACCCAGTATACCACGTCGCCCAGCGAGGTGGTCACGATCTGCACGGGCAGCGCCTGGGTCGACCCGTCGGCGAGCCAGATCTGCACCTGTGCGCCCGTCACCCCCTCCATCGCCGCGGCAAACGGCGCGCAGAGCATGAGCAGTGCGCACAGCAGCACAGCCGCCAGAGCGCGGGTGATCTTTTTCATGGAATCTCCTCCTTTTATTCAATCCATCCTTTTGTAAAGTACCGGCCTCTGTCGCAAAGCAACGGGATGTACAGCACTTCGTCGGTGATGCAGCCGGCATCATGCCGGTTTCGTCGCGTAACGGTCGGGGCGCAGGAAGGCCCGGCCCCTGTCCGGGACATGCTTTGCATCAATTTTATAGCGTCTTTCCGCGGCTGTCAACCTTGGCGGCGCTTTTGCCGGGGATTTACACCCCTGCCATCCGTGTATATAACGAATGACGGGCAGGGATTCTTCCCCGCGGGCCGAATAATATCCTTGTGGTTTTTTCTCCCCGGGACATCGCCGCCGCATGCCCGGGACCGACGCCCTTCCAACCGATTGACATATAAAGGAGCAATGCACGATGGACGAAAACAGCATCCGGGAGATTCCCTTCTCGAGCGAGACGATTTACGACGGCAAAATCCTGCACGTGGAGCGCTGGCAGGTGACCTGCCCCAACGGGCGCACGGCTGCGCGCGAGATCGTGGTGCACAAGGGCGCGGCTGCGGTCGTGCCGGTGTATCCGGACGGGACGACGCTGCTGGTGCGCCAGCACCGCGTGGCCGTCGACCGCGTGACGCTGGAGATCCCCGCGGGCAAGCTCGACAGCGCAGGCGAGGACCCGCACGACTGCGCCGTGCGCGAGCTGGAGGAGGAAACCGGCCTGCGCGCCGGGCGCATGACGCTGCTGACCTCGCTGCTGACCACGCCGGGCTTCTGCACGGAGAAGATCGCCATCTATCTGGCGCAGGACCTGTCCCAGGGCCAGACGCACCCGGATGAGGACGAGTTCCTGTCCCTCGTGCGCATGCCGCTCGAGGAGGCCGTGGCGATGATCATGCGGGGCGAAATCCGCGACGGCAAGACGATCTGCGGCCTGCTCATGGCCAAAGAGGCGCTCGCCGCGCAGCAGCGATGAACCTGCCGCTGCGCGCATGGACGCTCTCGGCCGACGCGCTGCCCGACCGCCTGCTGGACGCGCGCGGGGCGGACGACGCCTTCACGCTGCCCGGCGCGGAGGGGCTTTCCGCGTTTGCCGACCTGCTTGGTGCGCAGGAGGACGAGCCGCCGCAGCCCGCGCAGCAGAGCGCGCCCTTCGATGTGCCCGCGCTGCTGCCGGAGGACGTGCGCGGCGAGGCGTCCCTCTCCCGCGAGATCGACTTCAGCGCGCTGTGCGGCGACCGCGCCGTGCTGCGCCTGTCGATGGTCAGCGGCAGCGGCGAGGCGCTGCTGTCCAATCCCGCCTGGCCCGACGCCCCGCCCCGGCGCCTGTGCCGCTTCGGCGACGGTCCGCTGTCGATCGACCTGAGCGACGCGCTGCGCAGCCAGAAGCGCCTGCGCGTGACGCTGCGCTTTGACGGCCGGCGGCCTGCGGGCATCTGCGGCCCGGTGATGCTCTGCGTCATCACGGACGCAATGCTGGGCGATGTCGTGCTGCGCCCGCTGCCCGCCCGGCTGCTGAGCCTCGACGCCACGGTCACGGTCCTGCGCGCAGGAACATATCAGCTGATCGCGCAGCCCTGCCCGTCCACCGCCCCCGACGCCCAGCATATGCCGCCCGCCCGTGCGGTATCCCTGCGCCTTTGCGCGGGCGAAACCCGCCAGGTGCAGCTCTCCATGAGCGTGCCGGGCGAGGCGTTCGTGCCCGGCAGGCCGTATGCCGCGCCGTCCGTGAAGCTCACGCTGCGCCGCGAGGACACCGTCGCCCCCTGCGACAGCCGCGCGCTGATGTACGGCTATGGCGGCGCGCCCGCCAGGAGCTGGCTGCCGCTCACGCCGGGGGAATGCCTCCTCCCGCCGCAGATGCTGCTTGACCGCCTTGCGGACCTGCATGTCACGTCCGTGCTGATGCCCGTGTCCGCGCCGGACGCGCTCTATGCCGCGCTGACCCGCGCAGGCATCGCGGTGCGCCAGATCGCGGACGAAAGCGCCCGCGCGCGCATCGCGCGGTTCCCCTGCGTCACGTTCGCCGAGGCTGAACGGACACAGTCGCCCGACCCGGCACTCTGCGCCTGGCAGCTGTGCGGCATGACGGCGTATCTGCGCGCGCCCGATCCCGGCATGACCCCGGCGGAGCTGCTGGCCGAGGCGGCCGGACGCCCGGTTGACGATCATCCCCGCAGGCAGGAGGTGCTCGCCTGGCTGCGGGCCGTCTGCGTGCGCCTGCGCGCCGAGGCCATCCGGCAAGGCCGCGCCGGGGGACCGCTGTGCGCCCCGGGCGAAGGACAGCAGGACGACATCCGTGACGCGCTGCGCACCGCGCTCGCGCCGACCCATCTCTCCGCGCTGCCGCTCTATGGCGCATGGTGGACGGGGACGCGGTTCAGCGCGACGGTGCAGGCGTTTGTGAGCGGGGACGAAATGCGGCCGCTGCGCGCCGAGGTGACGCTCGAGGACATGCAGGGCGGCACGCTCGCGCACCTTGAGGCGGACTGCCCGGCGGGCGGCGGCGTGCTGGGCGTGATCGAGGCGCAGCTGCCCGACGTCCCCTGCACGCTGGAGCTCACCTGCCGTCTGCTCGCCGGGGAGACGGCCGTGGAAACGCACGCGCTGCCGGTCTACGTCGGCGAACGCGGGCCGCTCGAGGCGGCTTTTGAATGAAAACCCGCTTGAAACCGCGCGAAGCGAAGAGGGGGAGTCTGAGGGACTCAGTCCCTCAGGCAGGGTTTGGGGCGGCAGCCCCAACGTTCCCCCTTTCCACCAAAAGAAAAAAGCAAGAACCGGCAGTCACCCTGGTAGCGGGGCGACGAAACCGGTTCTGACAAAGCCGCTTCAGTGCCATAGAAAAGGATGTGAAGCACAGCGCGGCGTTTCCAGGCAAATCTGCGCCGCTCTCTGAGCCCCAAAACCAGATTTGACTCTGGCGACTGCAAAGCCCGTTTCACCCGAAAGACAAAAAACGCCCGCCGGGGTCCTTTTCCGGCAGGCGTTTTTCTTGATGCGTGGCATCACCACCACGCTGCCCTGTGCCTTCGCCAGGCATTTTCCGAGTATTCCGCGAATCATTCCCTCTCTTCAATCGGCAGATACAGGTCCTCGATCGACACGCCCTCCGGGATCAGCCGCCCCGGCGAGACGATGTGGAACATCGGATAGCGCTCCGGACGCCCCTCGCCGTTCTCGTACAGCCTGAACCGCCCGCTGGCCTGCGCCCAGGCGATCAGCTCCTCCCGCGTGCGCATCCAGTCCGCCGCGCCGTCGAGGTCCGCGTCCAGACACGGGGCCACCGCAAACAGCCCGTGCGGCAGCGTGACAACCGGAAAGCCCTCTGTGTCGCGCTCGTCCGCACCCGCTGGCAGCGCATAGAACCACTCCTGCGCGCCCAGGCGCTCGTTGTACCACATGAAGTCCCGCGGGTACAGCTCGCAGGGCTGCGCCGCGTGATAGCGGCTGAACCAGTCGTTGAACCGCGCAAAGCGCGCCTCGTCCGTCAGCGGCCCGGAACAGGCGGCCCGGAACAGGCGGCCCGCACCGCCGGAAGCTCCACAATCCGTATGCGCTGCATGCGTTCCCCTCCCTTTTGCGGCGTTCGCCGCTCTTTTGTCCAGTATACCCCATGCGCGCCGCTTTGTCCATCCTCCGTCAGGGCTGCGGCTGCATGATGAATTCGTGCGTCTCGTAGCGGTTCTTCTCCCAGCAGTTGTAGGCGCGCAGCGTGTAGGTGTCGCGCAGCTCGTTTTTTGCCAGCGTCTCCGTCTGCACGTAGCGCCCGCCGCCCAGATCCTCCACGCTGTCGCTGCCGGACAGGCCGCCCGTCAGCCGCTGAGACGCGTACGCCGTTTCGGTGCTCTGCGGGTCGATGAACTCAAACCACAGCCCGTCGTCCGTCGCCGCAAAGGCCGCCTCGTCGATCACCGTGAACTCGACCGTAGCGACAAGCTCCTGCGGCTTCACCTCGATGCGCACGCAGTCCACGCGCACGCCCGCATCGGCATATACCGCCGGCTCCGCGCTCACGAAGATGTCCGTATCGCCGTCCGCCGTCAGCGTGAGCGTCTTTTCCAGCACGGCGCGGCGGTCCCAGTCAAGGCTCTCCTCGCCCGCCTCCGGGTCGGCATAGGGTGTCGCGGTGACCGTGAGCGTCACCTCGCGCGCCGGGCGGTCGTCGTCGTAGCGCTGCTCGATATACCAGGTCAGCACGCCGTCCTCGCCCAGCACCCAGTCGAGCGAGGCGTCCGCCGCACCCTGCTCGACATCCGCGGTGTGCAGGCCGACGCGCAGGACGCGCGCCTCCCCGCGCGCATGCCAGACGTCCAGCACGGTGCGTGTATCGCTCTCCTGCCCGGTGAGCCCGCCCCAGGCGTCGTCCATCTGCGTGTCCTCGCCCAGCAGCAGCGCATCCTCCGCCGACACGTCGACGGTCATGCGCGCCGTGCGCCCGTCGTAGTAGAGCTCGCGGACGTTCACCGCGAGGCCGTCCTGCGCAAACGCCGCCACGTCGCTTTGCACATAGTCCCCCGCGTCCTGCGGGATATAGGTATTCTGATAGCGCCCGATGAAGTCGAGCATCCCCCACCGGCCCACTGCCGCCAGCGCCACCGCGCAAAGCAGCACCGCCAGAAGCGCCGCCGCGAGCGCCACTGTCCATTTACGTTTCACAACAATCCGTTCCTTTCCCCGCAGCGCGAGAAGCGTTCGCCCGCGCAGCGCCGGGGAGACGCGCACATCCGTCATTTCCTCATGCAGGCGGCGGTTCAGTTCATCCCGATTCATGCGTCAACCTCCTCCGAGAGCAGCTGCGCAAGACGCGCCCGTGCGCGCCGCAGCCTCGTCGAAACCGTGGGCACCGGCAGGCGCAGCTGCGCCGCGGCCTCCCTCAGCTTCATGTCCTGAACATACACCAGCACGATGACCTCGCGGTATTTGTCCGGCAGGGCGCGGATGGCGTCCATCAGCTCATGCCGGGGCGTCGCGTCCGGTGCGGGGAGATGCTCCATCTCCTCCACGCTGCGAACGCTTCGCCGCATGCGCAGCCAGGGCGTGCGCAGCATATCCCGGCAGACGTTCACGGCGATGTGCGAGAGCCAGGTTTTGGCGCTGCTCTCGCCGCGGAAGGCGGAAAGATGCCGCCATGCCCGCACAAACGTCTCCTGAAACGCATCCTCCGCCAGCTGCCGCTCGCCCATGTAGAGCAGGCATAGCCGCAATATGTCATCGCCGTGCTGATCGATGAGCTCCTCGACCGTCACGCTGAAAACCTCCTTTGCGCGCTTCGTTGGTGTTCATGGGTATAGACGGAGAAACGGGTGGAAAGTATTCACGCAAAAAAGAAAAAGGCGGGAGCCGCCTCCTGCCGGATCAATCCGGGATGTCCACCGTCTTTTCCCCGCCGATGCGCACGCATCCGCCCATCATTGCGCGGGTGACGTGCCCCCGCTCCACCTGCGCGCGCACCTCGATGCGCCCGCCCGGCTCGTCAAACGCAAACGCATGCAGCCCGTCGTCCCTTCCCCGGCACAGCAGCCACGCCAGCGCGACCGAGCCGGAGCCGCAGCTGCTCTCCCAGACGCCCGTGCCCGTCGCCGCGACATGGACGAACGGCGTCATCCGGCGCCCGTCAAAAAACAGCACGCCCTGCGCCGGCGCCGGGGGCATCGCGGCGAGCACCGCGCGCGCCAGTGCCTCCGACGGCGCCTCCCCCGTCACGACCGCGTGGTCGATGCCCTCCATGCGCACGACGTCCGCCGCGCGGCCCGCCGCCCCGATGCGCACGCAGCCGCACGGCAGCGGCATGTCCGCATACGCGCAGCCGCGCGCGGCGTCGAGCTGCACACGCACCGGCGCCGCCGCGCCGCTCACCGAGACGCAAAGCGCCGTCTCGCCCCGCCCGCGCCGCTGCGCCGCGTACCAGCCGAACGCCCGCGAGGCATTCCCGCAGAACTCGCCGCCCATCATCTCCATGCGCGGCAGCGGGCCGGTCAGGCTGTCCTCGTCGATAAACGCGATCTGCTCAAAGCCCTCCGGGCAGACCGCCATCAGCCGCGCCGCCAGCGCGGGCCGCATCTCCTGCGAAACGTGCGTGAGCACAAGCCCCGTCAGATTGCCCGCCGGGTCGGCCGGAATGTACCGGATGCGCATGCAAAGGCCCCCTTTCATGAGGTCCATTATACATGCGCGGGCGAGCGTTTGCAACGGCAATCGCCCGCTGCGGTCCTCTGCGAATTTTCCGGAGAAATTTCCGCAAACAGGGCTTGACAGGCGCATGTCTTCATGGTATACTTCATTACGCTAAAGCGATAAATCAATAAAGGAAACCGACAAGAGAGGGGAAACCGATCATGAAAAAGCTGTTTGTTCTTCTGCTTTCCGCGCTGCTGATTCTCTCCTGCGCCGCCGCGCTGGCCGAGGATACCGGCCTGGCCGACATTCAGGCCAAGGGCAAGCTCGTCATGGGCTTTGACGAGGCGTACCCGCCGATGGGCTTCGTCGGCGAGGACGGCACGCATGTGGGCTTCGACATCGACCTGGCGAAGGAGGTCACCGCGCGCCTGGGCGTTGAGCTGGTGCTCCAGCCGATCGACTGGGACTCCAAGGAGCTTGAGCTCAGCGGCGGCAACATCGACTGCATCTGGTCCGGCCTGACCATCACGCCGGAGCGCCAGGAGCAGATGCTCTTCTCCATGCCGTACCTGGCCAACGAGCAGGTGCTCGTCGTGCGCAGCGACTCCGGCATCACCTCGATGGCCGATCTGGCGGGCAAGGTGCTCGGCACGCAGGCCGGCTCCTCCTCCGTGGACGTGCTCGACGCCACGCCTGAGCTCAAGGATGCCGTTGCCGAGGTCGCGCTCTACGGCGACTTCGTCACTGCGCTGATGGACCTGCGCCTGGGCGGCATCGACGTGCTGCTCATCGACTCCGTCGTGGGCAACTACTACATCGCCCAGCAGGAGGACCCGTCCTTCTTCACCGTGCTGCCCGAGGTGCTTGAGGCCGAGGAGTACGGCATCGCCTTCCGCAAGGGCGAAAAGACGCTGGCCGACGCCGTCAGCAGCACGCTGGTCGCGATGCTGGACGACGGCACCCTCGCGAAGATCACTGCGGACTGGTTTGCCAACGACATCACCGTCGTGGCCGACTACGCCGAGCAGTACCGCTGAGCCTTCTTTCCCCACACCCGCGACGTTGGAGGGCTTCCCTCCAACGTCTTTCCATGCTTTCATGAACGCCGGAGGTTTCCCGCATGAGATACTTCAACAACCCCGAGGCCCTGCTGCGGCTCATCGGCACGCTGAGCGACGGCTTTGGCAACACGCTCATCGTGTTCTTCGCGACGCTCGTGTTCTCCATCCCGCTGGGCATGCTCGTCGCGCTGCTGCGCATGAACCGGCACAAGGCCGTCAGCATGCCCGTCTCACTGTACATCCTCGTGATGCGCGGCACGCCGCTGATGCTCCAGCTCTTCGCGGTCTACTTCGCCATCCCGATCCTCTTCGGCGTGAACATCGACCGCCTGAGCGCCACGGTCATCGCGTTCTCGCTCAACTACGCGGCGTACTTCGCAGAGATCTTCCGCGGCGGCATCCAGTCCATCCCGGTGGGCCAGCACGAGGCCAGCCAGGTGCTCGGCCTCACCCGCCTGCAGACGTTCTTCCACATCGTGCTGCCGCAGGTGGTGAAGCGCGTGCTGCTGCCGGTGAGCAACGAGGTCATCACGCTGGTGAAGGACACCTCGCTGGCCAACGTCATCGCCGTGTCGGAGCTGTTCCGCGCCGCCAAGAACGAGGCCAGCCGCACCGCCTCCATCGAGCCCCTGTTCGTCGCGGGCGTATTCTATCTCATCATGAACGGACTGGTCACGCTGCTGTTCAGCTATCTGAACCGGCGGATGTCCTACTACAAGGAATAAGGAGGAGCCGCCATGCTCAGGGCCAGCAACATTCAAAAGAGCTTCGGGGAGACGAAGGTGCTCCGCGGCGTCAGCATGCAGGTTTCCCGCGGCGAGGTCGTCGCCATCATCGGGCGCAGCGGCTCCGGCAAGAGCACGCTGCTGCGCTGCCTCAACCATCTGGAGACGATCGACAGCGGCTCCATCCTCATCGACAATCAGGCGATGGTGACGACGGTGGACGGCCGCGCGCAGTATGTGAAGGAAAAGGCGCTGCGCGGGCTGTGCCTGAAGATGGGGCTTGTGTTCCAGGACTACAACCTCTTTCCGCACTACTCGGTGCTCAAGAACCTCGTGATGCCGCAGCGCATGGTGCTCGGCCGCAGCCGGCAGGAGGCGGAGCTGTACGCGATGTCGCTGCTGGAGAAGGTGGGGCTGGCGCAGAAGGCGACGGAATACCCCTGCAACCTGTCCGGTGGACAGTGCCAGCGGGTGGCGATTGCGCGCGCGCTGGCGATGGACCCGGAGATTCTCTGCTTTGACGAGCCGACGTCCGCACTCGATCCGCAGCTGACGCAGGAGGTGCTCTCGGTCATCCGGCAGCTGGCGGCGGAGAAGCGGACGATGATCGTGGTGACGCACGAGATGAACTTTGCGCGCGACGTCGCCGACCGCGTGATCTACATGGCGAACGGCGAGGTGGTGGAGGACGGCCCGGCGCAGGTCGTGCTGGGCAATGACCGCAGCGCCGCCATCCGCGAATTCACGGGGAATGCCTATTAAGGAAAAAGCATCTTGAAACCGCGCGAAGCGAAGAAGGGTCCAGGGACTGGTCCCTGGTGGGGTCAAGGGGCAACCTTAGATTATCATATCAAGTGCAACACCTGAGGAAAAAATAAAGACATTGAGAG
>CAMENN010000076.1 GCA_945928315.1 uncultured Clostridia bacterium
TGCAGGCGGTCTACGTCCCTGCGGACGACCTGACCGACCCGGCTCCGGCGACGACGTTTGCGCATCTGGATGCGACGACGGTCCTTTCCCGTGCGATTTCCTCGCTGGGCATCTTCCCGGCGGTCGATCCGCTGGAATCCACCAGCCGCATCCTGACCCCCGAGGTCGTGGGCGAGGAGCACTATCAGGTGGCGCGCGACGTGCAGCGCATCCTCCAGCGCTACAAGGAGCTGCAGGACATCATCGCCATCATGGGCATGGACGAGCTCTCCGAGGAGGACAAGCTGACCGTGTCCCGCGCGCGCAAGATCCAGCGCTTCCTGTCCCAGCCGTTCAGCGTCGCGGAGCAGTTCACGGGCTTCGAGGGCAAGTATGTGCCGATCAAGGAGACGATCCGCGGCTTCAAGGAGATCCTCGAGGGCAAGCATGACGACCTGCCCGAGAGCGCGTTCCTGTTCGTGGGTACGATTGACGAGGCGGTAGCCAAGGCGAAAAAGGGTGAGCAGGCATGAGTACGTTCCACCTGAAGATCAGCACACCGGACGGCCTCCTGTTTGACGGCGAGGTTGAGCGCGTGCGCGTGCGCATGATTGACGGCGACGTATGCCTGCTGGCGCATCATACCGATTTCGTATCGGCGGTCGGCGCGGGCGAAGCGTCCATCGCCGTGGCGGACGGACAGGTGCGCAAGGCGGCCTGCATTGGCGGCATGCTCGCCATGATCAACAACGAGGCCAACCTGATCGCGACGACGTTCGAGTGGGCGGAGGACATCGATCTTGACCGCGCAAAGCACGCAAAGGAAGTGGCGCAGGCGCGCATTGCCGCAGCGAAGAACGACAATCGTGAGCTGATGCTCGCCGAGGCGAAGCTCCAGCGTGCGCTGGTCCGCATCAACGTCAAGCAGTAAAACCGGAATGACAGGGCAGATGGTCAGCCATCCGCCCTGTTTTTTTCCCGGAAAAGAAAAGCAGGAACAGAAGACGGGTTTCTTCTGTTCCTGCTTTTTGATGCTTTCATCCCTGGACAGGGGCGCTCCAACGTTCCTTCCAGGCTTTGCGCGATAGCTGATGTCATACTGATTCTCGTCTAAATTCCCGCTTTACGAATAGCGCCCGTCTCAATCGTAGGCTGCTACGCAGCCTGCTCTGAGACTGCGTTTTCTCTGGGATTTTTGGGGCTACCGCCCTAAACCCTGTCTTGGGGTTCCACCCCAGTCCCCGCAAGGGGCAGTGATCCGGGAAACTCGCATAGTCGCACCGCAAGCGGTGCTCCTTGCGATTCCCGACGCTCCGCCTGCCTGTTTCCGCCACTGGCGGCGGCAGGCTGCGGTCCCCTTGACCCCACTTCGCTTCGCGCTGTATAAAGCATTTAGACGCAAAACAGTATCAGATATCCTCCATCAGCTGTTCCAGCACCGCCCGTGCGATGGCGTAATCGTATCCACGCCGGGCAAGCGCTGCGATCACCTTCTGGCGCTCCGCGCTCTGCGTGAGATCCCGTCCGCGCGCGGCCCGCTGTCCGGCTTTGAGCGCGCCGTCCATCCGGTACTCTTCATCGACGGAGGAAATCGCGCTCTCGATTGTGTCCGGATCGACGCCCTTTTGCCGCAGCTCCATGCGGATGCGGCGCGCGCCCATGCCCTTTGATGCGCGGGAAGCCGCCCAGTGCCCGGCGAAATCCTCGTCATCGAGGTAGCCGGCCTCGTGCAGGCGCGCCATCACGCGGGCGACGGTCTGCTCCGGATAGGCGTTTTGCCGCAGGGCGTCGGCGATTTCCTTCTCCGTCCGCGCGCGGGAGGCCAGCAGCGCGACGGCCTTTTCCATCGCAAACGGATAGGCGCGCTCGCGCAGAAAGGCATCGAAGCTGTCCCGGTCAAACGGCGTGCCGCCTCGGTACGGGCGCTCCTTGAGCATCGCGCGCGGCATGCTCAGCGTTTCGCCCGTGGAGAGCGTGAGCACCGCCCGGCCATGGATGCGCCGCACGCCGGTCAGCATGAGACGGGTGTCCATGCGTCACCTGGCACGCTGGGCGAGCAGCCCGGTCTTGAGGTCGTAGAGCCTCTGGGAGAGGTCCACCTTGTAGCGCTGCGGGTTATTGAGGCGCTTGTATTCCTCCCAGAACGTGTTCAGCTCCGACTGCGCATAGCCCGCGATGTCCGAGAGCTTCGGGGATTCATACACCTGCTTGCCGCCCTCGAAGACGGGGACGAGCAGCGGACGCGCGTGGTAGTTCTCCAGCGTCGTGCGCTTCCAGGTGTGCTCCGGATGGAAGATCGTCAGCGGCGCGCCGGAGGAGAAGTCCTCATCCGCCAGCGCGATCAGGTCGGCCAGCGCCTTGCCCGTCGCATTGTCATAGAAGCGGAAGACCTGCTTGATGCCCGGGTTGGTGACCTTCGCCGGGTTTTCGGAGATCTTGATGCGCGGCACAAACACGCCGTCTTCCTCGTGTGCGCAGAGCTTGTAGACGCCGCCCAGCGCCGGATTGTCCTTGCTGGTGATCAGCCGCGTGCCGACGCCCCAGATGTCGATGGCCGCGCCCTGGGCCTTGAGGTCCCAGATGACCTCCTCGTCGAGGTCGCTCGAGGCGGCGATCTTCGCGTTCGGGAAGCCGGCATCATCGAGCATCTTGCGCGCCTGGCGGCTGAGGAAGGCGAGATCGCCGCTGTCCAGCCGGATGCCGATCGGCTCGTAGCCCTTCTCGCGCAGCTCGCGGAACACGGTGATGGCGTTGGGAACGCCGCTGCCCAGCGTGTCGTAGGTGTCCACCAGCAGCAGGCAGTTCGCGGGGAAGACCTCCGCATAGGCGCGGAACGCGGTCAGCTCGTCCGGGAAGGACATGACCCAGCTGTGCGCGTGCGTGCCGCTGACGGGCGCGCCGAACATCTCGCCGGTGAGCACATTGCTCGTGGAGCGGCAGCCGCCGATCATCGCTGCGCGTGCGCCGTAGATGCCCGCATCGGGGCCCTGTGCGCGGCGAAGCCCGAACTCAAGCACGGCGCCGTCGCCGGCTGCATGGACCACGCGCGCGGCCTTGGTGGCGATCAGCGTCTGATGGCCGATGATGTTGAGCAGCGTCGTCTCCACGAGCTGCGCCTCGATGATCGGCGCAGTTACGCGCAGGATGGGTTCCATCGGGAAGACGACCGTGCCCTCCGGCACCGCCCAGATGTCGCCGGTGAAGCGCAGATCGCGCAGGTAGGTGAGGAATTCCTCGTCAAAGCATCCGACGCTGCGCAGATACGCGATGTCCTCATCCGAAAAGTGCAGATCGCGGATGTACTCGATGGCCTGCTCCAGACCCGCCGCGAGGGTATAGGCGGTCATTTCGCCCTGCCTGCGGTAAAACAGGTCGAAGCATGCGCGGCTGTTCTGCATGCCGTGGTGCAGATAGCCGTTCATCATGGTCAGCTGGTACAGGTCGGTCATCATGGTCAGGTTTCTCATGGCATTCACACTCTTTCTTCCTGCAAAGGGCAGAACGGATAACAAAGCAGCCAGCCGCACAGGATGAGCTGAATCATGGCGGCGCACTGGCGCAGGGTGACGTAGTAGGTGTTGTCGGCGTTCGTGCGGCCCATGCCCGCGAAGAGCAGGCCGATGATGAATGCGCCGCACAGCAGCAGCGGCAGGGCGGTATGCAGGTCAAACCGACGGCTGTCGAGCGTCCACAGCACGATGATGGCGAACTGGGAGATCAGCAGCGCGGCAAGGCTCCACTGGGAGAACGGGAACAGCAGGCTGTAGGCGCCGCGCTCGAATTCTCCCAGGAACGTGGTGACGATGCACAGCACGGCGCTGACCATCGGCGCGATGGTGACGGCGCTGATGCGGTCGCGGATGCGCACGAAGAAGTAAATCACCACTTCCAGCGCAGCGATGGCCGAGAGCACCTGAGAAATCCGCACGAATTCGCTGATGAACGTGAGGCTGTCCGTGCGCAGGCCCTCGATGACGGTGCGGCCCGCGCAGTAGAGCAGCAGATACCAGCAGAAGACGTCGCCCTTCCTGCGGGCGTGACGGCGGACGACGAGCAGCAGGGCAAAGACGAGCATGTCCCAGCAGAACTCGTAGAAGAACGTGGCCATGTGCCAGTACCAGACCTCACCGACGGGAATCTCCACGGCGAAGGGGAAGAACTGCAGGTACGGCTCGGAGATGCGCAGACCGTAGGCCTCCATGTTGATGTAATTGCCCCAGCGGCCGATGCCCTGGCCGAGCACGAGCGCGGGCGCGACGAGGTCGAGGATCGTCAGGACGGACACGCTGTCCTTCTTTGCGACGATCCTGGCCGCGATCAGGCCGCCGATGACGCCGCCGTAGATCGCCAGGCCGCCGCTGCGGATGTCGAGGATGGAGAGCAGGTCATCGCTGTAATCGCCGAAGCGGAACAGCACATAGTAGAGCCGGGCGCATACGATGCCCAGCGGGATGGCGTAGAGCAGGAAATCGACGACCAGATCCTGCGGCAGGTGCAGGCGGCGCGCCTCGCGCGTGCACAGGATCAGCCCGATGACGATGGCGCAAACGATCAGGATCGCGTACCAACTGATGCCGAAAAACGCGGTCCGTTCAAGCAAGGGTCTGCTGAGCATGAAAAAACCTCCGGGTTCAGGAAAGATCTGTCTGTATTATGGATAAGTATAGCGCGCGGCTATCCGCCTTGTCAAGCGAGGAGAAAACGCGTGGGCGACCGGCATGAAAAGTTTTGCGCAGCTCTTGCCGCCATCCGCGCAAAATGGTATAATAGAAAAAACACATGATCCGCCGAACGCGGACATGAAGGAGGATTCACCGCATGTCGAAGGTCCACGTGATAGATCATCCACTGGTTCAGCACAAGGTTTCCCTGATGAGGGATAAGGAGACGGGCCCCAAGGAGTTCCGCGAACTGCTCAACGAGATTTCCATGCTCATGGCCTACGAGGTCACCCGCGATCTGCCGCTCAAGACGGTGGAGATCGAGACCCCGATCTGCCGCGCGCAGACGAAGGTCATCGCCGGCAAGAAGCTGGCCATCGTGCCGATCCTGCGCGCCGGTTTGGGCATGGTGGACGGCATCATGAATCTGGTGCCGGCCGCGAAGGTGGGCCATATCGGCCTCTACCGCGATCCGAACACCCTGGAGCCGGTCGAATACTACTGCAAGCTGCCGTCCGACGCGGAGGAGCGCGAGATTCTGCTCGTCGATCCGATGCTGGCGACCGGCGGCTCCGCCTCCGCGGCCATCGGCTTCCTCAAGAAGCGCGGCTGCCGCAACATCAAGCTCGTCAACCTGATTGCCGCGCCGGAGGGCGTTGCGCGCGTGCAGGCCGATCATCCGGACGTGGACATCTACGTCGCCGCGATGGACGAGAAGCTCAACGACCATGGCTACATCATCCCGGGCCTGGGCGACGCGGGCGACCGCCTGTTCGGCACCAAGTAAGGCAAAACGGCGCCATCGGACGCCGCTGAGGACCATCGGCAAACTCCTGCTGAACGCAGGAGTTTGTTTTTTGTAGCGGGATGCGCAGGAGACTACACAGGATAGGGCTGCCTGGCGAAGAATCCGGACGTTCACGGCACAAACCAGAAATTTGCGCCGGAAGGTCTCCAAGGGCGATCGGACAGCCCTTTGTCGGGACGCTGGGCAGAGCCCAAAGCTCAATAGACCAATGATGCTTGGAAAAGCTGCTTTTATGGAATGCTCGGAAAGAGCCTGACAGCTCCTTTGTGCGCCGGCTTTTCGCGGGGGACTGCGGAGAAAATATGCTTATCCGTCTTTTTCCTCGATCTTCAGCATCCGGTAGCCGATGCCGATGTGCGTTTGGATGTATTGCGGGGAGTCCGACCCGCGCTCCAGCTTGCGCCGCAGCGTCGCCATGAACACGCGCAGGGAGACGACGTCGTTCTCCCAGCTGCTGCCCCAGACGCTCTGCGTGATGAACTTGTGGGTGAGCACCTTGCCCGTGTTGCGCGCCAGCAGGCACAGCAGCTTGTATTCGATGGGCGTCAGGTGCAGCTCCTCCTCGCCGAGATACGCGCAGCCGGAGACGAAGTCGATGCGCAGCTGCCCGTTGACATAGACGGGCTGCTGCGGGCTGCTGCTCTGGATGAGCGCCAGACGGCGCTGCGTGGCGCGCAGGCGGGCGAGCAGCTCGTCCACGGAGAAGGGCTTGGTCAGGTAGTCGTCCGCGCCCGCATCCAGTGCGTCGATCTTGTCGCTGTCCTCGCTGCGCGCGCTGATGACGATGATCGGCGCGTTCGACCAGCTGCGGATGCGCCGGATGACCTCCACGCCGTCGATGTCCGGCAGGCCGAGGTCCAGCAGCAGGATGTCCGGGTTATGCGAGGCTGCCTCCATCACGGCGCTCTCGCCCGTGGCGGCGGTGATGAACCGGTAGTCGTGCGCCTTGAGCGTGGTAGAGATGAGGTTGCGCACCGAGGCGTCGTCCTCCACGACCAGTATGGTCACTTTACTCATGCAGTGTTACCTCCCCGAGTGGAAGTGTGAAGCTGAATACGGTGCCGTGCGGCGCGTTGTCCTCCACGCGGATGGCGCCGCCGTGCGCCTCGACGATTGCCTTGCACAGGTAGAGCCCGAGGCCGAGACTGCGCCGGTTGTCCGCGATCCTGTTCTCGCCGCAGTAAAATTTGTCGAAGATCTTCGCCTTTTCCGCGTCCGGAATCCCGGGCCCCGTGTCGCAGATGCGCACCTGCGCCATGCCGTCCGCGCGGGATGCGGCGATGTCAATCCGTGAGCCGGGCGGGGTGTACTTGAGCGCGTTGTCGACGATGTTGACAATAACCTGCACCACAAGCCGCGCGTCCGCGCGCACGAGCAGCAGGTCGTCGGTGTAGACGGTGGTCAGCGGATGATCGCTGGCCTTGCGCCGGATGTGGCGCAGCGCCTCCTCGATGATGTCGCTGAGCAGCTCCGTCGATGTGCGCAGCGACATGCGGCCCTCCTCGATGCGGGTGGCGGAGAGTAGGTTTTCCACCAGACTGATCAGCCACATCGCGTCGTCGTAGATGTCGGAGTAGAGGCGGCGCTTGGTGGCCTCGTCGAAGCTGTCCCCGTTGCTCAGCAGGTTGCTCGCGTTGCCGGAGATCGTGGTCAGCGGCGTGCGCAGGTCGTGGGAGATCGTGCGCAGCAGGTTGGCGCGCAGCTGCTCGCTCTCGGCGAGGATGGCCGCGGCCTCCTTTTCGCGCGCGTTCTTTTCGTTTTCCAGCGCCAGCGCGCATTCGCCCAGGATGGAGAGCAGGATGCCGTGCTCGGAGGCGTCGAGCGGGCTGCCCTGCGCCTCCACGCCGACCACGCCGTAGACGCGCTCGCCCACGCGCAGCGCGAGGTAGAGGTAGCGGGCGTCGGAGAGTGTGTCCGTCGTCGCGCCAGCGGCGTGGTTGTTTTTGAGCACCCAGCGGGCGGTTTGCAGCTCGCGGTCGGGATCAAAGCGCGTGTCGCGCTGTTCACCGGCGGGGAAGAGCTGAGGTTCGCCGAGCGCGCCGTCCTCCGCGGCGAAGACGACGATGTTGCGCCCGAGCAGCTTGACGATCTGCTGCGCGGCGGCGTTCATGATCTCCTCCCGGCCGCTGGCGCGAGAGAGCATCTGGTCGGTGTCGAAGAGGATCTTCGTGCGGTAGGCGATCTTGGCCGACTGGCCGGCCTGCTCCTTGTAGCGGATGGCGAACGTGCCGGTGATATAGGCCGTCAGGAACATGACCACGAAGGTGACCGGATAGCCCGTCTCATAGGCCGTGAGGGAAAAGCGCGGCAGCGTGAACAGGAAGTTGAAGATGAACACGCTGGCGATGGAGGAGACGAGGCTGTAGATCCGGCGCGAGGTCGCGATCGATGTGAGCAGCACGCCGAGAATGTAGACCATGATGATGTTCGCGTTGGTGAAGCCGACGTGGTAAAACAGCAGGCTCAGCAGCGTCGCGCCCGCGAGGATGCCCGCGCTCTTGATCGTGTTGAGTAGGATGCTGTCCAGGCGGAGCTGTCTGGCGCGGCGGGGGCGGTAGGCGGCGTCCGCACTGCTGTCCGGAATGATGTGGATGTCGATCTCCGGCACATAGGAAAGCAGCTGCTCGGTGAGCGTAGGCTTGCCCAGCAGATGACGCTTGGTGACGACGCTGCGGCCCAGCACGATGCGCGTCACGCCGGATACCCGCGCGAACTCCGCGATCTGATAGGGCACGTCCTCGCCGTAGACGGTCTCGATGTTGGCGCCCAGCTGCTCGGCCAGACGCTGGTTTTCGCGCAGGCGCTGCTTGTTTTCCTCGGAGGCGACGGCGAAGTCCGGCGTCTCCACGAAGAGCGCGGTGAACTGGCTGTTGAACGCCCGCGCCATGCGCGCGGAGGTGCGGATGATCTTCGCGTTGGAGGGCGCGGAGGAGAGACAGGCGAGGATGTGCTCGTCCGTGTGATAGCTGTTGCGTTCGCGCGGCCTGTCGGACAGGCGCGCCACGCGGTCGGCGCAGCGGCGCAGCGCAGCCTCGCGCAGCGCGGTGAGCTGGCCCACGGTGATGGACAGGCTGCCCAGGCGGCCGATGAGCTCCTGCGGCTCGATGTCGATGAGCTCCACCTGATCCGCGCCGTCGAACACGGAATCGGGAATCCTGTCCCAGGTTGTGATGCCGGTGATGGAGGCGACGGTGTCGTGCAGGCTCTCGATGTTGCCGACGTTGACGGTCGTGTAGACGTCGATACCGGCCTTGAGCAGCTCATCGACATCCTGACAGCGCCTGCGGTGGCGGCAGCCCTGCGCATTCTGATGGGCCAGCTCATCGACAAGGATGAGCGCGGGCCTGCGCAGGAGCGCACGGTCGAGGTCGAATTCCTCCTGATCGCCGATGCGCAGGGGCGGCAGGCAGGGAAGGCTGCGCTGCAGCGCGCGCGTCTGCGGCGCGGTATGCGGGGCGATGTAGCCCACCAGCACGTCCACCCCCTGTTTTTGGGCGGCGCAGGCGGCCTTGAGCATCGCCTCCGTCTTGCCGATGCTCTCCGCGTAGCTGAAGAAGATTTTCAGTTGTCCCTTTTTGCGCTGCGGCACGTCAGGCACCTCCGCGTTTTTCTCCTATTGTAGCACAGCGGCGGCGCTTTTTCCACTGCGCGCATCAATCCCTGTGCTCGTCGCGATCGCGCTGAACGGTTTCAAGCGCCGCGTCGAGCTGTTTGATGACGTAACCGCCGAAGACGAGCAGCAGGATCAAGACGAGAATCAGAACAATCCCTTTCATGGCAAATCCCCCTCATGCGCGGTTGTCAGATTCTGAAGCATTTGCGCACGGCACGCTCGTGCCCGAGCACGAGCATGGAATTGCCGCTGCGCAGCACGGTGTCGGGCGTGACGCTCATGTTCATCTTGCCGTTTTCGCGGATGCCCAGAATGTTGATGCCGTGACGCCTGCGGATGTCCAGCTCCACGACGGTCCGGCCGCTCCACTCGGCGGGAATGTCCAGCTCGAAGATGGAGTAGTCGCCGTCCAGATCGATGTAGTCGAGGATGTGGTCGCTCGTGCAGCGGATGGCCGTCCAGGCGGCGAGCTGCTTTTCCGGATAGACGACCTCGTCCGCGCCGTTGCGCAGCAGGAACTTCTCCTGCTGGCCCTTCGAGGCCCGGGCGATCACCTTGCGCGCGCCCAGCTCGCTGAGCAGGGACGCCGTCTCCAGCGAGCTCTGGAAGTCGTCTCCGATGGCGACGATGCACGCGTCGTAGTTGGGAATGCCCAGCGAGGAGACGAACTCCGCATCCGTGCTGTCGCCGATCTGTGCGTTGGTCGCGTAGGGGAGCACAGCGTTGATGCGCGCCTCGCTGCGGTCCACGGCCATCACCTGATGGCCCATCTCGTGCAGCTTGATGGCGATGTGGCGGCCGAAGCGGCCCAGGCCGATCAGCAGAATGGATTTTTCCTTCATGGTGTCCTCCTCAGCCGACGGTGAGCTTTTCCTCCGGCAGGCGGGCCGTGGTGCAGGCCTTGCCGGAGACCGTCGCAAAGATCAGCGTGAGGCCGCCGACGCGGCCGAAGTACATCAGCAGAATCAGGATGCCCCGGGAGAGCAGGGATAATTGCGGAGTGATGCCCAGCGTGAGGCCGACCGTGCCGACGGCCGAGGCCGTTTCAAACAGGCAGGTGGACAGCGGCAGACCCTCCACGCGGCTGATGATGCAGCCGCCCGCGAGGAACAGCGTCAGATACATGGTCAGGATGGTGGCGGCGCTGCGAACGGTCTCATCCGGGATGCGCCGGCCGAAGAAGTGCGTGTGCTTCTTGCGGCGGAAGACGGAGACGGCGGTGGAGACGAGCACGGCGAGCGTCGTGGTCTTCATGCCGCCTGCGGTGGAGCCCGGCGAGCCGCCGACGAGCATCAGCAGGATGACGATGGCCAGGCCGGTTTCGCTCATGAGCGTCAGGTCCGCCGTGTTGAAGCCCGCGGTGCGCGGCGTCACCGCCTGAAACAGGGAGACGAGGAGGCGCTCGCCGGCCGGCAGTCCGCCGAATTCAAAGAAGGCGAAGTAGAGCGCGGGCAGCGCGATGAGCAGCAGCGTGGAGGTGAGCACGACCTTGCTCTGCATGCGGTAGCGGTGGACGTGCAGGCCGTTGGCGCGGATGTCGTCCCAGGCGGTGAAGCCGATGCCGCCGATGATGATGAGCAGCATGACGGCGATGTTGATGACGGGATTGGCCGCGAACGAGGTCAGCGAGGAAAAGGGCGAGCGCACGCCCATCAGGTCGAAGCCCGCGTTGCAGAACGCGGAAATCGCGTGAAAGACGCTGTACCACAGGCCCTTTGCCGGGCCGAACTCCCCGATGAAGACCGGCGCCATGACGGCCGCGCCCGCCAGCTCGAAGAGCACGGTCATGCGGATGATGAAGCCCGTGAGGCGCACGATGCCGCCGACCTTCGGCGCGGAGATGGCCTCCTGCATGGTGCTGCGCTGCTTGAGGCCGATGCGCCGGCCAGAGATGATGGTGATGGCGACGGCAAGCGTGACCACGCCCATGCCGCCGATCTGGATGAGCGTCAGGATGACCGCCTGACCGAAGAGCGACCAGTAGGTTGCCGTGTCGCGCACGACCAGACCAGTGACGCACACGGCGGAGGTCGACGTGAAGAGCGCGTCCCAGAAGGAGGCACCCTGTCCGTCGCGCGTGGAGACGGGCAGCATGAGCAGCAGGCTGCCCAGCAGGATGGCCGCGGCGAAGCCCAGAATGATGATCTGTGAAGACGTGAAATGCCGGTTGGGACGTTTCATACGGAACTCCTTTGTCCTGTGGATTCATGTTCATTATCGCATGCGCGCCATGAATACCGCGTGAGCGTCACGCCGATGGCATTAAGATTGCATGAAGACAAAGGTGCCTTCCCGGCACCTCGGACGACTCGAAATCCAGCAGAACAAGGAAAAAACAGGCATGTGCCCGCATGAAAATGACATGAACAGACAAAAAGCGGGGCTGTCAGGCTAAGAATCCTAACAATCCAGCAAAACTAAGGGGGTTGCGCCCGAAGGTTTCCAAAGGGCGATCGAAAAGCCCTTTGGCGGGGCGTTGGGGCAGAGCCCCAAGCTTAAAAAAGCCGGTGATCCTTAGAAAAATGCTTTATGGATTGTTCGGAATTAGCCTGACAGCCCCTTGCAGGGATGTACGGTTTTTGCTCAGTGCTCCGCCTTGTACTGCTCCAGGGCAATGGCGAGCTGATCCGGGCAGGACGTGCCGCCGCGGCACTGGATACCCTTCAGGCGGCGGATGGCCTCGTCCACGGACATGCCGATGACCAGGCGGGCGACGCCCTGCGTGTTACCGGTGCAGCCGCCGGTGAAGCTGCACGACGTGATGATGCCGTCTTCCACTTCAAAGTCGATGGCGCGGCTGCAGACGCCGCGGGTTTTATAAGTAGGCATAGGGTTTTCCTCCTGATGTGTTCGCCGCGCGGGCGGCGGGATACTGCTTAATTCGACGGGTTTTGCGTTTTTCCTGCCTGATTGTTCGCGCCGGGACATGTGAACGCCGGACGGCATACGATGAACGGGAAAGCCGGGAAGGGGAGTGCGGAGCATGGGGGAAACCGTGGTCGTTTCCGGAGGCGGGGAGCTTCGGGAGCTGTCCCTGCCGCGCGGGCAGGTCGTCAGGCGCATGGCGCTGGAGGGGGCGGGCGCGCTGTGCGCGGGCGGCGGGAGCCTGTTTGCGGCGAGCCGGTGGGGCGAGGTGATCTGGCGGCTGGACGCGCGCTTGCTCGTACCGACGGGGCTGTTTGCGGGCGGCCCAGGCATATGCAGGCTGATGCTCTCGCACTCCGGCGAGCGGCTTTATGCGCTGTGCGGGGAGGCGGACAGCCTCATCATGCTCGATGCGCGCTCGGGCGCGCCGCTGCTGCTCAACCGGGTGGGGGTCAGCCCCTGCGCGATGGCACTGGACGAGACGGGCGGGCGCATCGCCGTTGCGGGCGGCGGGTGCGGCGAGGTGATCGTGCTGGACGCGCAGAGCCTGCGCACGGAGCGGCGCCTTCCGACCTGCGGCATGGTCTTTGGCGCGGCGCTGCGTGCAGGAAGAATCTATGCGCTGAGCCTCGATGAGACGATGAACTCGGCCGTGACGGCGTTTGATGCCGTGGGCGTGCGTGCCGTGCGGGCGCTGCCGGGCATGCCCGGAGCGCTTGCCTGGAACGGCGGGTCGCTGATGGCGGCGACGCATGCCGGGATCTTCATGCTGTCGCCGGACACGCTGCGCGTGCGCTCGGTGTTTGATGCGGCAGGACGGGCTGGGCGGCTGCTGGAAACAGGGGCGGGGTTGGCGATGATCGACCAGTGGAGCGAAAGCCTGCTGCTGCGGGAAGCGGGGTGCTGGTGGCTGCTTGGCGAGCAGGTCAGCGACGCAATCTGTCTGACGGCGCGGGATACTTAGCGGCGGACCGGGCCATGCTATGCCCGGGAGGCGGAAGAAAATGGCGGCACTGGCAGCGGCGGCGGTATGCGCGGCGGCATTCGCGTGGGTACGCGGCGGAGAGGGGCGGCTTGCGCCGCTGCTGCGTGCGCTGAGAAGGGTGCTGGCCGCGTCGCTGATGACGACGGAGGGCATCCTGCTCGCGCAGGGGCGCTGGCGGGAGGCGCTGCCGCTGCACCTGTGCAGCATCTCCGCGCTGTGTGCGCTGGCGCTGCCTGCGCGCGGCGGGCAGGGACGGCTCGATTTCCTCGGGTATCTTGGGATGCCGGGCGCGCTGCTGGCGCTGCTGTTCCCCGCGCCTGCGGTCAGCCGCTGGCAGACGCTGCTCGACGCTTCCTATTACACGACACACGCGCTGATCCTCGTGTTGCCGCTGTGCTGTCTGGCGGCGGGCAGGCGCGTGCGCCGGGGCCGCGCGGCGCGCATGTTTCTGCTGATGCAGGGCGTTGCGCTTGCGGCATATGGCGTCAACCTTCTGCTGGGGACGGACTACCTGTTTCTGATGGCGCCGCCCGCGGGCACGCCGCTTGAAACCGCATATGCATGGGGGTATTCCCTGTATCTGCTGACGCTGGAGGGGCTGCTGGCGGCGCTTTTGCTGCTGACCGGGCGCGCCCTGCCGGCGATTTGCCCGGTTTTCATGGAATGACTGCGCTGTTTTTCTGACGGTCTGTGTTGAGGTACAATACATAGGTAACACAAGAGGATGAAAAAAGAGAACCCATGT
>CAMENN010000077.1 GCA_945928315.1 uncultured Clostridia bacterium
GCAGAACGAGGTCAGCGAGATCTCGCGCAACCTCAAATCGATCGCCAAGGAGCTGAACGTCCCGGTGGTCGCGCTGGCGCAGCTGTCCCGTGCGGGCGCGCAGCGCAGCGACAAGCGGCCGATCCTGTCCGACCTGCGCGATTCCGGCGCCATCGAGCAGGACGCGGACGTCATCATGTTCCTGCACCGCGAGGAATACTACGATCCCAACACGGAGGACAAGAATATCGCCGAGGTCATCGTCGCCAAGCAGAGAAACGGCCCGCTGGGCACGGTGAAGCTGGCATGGCTGGGCCAGTATACGCGCTTCGCCAGCCTGCAGCAGGGCGCGTCCTGACGCCGGAAAACAGGGGTGAAGCATGCATACGCTGGTCGTGGCGGAGAAGCCCTCCGTCGCCCGGGACATCGCCCGCGTGCTGGGCGCCAGGGACCGGGGAGAGAGCTGCCTTGTCGGCGGCGGCTATGTGGTCACGTGGGCGCTCGGGCATCTGGTGACGCTCAAGGAGCCGGAGGAGCTGGACGAAAAGTACAAGCGCTGGCGGGCGCAGGATCTGCCGATTCTGCCGGAGAGGATGGAGACGAAGGTCATCAAAAAGACCCGCAGCCAGTTCCTCGCCGTCAAGAAGCTGATGAACGACAAGGAAACGAAGGACATCGTCTGCGCGACGGACTCCGGGCGCGAGGGCGAACTGATCTTCCGCTATATCTACGAGCAGGCGGGATGCAGCAAACCTGTGTCCCGCCTGTGGATTTCCTCGATGACCGACGAGGCCATCCGCGCGGGCTTCGACGCCCTGCGGCCCGCCTCCGACTACGATGCGCTCTACCGCAGCGCGCGCTGCCGGGCGGACGCGGACTGGCTCATCGGCATGAACGCCACGCGCGCCTATACGCTGCGCTACGGCGTGCTGCTGTCCATCGGGCGCGTGCAGACGCCGACGCTCTCCATGCTGGTCAGGCGCCGCAGGGAAATCGACGCGTTTGTGCCGCAGACGTATTACACGGTGCGCGCGGATTTCGGCGCCTACAAGGGTGTGTACGTCGATTCGAAGGGCGAAAAGCGCATCGACAGCGGGGAGACGGCGACTGCCATCGCCGCACGCGTTTCCGGGCAGGAGGGCCGCGTTGAGCGGGCCGACCGGGAGAAGAAGACCGAGCGCCCGCCGCTGCTTTATGACCTGACGACGCTCCAGCGCGAGGCCAACGCACAGCTGGGCTTCACGGCCAAAAAGACGCTGGCGACCGCGCAGAAGCTCTACGAGCAGCACAAGCTGCTGACCTATCCGCGCACTGACAGCCGGTATCTCTCGCGGGACATGCTGGGCAAGGTCAAAAAGACGCTGGAAAGCTACGATGGCGAGCTGGCCCCGCTGGGCGAGGCGGCGCTTGGCTACGGCGTGCGGCTGACCCCGCGCGTGTTTGACGACGCGAAGCTGACCGACCACCACGCCATCATTCCGACGGGCAAGCGGGCTGAAGGGCTCGCGCTCACGCCGGATGAGCGCAGGCTCTACGAGATGGTTGCCCGGCGGCTGGCGGCGGTGTTCTACCCGGATCACTGCTATGATGCGCTGAAGATCGTCACGCGGGTCGGAGAGGACGCGTTTCTGAGCACGGGTAGGAGCGTGACGCAGGAGGGCTGGAAGGCCGTCTACCGCGACGCGCAGAAGGCCCGGCGCAAAAAGGACGACGAGGAACAGGCGCTGCCGCCGCTCTCCGTGGGCGATGCGCGCACCTGCCGCAGCGCGAAGGCCGTGGAGGAGCAGACCAAGCCGCCCCGGGAGCACAACGACGCATCGCTGCTCTCGGAGATGGAGCATGCCGGGCGGCAGATCGAGGACGAGGAGCTGCGCGAGCAGATGAAGGACTGCGCGCTGGGCACGCCGGCCACGCGCGCGGCGATCATCGAGCGGCTCATCGAGGTGGGCTACGTCAAAAGAACGGGCAGGAACCTCGTGGCGACGCCCAAGGGCGTACAGCTGATCGAGGCGGTGCCGCCGGAGATCGCCTCGCCGGAGACGACGGGCCGCTGGGAGCGCGAGCTCTCGGAGATTGCCCGCGGCAAGGACTCCGAGATGCGGTTCCGCCAGGGCATCGTGCGGCTGGCGACATTCCTGGTGCAGCAGGCGGGCAGCGCGCCGGATGTCCCCTTTGAAAAGGAGGAGCGGCGCGGGCGCAGAAGGGCGGGGCCGCGCGATCTGGGCATCGCCTGTCCGGTCTGCGGGCAGGGGAAGATCGCGGAGAACTCGAAATCGTTCTACTGCACGCGCTTCCGGGAGGGCTGCAAATTCACCATCTGGAAGAATGAGCTTCAGCGCATGGGCGGGCCGGAGATGACGGAAAAGCTCCTGCGCCTTTGCGTGCAGAAGGGCGATGTGCGCGGCTCCACGGGCGTCATTCACTACAGCAAGGGCCGCGTGTCCTTTACCCCGGCGATGCCGGACGGCTCACACTGACGGGAGGAACGAAGCATGTACACCGAATCGGATACGACAAGCAACCGGAACCAGAGGAAAAGGGAGCTGCTGCGGATGCTGCTGTGCGCGCTGCCGGGGCTGATCGCGGGCGTCGCGGGAGCGGCCATCCGCAAACAGATCCTGTGCATCGCCGGCTTCATCGTCGGCCTGGGCGTCGTCATCTTTCTGGGCGATCTGAAGGTCATGCCGGTGCTGCGCTACGGGCGCTTTCTGAAGGAAATCCATTCCGGGCTGTCGCACAAGACCGCCGGGGCGCTTGTGCGCATCGGCAGCGACCCCGTCTTCAGCGACGGCGTGTGGTTTTATGAGCTGATCCTCAACGTCTACGAGGACCTCTCCGAGGAGGGCGAGCGCCGCTTCCTGCTCGACTGCGCGAAGCAGGTGCCGCCGGAGCTGATGAACCGCGACGTCGCACTGACCAGCCACGGCAACTTCGTGCTGGATGTCGAGCCGCTGGGAGGCGCCCATGCTGCGCAGGCTTGACGCGGCTGTAAGCGGCGCGCGGTCGGGGCTGGAGCGGCTGGAATCGCGCGAGGGCGTGCGGCGGGCCATCTTTCTGCTGCTGCTGGCGCTCATCGGCGGCGTGATGCTGCTGCTCAACGCGCACACGCCGCTGATGATGGACGACTACGACTACAGCTTCAGCTGGAGCACGGGCGAGCGCGTCAGCGGACTGGCGGATGTGATCGCCTCGCAGGCGGTGCATTACCGGCTCTGGGGCGGCCGGAGCGTCGTGCATGCGCTGGCGCAGCTCTTCCTGTCGATGGACAAGCGCGTGTTTGACGCGGCCAATGCGCTCATGTACCTGCTGCTGCTCCTGGAGCTGTATGCGCTGGCGCGGCCGGCGGGCCGGCGCTGGTGCTGGCCGCTACTGCTGGTCGCGCATGGCGCGCTGTTTTGCGGCGTGCCGTTTTTCGGGACGGTGTTTCTCTGGCTGACCGGCGCGTGCAATTATCTGTGGGGCACGGCGCTCGCGCTCACTCCGCTGCTCGTCCTGCGCAGCGCGATGGAGGGCGGCTTCTTCTCCAAAGGAAGGCGCCTCATTCTGGCGCTGCCGGTCTGCTTTCTGGCGGGCTGGACGAACGAGAACACCGCCTGCGGCGTGCTGGCACTCGTCCTCGTGATTCTGCTCGGCCTGCGCATGCAGAAGAAGCGCGTGCCGGGCGGGCTGTGGGCGGCGCTTGCCGCGCAGGCGCTGGGCGTGGCGGTGATGCTGCTGGCGCCGGGCAACTATGCGCGGGCATCGGGCTACGGCTATGACAGCATCGTGATGGAACTGCTGCGCCGCCTGGTCACGGTTGCGGCGTATACCGTCCTGTACGCGGGCGCGCTGGCTGCGGCTTTTGTGCTCGTCCTCGGTCTGGCGCGGGCGCTGGGGGTGAAGCGGCGCACGGGACGCGCGCTGCTCCTGATGCTCGGCGCGCTGCTGGCCGCCGGGGCGATGGTCGCCTCGCCCGTGGCCTCGGACAGGTCCTGGACGGGCGTGATCGCGCTGGCGCTTTGCGCGGTGATGACGCTCTGCGGGGACATCGACGCGCAGGTGCGAGGCATGGACGCGGCCAAGCTGGCTGCGCTGCCGTTGCTGTGCGTGCTGCTGGCGTTCGGCGGCGCGCAGGCGCTCTCCGACGTGGGGGCGCACGAGGCGGCCTGGACGGCGCAGGTGGCGCGCATCGAGGCGGCCGCCGCGGCGGGCGAGGAGAGCGTGAGCGTCGAGGGCGTCGTGAGCAGGTCGCGCTTCACCATGGATGTGACCCTTTCGCATGACGCGAAGGACTGGCCCAATTCCACATTGACCCGCGCGTTCGGCATAAATGTGAACGGACCGTGATCTTTCTTATAATCTGCTCCGATTGCTTGACATTTTGAAAGCGTGTTATTATAATGAACTGTATATTGCCGAAGTGAGGCTGAAAGGAAGAGAACGACAATGAAGAAGTGGATTGCACTCATCGCCCTCATGCTTGTGGCGCTGCTTACGCTTTCCGGCTGCAACCTGATCGGCTACGACGAGGAGCTGGACAATGCGCAGGTGGTGGCCAAGGTCAACGACACCGAGATCACCAAGGCCGAGTGGAAGAACTACACCGAGTATCTGGCCTACTACTACCAGCAGTACTATCAGCAGAACTTCGGCATCAGCCTGTCGATGACCGACGAGGACGTGGCCGCCTACGGCGAGAGCGCCCTGGAGCAGCTGATCCAGTCCGTCGTGCTGCAGGACAAGGTCAAGGAGCTTGGCTATGATCCGCTGGGCGAGGAGGACGCCGCTGAGGTCGAGGAATACGCCGACAGCATGATGGATTTCTACAAGCTCATGATCCGCTACCAGAACTATCCGGATCTGGAGACCGTCGAGGAGGAGCAGGAGCGACTGGCTGCCGAGGCGGCCGAGGAGACCCCGTCCGAGCCGGTGGAGACGGTGGCCACGCTCACCGACGCCGACCTCGACGCGCTGCTCACGAGTGATCTGAGCGCGCAGGGCATCACCCGCGAGTACTTCATCGAGAGCCGCACGGCCAGCATTCAGAACGACAAGCTCTATGCGTACGCCACGGCGGATGTCACCGTGACGGACGAGCAGGTAAAGGCCGAGTTTGACAGCAAGGTCGCCAGCCAGAAGGAGAGCTACGACGCCACCCCGACGCTCTACGCCTCCAATGCCACGAGCGCGTACTACGTGCCTGAGGGATACCGCGGCGTGAAGAACCTGCTCATCAAGATTTCCGATGAGGATCAGGACGCGATCGACGAGCTGAACGACACGCTCACCACCGCGAAGAGCACGCTGAGCGACGTGAACAGCCAGCTGGAGGACCTGCGTGCCGAGGACACTTCCGCCTATGACGAGGAGACGCTCGCCAGCTACAACGAGCAGATCGCTGCGCTCGAGGAGCAGGCGACGGCCGCCCAGGTGACCATCGACGAGACGACCGCCGCGGTGGAGGAGAAGACCGACGCCGCCTTTGCGGCGATCCTGCCCAAGGCGCAGGAGGTGCTTGCGCTGGCGCAGTCCGGCGAGGACTTCGACGCGCTGGTGGAGACCTACGGCGAGGACAGCGGCATGAAGAGCGAGCCGAACAAGACGCAGGGCTATCCGGTCTGCGAGGGCCTGAGCCGCTACGAGCAGAGCTTCCAGGATGCCGCGATGGCGCTTGAGAAGGTCGGCGACGTGTCCGCGGAGCTGGTCAAGACCTCCTACGGCTACCACATCCTGCAGTATGCGACCGACATCGCTGCGGGCGCGGTCGAGTATACCGACGAGATCAAGGAGTCCCTCCACGAGGATATGCTCGAGCAGGCGCAGGAGGCCGCGTACGAGGCTGCGGTGACCCAGTGGGTCTCCGAGGCCGAGGTCAAGACCTATGAGAAGGTCATGAAGTAATCCGGAAAAGAAGACGAATCCCCCCGCAAGGGCTTTGCGGGGGGATTTTTTCTGCCTCGCAGCATAGGATGTCGTGAGGAGGGGGATGACCGTTGAGAGGCAGGCTATGCACGGTCAGAGCGCTCTGCGGAGCGATTCTGGTGCTCAGCGGTGTGCTGCTGATCTTTCTTTGCCTGCCGGCGCGCGTCATCCTGATTGCGCTGGGGGCGGCGCTGGCCGCGGTGGGGTTGATCCTGCTCAGGTGAGAAAGGGGAGAACTGCATGGGCGTGCGGATGGTGTGCGTCAGGCCGCCGCGCATTGTGCGCGGGCTGCTTCGGTGGCTGACGGGCGGAAGGAGAAGGGAATAACAAAAAGACGCCGGACATCAACCGGCGTCTTTTACGAGCAAATGATCATTACAGCGCGCGCTCAACCTTGCCGCTGCGCAGGCAGCGAGTGCAGACGTTCATGTGACGAACGGTACCGTCAACGGTCACACGGACACGCTGGGTGTTCGGCAGCCAGACGCGGTTGCTCTTGCGGTTGGAGTGGCTCACGTTGTGGCCGCTCATGGCGCCCTTCTGGCAGACTTCACAAATCTTTCCCATTGATCTCACACCTCCTTCTGGTGCGTAAACAGTCATAACGTAGTTATTTTAGCACCGAAGCCCGGATTTGACAAGGCCTTTTTGCATTTTATTTTCCCGCAGCGAAGATTTTTTTGCCGGCAGGGGCGCACGAAGGCGAATGTTTCCGATGTTTTTTTCCGGAATCCTTGTAAAACAGGCCGTTTTCCTGTATACTGTATGATGATCCATTGGAAGTTCGGGTCGTATGACCCTGCGCAAGGAGGGTTTTTTCATGGAATGCAAAATCAACAATGATCTTGGCGTGATCACGATCAGTGAAGATGTCCTGCTCAAGGTGGCGGGTTATGCCGCGCTTGAATGCTATGGTATTGTTGCCATGTCTTCAAAGCGTGCCAAGGATGGGTTTGTCGAGTGGCTTGGCCGGGAGAACCTGACCAAGGGCGTGCAGATCAATATCACGGACGAGGGGATCGACATCGACCTGTTCATCATCGTCGAGTACGGCATCTCGATCGTCGAGGTCTGCAAAATCATCAAGTCCCAGGTCTGCTACAAGATTGAGAACATGACCGGCGCCCGCGTGCGTAGAGTCAATATTTCGGTTGAGGGTATCCGCGTCTGATCCCCGACGAACTGGAGGCGAATCATTTGTCACAGCAAGCTATCGACGGATTGCTCCTCAAAGAGATGATCATCGCGGGAGCCAATCTGCTTGAACAGAACCGTGAAGCCATCGACGCGCTGAACGTGTTCCCCGTGCCGGACGGCGATACGGGCACCAACATGTCCCTGACGATGAAATCCACCGTCAAGGAAATCGCCGCTCAGGACGTGCACAGCGCGTCCCGCATGGCGGATCTGGCAGCCCGCGGCGCGCTCAAGGGCGCGCGCGGCAACTCCGGCGTCATCCTCTCGCAGATCCTGCGCGGCTTTGCCCGCGGCATCGAGGGCTGCGAGACCGTGGACGCGCAGCAGTTTGCCAAGGCGCTGCGCTCCGGCGCGGATACCGCCTACAAGGCCGTCATGAAGCCCAAGGAGGGCACGATCCTGACGGTCATCCGCGTCATCTCCGAGGATTCCGCGCGCTATGTCGGCAAGCACCCGGACAACCTGCCGGGGCTGCTCGACAAGGTCATCCGCAGCGGCGAGGCCATTCTGGCCAAGACGCCGGACATGCTCCCCGCCCTCAAGCAGGCGGGCGTGGTCGATTCCGGCGGACAGGGCCTGCTCACTGTCTTCAAGGGCTGGCGCGCGGCGTTCAACGGCGAGAAGATCGAGGAGACGAACGCCAACGTCGGCTCCGCAGCGACCTTCGAGTTCGAGGACGATCACGAGTCCCTCGAGGAGATCAAGTTCAAGTACTGCACCGAGTTCATCATTCAGGAGATGAACCCCGGCGTCACCGAGGACGACGTCAACCGCTTCCGCACCCGCCTGACCCGCATCGGCGACTGTGTGGTGGTCGTGGGCGACTTCTCGCTGGTGAAGGTGCATGTGCACACTAACGATCCCGGCAAGGCGCTGCAGTACGCCTGCGAGCTGGGCGAGCTGGTCAACCTCAAGATCGACAACATGGCCGAGGAAAAGCGCGAGCGCCTGGCGAAGGCCGAGGCCGCGCAGAAGGCCGCAGAACAGAAGCGCCTCGAGGAGGAGGCCGCCAAGCAGGAGGAGCCGATGAAGCCCTACGGCATGGTCGCGGTCTCGCTGGGCGAGGGCTTCTCCGGCATCTTCAGCGATCTGGGCGTCGATCATATCGTCGAGGGCGGACAGACCATGAACCCGAGCATCGAGGACATCCTCGGCGCGGTGGAGGGGATTCACGCGGAGAATGTCTTCGTGCTGCCCAACAACTCGAACGTCATTCTGGCGGCCTCGCAGGCGGCGGAGCTCTCCGAACGCAACGTCATCGTGCTGCCGACCAAGAACGTTGCCATGGGCATCGGCGCGGTCATCGCGTTCAACCCGGATGCGGATGTCGAGGAGAACCGCGAAGCCATGACGGCTGCCGCGGAGCAGGTCAAGACCGGCCAGATCACCTTCGCCGTGCGCGACACCGTATTTGAGGACAAGGAGATCAAGGAAGGCGACATCATCGGCATTCACAATGGCCGCATCGAGGTCGTCGGCCACGACATCCACGACATCGCCATCGAGCTGACCAAAACGGTGGTCGAGGACGGCGACGCACTCATCACCATCTACTACGGCGAGGACACGAAGGAAGAGGATGCCCAGGCGCTGGGCGCGGAGATCGCGGAGATCTTCAGCGACCTCGACGTCGAGGTGCAGTATGGCGGACAGCCACTGTATTATTACCTGATTTCTGCGGAATAAAAAAGCGACGGTCTGCGCCGCGTCCGGATGGGCGCGGCGCTTTTCATCACGGGAGGCGGAGCATGCGGAGTTTATCGGAGATCAAGGGATTCGGGCCAAAGCGGCTGAGCGCGCTGGAAGCGCGCGGCATCCGCGATGTGCGCGATCTGGTGGAGCGCCTGCCCGTGGGCTACATGGACACGACGCACCCGCTCTCCCCGGCGCAGATGACCGACGGCACGCAGGCCTGCTTCGAGGGATTTGTCATCGGCAAGCCGTCGCTCCAGCGCGCGCGTGGGATGCAGTGGGTCAGCGCGACGATCGGCGATGAGCTGGGGAAGATCCGCTGCATGTGGTTCAACCAGAGCTGGATGCGCGACCGGCTCTTCGACACGCAGCACGTCGTGCTCTATGGGCGTGCGGTGCGCAAGAAGAACGGGCTGTTCGTCATCAACCCGACGATTGAGGAGGCCGGGCGCATCACACCGGTCTACGCGCAGGTGCCGGGCGTGGGGCAAAAGCCGCTGCGCGACGCGGTCCGGCTCCTTTTGGACGAGTACGACCTGCCGGATCCGCTGCCCGCGTCCTTCAGTGCGCGCTACGGGTTGATGGACCGCCGGGAGGCGCTGCGCGAGGCGCACTTCCCGACGGACCTCGACGCCCTTGCGCGGGCGAAGAACACGCTGGCGTTCGAGGAGCTGATGCTCTATCAGTTCGCTGTGGCGGGCGCGGGCGGGGAGCGCAGGCAGGCGCAGCCGATGGACATCGACCCGGAGTGGATCGACGAATTCTGCGCGAGCCTGCCCTTCGCGCCGACGGATGCGCAGCGGCGCGTGATCGGCGAGGTCGTGCAGGATCTGCGCAGCAGCCGGGCGATGGCGCGCATGGTGCAGGGCGACGTGGGCTGCGGCAAGACGCTCATCGCCTTCTGTGCGCTGTACCTGTGCGTGCGCTGCGGCATGCAGGGCGCGCTGATGGCGCCGACGGAGATCCTCGCCGGGCAGCACATGCAAAGCGCCATACAGACGCTCGCGCCGCTGGGCGTCACCTGCGGCCTGCTCACGGGCAAGATGACGGCGGCGGAGCGCCGGCGTGCGCATGAGGCCATCGAGAGCGGCGAATGGCGGGTCGTCATCGGCACGCACGCGCTGATCTCCGAGGGCGTGAATTTTCAGAGACTTGGCCTGGTCATCACCGACGAGCAGCACCGCTTCGGCGTGCGCCAGCGCACAATGCTTGAGGGCAAAGGCGGCTCGCCGCACGTCATGGTCATGAGCGCGACGCCGATCCCGCGCTCGCTGTCGCTGGTGCTCTACGGCGACCTCGATCTGTCCACGGTGGACGAGCTGCCGCCGGGCCGCACGCCCGTGCGCACGCGCATTGTGCCGGAGGAGAAGCGGCAGGGGCTTTACGACTTCATCCGCGCACAGGCGGCGCAGGGACGGCAGGCCTATGTCGTCTGTCCGCTGGTGGGCGAGGACGACGTGCCGGACGCCGAGCAGCGCAGCGCCTCGCAGAAGCTGCAGGAGCTGACGCGCGCGCTGGCGCCGCTGCGCGTGGGCATGGTGCACGGGCGGATGAAGAAGGCCGAGAAGGAGGACACGCTCGCACTGTTCTACGCGGGGCAGCTCGATGTGCTCGTCGCCACGACGGTCATCGAGGTCGGTGTCAACGTGCCGAATGCGACGGTGATGGTCATCGAGGGGGCGGACCGCTTCGGCCTGGCCCAGCTGCATCAGCTGCGCGGGCGCGTGGGCCGCGGCGCGCAGGAGAGCTGGTGCTTCCTGATGGCCGAGCCGAACGAGCGCCTGCGCACGCTGGTCTCGACGAACGACGGCTTCGCGATTGCCCAGAAGGACCTCGAGCTTCGCGGAGCGGGCGAATTCTTCGGCACGCGCCAGCACGGCGCACCGCAGGTGCCCGCGCTGATGCTCTCCGGCGACGCGCGTCTTGTGGCCCGGGCGAGGGAGGCGTTCCTCGAGGTTTCGCGCGATCCGGCCTACGGGGAGGAGCGCAGGGCGCTCGTTCGCGCAGGCGAGGAGAAATATGCGAGAAGCGGCCGAACCTTCGCGAGAAATTGATTCAAAGCTTTCGCGGCAATTCGTCTGTAGTTTTCTGTCCAATTCGTCAAATGGTCGGACGTCTGTCATCCGATGATGGAAAAAAGTTCTTTGAAAATGACAAAAAATGATTGCCAAATCAGGAATTTGGAATTATAATCATGCATGTGCGCCTTCCGACAGGGGGCGACGCAGTCTGACAATCATCATGCAGTTTCTCAGGAAGCTGCAATGATTATGAACTTATCTAAGGAGGAACGAACAAGTATGGCGAAGAAGTACGTTTACCTGTTCACGGAAGGCAATGCGGGCATGCGCAACCTTCTGGGCGGCAAGGGCGCGAACCTGGCCGAGATGACGAATATCGGCCTGCCGGTGCCCCAGGGCTTCACCATCACCACCGAAGCCTGCACCCAGTATTATGAGGACGGCCGCCGCATCAACGAAGAGATTCAGGCCCAGATCATGGAGTACATCGCGAAGATGGAGGAGATCACGGGCAAGAAGTTTGGCGACCTGGAGAACCCGCTGCTCGTTTCCGTCCGCTCCGGCGCGCGCGCGTCCATGCCGGGCATGATGGACACCATCCTGAACCTCGGCCTCAACGAGGATGTCGTCAACGTCCTGGCCAAGAAGTCCGGCAATCCGCGCTGGGCGTGGGACTGCTACCGCCGCTTCATCCAGATGTTCTCCGACGTCGTCATGGAGGTGGGCAAGAAGTACTTCGAGAAGCTCATCGACCAGATGAAGGAGCGCAAGGGCGTCACCTATGACGTCGAGCTGACCGCCGAGGACCTGCATGAGCTGGCCGACCAGTTCAAGGCCGAGTACAAGAACCAGCTGGGCAAGGACTTCCCGTCCGACCCGAAGGAGCAGCTCTTCGAGGCCATCAAGGCCGTGTTCCGCAGCTGGGACAACCCGCGCGCGAACATCTACCGCATGGATCACGACATTCCGTACTCCTGGGGCACCGCTGTCAACGTCCAGATGATGGCGTTCGGCAACATGGGCGACACCTCCGGCACGGGCGTTGCGTTCACCCGCAATCCGGCCACCGGCGAGAAGGGCCTCATGGGCGAGTTCCTGATGAACGCGCAGGGCGAGGACGTCGTCGCCGGCGTGCGCACCCCGATGCCCATCGCGAAGATGAAGGAGGTTCTGCCGGAGGTTTACGACCAGTTCCTCACCATCTGCGACACGCTCGAGAAGCACTACCGCGACATGCAGGATATGGAGTTCACCATCGAGGACAAGAAGCTCTACATGCTGCAGACCCGCAACGGCAAGCGCACCGCCGCCGCCGCCATCAAGATCGCCTGCGATCTGATCGACGAGGGCATGATCTCCGAGGAGGAGGCGCTGATGCAGATCGACGCCAAGAGCCTCGACATGCTGCTGCACCCGACGTTCGACCCGGCCGCCCTCAAGAAGGCCGAGGCCATCGCCAAGGGCATCGCGGCCTCCCCGGGCGCTGCCGCCGGCACCATCGTGTTCACCGCCGAGGATGCGGTTGAGCATGGCAAGAAGGGCGAGAAGGTCGTGCTCGTGCGCCTGGAGACCTCTCCGGAGGACATCGAGGGCATGAAGTACTCCCAGGGCATCCTGACCGTCCGCGGCGGCCAGACCTCCCACGCGGCCGTTGTGGCCCGCGGCATGGGCACCTGCTGCGTCTCCGGCTGCGGCGACATCAAGATGGACGAGGAGAACAAGTGCTTCACCCTCAAGGGCAAGGTCTTCCACGAGGGCGACGTGCTGTCCCTGGACGGCTCCACGGGCAACATCTATGACTGCCTGATCCCGACCGTTCCGGCTGATCCGAACTCCGGATACTTCGGCCGCATCATGGAGATGGCCGACAAGTACAAGAAGCTGGCCGTGCGCACCAACGCGGACACCCCGCATGACGCGAAGCAGGCGGCTTCCTTCGGCGCGCAGGGCATCGGCCTGTGCCGCACCGAGCACATGTTCTTCGATCCGGAGCGCATCGGCGCGTTCCGCGAGATGATCTGCTCCGAGACCGTCGAGGAGCGCGAGGCTGCGCTGGCAAAGATCGAGCCGATGCAGCAGAGCGACTTCGAGGGCCTGTTCGAGGCGCTGGAGGGCCATCCGGTCTGCATCCGCTTCCTCGATCCGCCGCTGCATGAGTTCGTGCCGACCGACGAGGCCGACATTGAGGCGCTGGCGAAGGCGCAGGGCAAGACCGTTGCCTACATCAAGCAGGTCATTTCCGACCTCCACGAGTTCAACCCGATGATGGGCCATCGCGGCTGCCGTCTGACCGTCACCTATCCGGAGATCGCCAAGATGCAGACCGCTGCGGTCATCAAGGCTGCGCTGGCCGTTCAGGCCCGCCATGCGGACTGGAACGTCGTGCCGGAGATCATGATCCCGCTCGTCGGCGAGGTCAAGGAGCTCAAGTTCGTCAAGGACGTCGTCGTCAAGACCGCGGACGAGCTGATCGCGGCTGCGGGCGTTGAGCTCAAGTATGAGGTCGGCACCATGATCGAGATCCCGCGCGCCGCGCTGACCGCCGACGCAATCGCGACCGAGGCCGAGTTCTTCTGCTTCGGCACCAACGACCTGACCCAGATGACGTTCGGCTTCAGCCGTGACGACGCGGGCAAGTTCCTGCCGGCGTACTATGCCAACAAGATCTACGAGTCCGATCCGTTCGCCCGCCTCGACACCACCGGCGTGGGCAAGCTGATGGATATGGCGGTCAAGATGGGCAAGGCGACCCGTCCGGCGCTCCACTGCGGCATCTGCGGTGAGCACGGCGGCGATCCGTCCTCCATCGAGTTCTGCCACAAGATCGGCCTCGACT
>CAMENN010000078.1 GCA_945928315.1 uncultured Clostridia bacterium
TCGGCGACGGCAAGATCTTCGTCTACGACGTGGCGGACGTCGTCAAGGTCCGCACGGGCGAGCGCGGATTCGACGCGCTGCAGGATGAGGACTGATTCACAAGCATTCAAAAGGAGCCCCCGGCCAGGCCGGGGGCTCCTTCATTCGTATCATCCGGGGAAGACGGGAACGCCGGACCGTGCCGCTCAGCGGTGCAGCCGCAGCGTCTTGATCTCAAATCCGCGGAAGCTGAGCGATATGCGCCCATCCCTCAATCCGAGCGTTTCCGTCGGGTTCTCGAGCATGTCGCAGGCCTCGATGGACGCGACCGGCAGATGAATGACAAGCTGCGCGTCGCACGCGGCGTGCTTGCTCTCGTACAGGCGGACGATCACGTCGCCGCTGCCGTCCTCCGCTGCCTTCACCGTGTCAATCACCACGTTCGGCGCGTCCACGCTCATCATGGAGAACGCTTCTGCCGTGCCCTCGCTGACGGTGACGGGCACGTTCAGCTCGTAGCCCTCGCGCACGACGCCGCAGTCCGCGAACGCGCCGTCCCAGAGGTAGTAGCTGTAGACGAAGCGGTGCGCGCCCTGGTCGGCGTCGGCGTCCGGGCTGACCGGCGCGCGCAGGAGCGTCAGGGCGATCTCGTCGCCGAGCATGCTCACGCCGTACTTGCTCTCGTTGAGCACCGCCGCGCCGCGCTTCTCATCGCACAGGGCGGTGTAGCGGTGGTTGCAGACCTCGAAGCGGTCGGCGTCGTAGGGGCGGCTGCGGTGCGTCGGGCGCTTCACGAAGCCGAACTGGATCTCGTTGATGCCCTCGTCGGCGTGGATGCCGGTGGGGAAGGCCGCCTTGAGCAGACGGTGCTTCTCGTGCCAGTCCACCTGCGTGTCGAAGTCGATGCGCGTGCTGCCGGCCTCGAGCGAGATCACCTGCGTCCAGTCGGAATGGCTCACCCGGCGCGTCACACGCACGGCGGCGCGCCACGGCGTGTTCTCGATGAGCTCGATGCGGCTCTCGCCGTCGAGTGCCACCGGGCTCTGCGTGACCATGCTGTCGATGTCCCACGCGTCGTACTTGCGCGGCACGTCCTTGAACAGTCGGAGCACGTTCGCCTTTTCGCCGATGCGGCGGTGCCCCTGCGCGTCGCGGCAGTCGGTCAGCTCGCCCAGCGCGTTGATGCGTACGCTGAGCAGGCCGTTGCCAAGCAGGATGCCTTCGCCGTCCTCCGCTGCGGTCACGGGCTGCTCCGGAAGGCGCTCGTCCACCTCGGAGGTCCATCCGCAGGGCGGGATCGTCACGCGGCCGTAGCCGGTTTCCGTGCGCACCAGCGCCGTGCGCGGCCACGAGAGGCTGTTGAAGTACGTTTTGCCCGCGCCGGCGGTCAGGCTCCGGCAGGCGTTTTCCGTGATCTGCGCCGCGTCGGCGAGAATCCCGTCGTAGAGCCTGCGGGCCTCCTCGTAGACGCGCGCGATGCTGCTGCCGGGCAGGATGTCGTGGAACTGGTTGAGCAGCACGCCCTTCCAGCACCTGTCCAGCGTTTCAAGCGGATATGCGACGCCGTCCTGCGCCGCGACCGACCACATCTCCGCCTCGCGCAGCGCCAGCTCGCTCTTGCGGTTGCCGCGCTTGATGGCGGCCTGGCTGGTGTAGGTGCCGCGGTGGCACTGGAAATACAGCTCGCCCACATAGCGGTTGACGGGCGCACCCTCCTTTGCGCAGTCCTCGAAGAACTGCTGCGGCGCCTCAAACTCCACCTGCGGCACGCCCTCCAGATCCCGCTCGCGGCGGGCGTACTCGATGTGGTCGCGGCAGGGACCGCCGCCGCCGTCGCCATAGCCGAACGGCAGCAGGAAGCGGCTCAGGTCGCGCTTTTGCACGCGGTCGCGCCAGCGGCCGACCACGGTTGCCGGGTCGGTGCGGGAGGTGTAGTCCATGTGCAGGAAGGACGTGACCTCGCTGCCGTCCATGCCCTGCCAGGTGAAGTAGTGATAGGGGAAGCGGTCGGAGCCGTTGTAGCTCCAGAAGATTTTCTGCGTCGTGAGGTATTTGACGCCGCAGCCGCGCAGAATCTGCGGCAGCACGGCGCTGTAGCCGAAGGTGTCCGGCAGCCAGAGCAGCTGGCAGTCCACGCCGAACTCCTCTTTGTAGAAGCGCTTGCCGTGGACGATCTGGCGGATGAGGCTCTCGCCGGAGGTCATGTTGGTATCCGGCTCCACCCACATGCTGCCGTCGGCGATCCACTGCCCGGCGCGCACCTTCTCCTGGATGCGCGCATACAGCCGGGGATAGCGCTCCTTGCAGATCTGATAGGTCTGCGGCTGGCTCTGCAGGAACTTGTAGTCGGGATACAGGTCCATCAGGCGGACCTGCTGGGCGAAGGTGCGCGCCACCTTGCGCTCCGTTTCGCGGTAGGGCCACAGCCAGCACACATCCAGGTGCGCGTTGCCGATGGCGGCGAAGCGGGGCATGGTGGAGCCATTGTGCGCCTCCATCACCGGGCGCAGGAGCTCGCGCGCCTTCGCATAGTCCGCAAGACGCGCCTCGCGCGGCTGCTCAAAGTCCACCGCCAGCGTGAACGCCTCGAGCGCCTCCTCAATGCGAGCGGCGCGCAGGGAGGTTTCGTCCGTCACCGACAGCAGGTCGCGCAGCGCGGTCACGTCCAGCCAGAGCTGATACGCCTCCTCGTGCCAGATGCCGTAGGTGCTGCGGCCGATCACCTGCCGGGTACCGGTTCTCTCCTGCGGTGCTTCGCCCCCGATCACCGGGCCGACGGCACAGTCGCCCAGCGGTCCGTCGGGGTAGTCGTGGCCCGCGTACGCCTCCATCAGCAGGTGGAAGCGCTGCCCGGGCTGTCCGTTCAGCGTCAGGAACTGGTCGCAGATGTAGTGGTGCGGCTGCTTGACCCACTCGGCGCGCCGGGTGCCAAACGCCTCGCCGTCCACAAACAGCGTCGCCTCGCCGCCCGCACGCAGGTCCATGACGATGCGCTGACCCCTGCAGCGCTCGTCCAGCTCGATGTCGCCGCGCAGCCAGCAGTATTCCCACGTATGGCCCCAGGGCGTGCCCACGGGCATGGGCGCGCACGCGCGGCGCTCCGCCTCTTCCGGGGAGAGCATGTCGTGGGTGCAGAAGCCCTCCAGCGCAATCTCGCCGACCGGCTCGTACAGCTCCTTTTCCAGCGCCAGCAGCCAAAGGGTCAGCCTGTCCGTCCATTCAGGACGCATGTGCCATTCCTCCTCGTCAGGCCGACGCCCCGTCATTTCCGTGCGGGGCGTCGGCGGATATGTGTATGTTCTGTTCGTGAAGCAGGCTCAGTTTTCCTCCCGCTTTGCAAGATAGCTTCTCAGCTCGAAGGGCGCGAAGACCCCGTTTGCGCGATGGACCCCGTTCGCGGGGAGCGGCTCGCCGTACAGATCGCTCGGAAGCAGCGTCCAGCCCTCTGCGTGCAGCGTGGCCCGGCAGGCCTCACCCGACAGGTTCTGCACATGCAGCAGCGTTCCCGCGCCGCAGGGCTGTGCGCCGCAGATGCGCAGCGGCTCCTCCGCTACGAAGGGGCTGGCGATGCCCGCCTCGGCGTCCAGCAGCGTTTCCGCCTCGCTGTAGAGCCGCGCCGCGTCCTGCGCAGGCAGGCCGAGCACGTCGAAGGTGAACGTGAAATCGCCCTCGATCCACTGCGGAAAGTTCGTGCCCCACATGGTGTTGAACAGGCAGCAGCGGATTTCCGGCGCGTGCGGTTCATACATCCTGCGGAAGCCGTATACGCCGTTCTCGCCGATGCTGACCAGCGGCGTGTCCCTGGGCATCACGGCGACGACGGATTGCGCCGTCGCGATCGCCGCGACGTCCTCCACCGCGTAAAAGGCGTGATTGGCACCCGACGCGATGTCCGTCTCCGGGCGAAGCACCTGCCCCGCCTTGTTGATGTACAGCGCCTGCGCGCGTCCGGCCACGGGGAAGGAGAGCGCGCCGCTCTCCACATAGGGCGTCGCGCGCTTGCCCAGCAGCCTGAGCGTCAGGTGCACCGGGCCTTCCGCGTCCTCCGGCAGCGTGACCGTCAGCTCCACGCGTTCGGCGTCGCCGAAGCGCTCGCCCTCCGCTGCCCGGTAGAAGAACGTCGCCTGACGCTCAGAGGCCTCGCAGCGCTCAAACTGCGGATGCCGCGTCACATGCGCGCATTCCGGGTACTCGATGCGCCCGTTGTCCGCGATGCCCCAGTCGGAGAAGCGGTACGCGTACGCGCGCAGGTATTCGGTCATCTCCGCAGCACTGTAGCGATCGTAGCGGTAGGCGAAGATGCCGTTTTCACCCTCCAGCAGCGGTGCGTTCAGCGCATTGTCGTACAGGCGGAGGATTTCGCCCGTGTCCGCATTGTAGTCGAGACGGTAGCGCGGCGACGTCAGGCTGCACAGCCCCGTGCGGGGCGTCCCCTGCGCATGCTCCGGCTCCGGCGGGGGCAAAAGGCCCAGCAGCGCCTCGGCCCGGTCGCAGCAGGCGGACGCAGCCGTCGCGCGGTCGCGCTACTCCTGCCAGGAGGCCTCCATGCGGCGGCACCTGTCGCCCTTGCGGTAGGCGTCGAATGCGTCGTAATCCGGAATCTGCCCCAGCCAGGTCTTGACGTCCAGGCCCCAGGTGTGCTCGCCGTAGCCCATCAGATGCTCATAGGCGGTGTCCATCTCGCGGGCCACCTGCGCGCGGAGCGCTTCGTCCCGCTCGCCGGCGAGCTGCAGGCCGATGCGCAGCAGCCGCCGCCGGTCCCTGCGCACCTGCGCCGATTCGGCGGGATAGCTGGCGACGCCGTGAATCCACGTGTCCGCCAGATCCTGCCGCACGACCGGCAGGGCGGACAGGTCCTCCTGCCTGAGCAGATTCCACGCGTCGTCCAGCGAGCCACAGGAGATCTCCACGCCGGGGAAGGCTCTGCGCAGCTTGTCGTAATAGGAAAGCACGATCTGCGCGCTCTGCGGGCCGCTGTTGTCCTGTGTGTTGAGAATCGCCACCCAGGTATCAAGCGGCCAGTCCTCGGGCGGCAGCAGCGATGTGCCGTACCCGCTGTTGTACATCGTGAGCACCCGCTTGCCGGAGGGCGCCTCCCACCAGAAGATGGGCGGCACCTCGACGGGCCAGGCAAAGGTGTTGCAGCCCAGATGCAGGTATTCGACTCCGCCGCTGGCAAGCATCTCCGGGAGGAACCGGCCCTGACCCGGCACGTCCGTCATCTTGGCGGCGCGGCTGACAGGCTTTCCGTACAGGCGCGACAGCTCCCGCGCCACGCCGAGCCCCCATAGGGCGTCCTCCGTGCCGCAGAAGTCGTAGTGGGAGGTGAAGGGGAGGACATGCCACGCCACCTGCCCCCGCTCCACCAGGGCATCCAGCTTTTCCCGGCGCGCTGGCGTACAGCGCCTGCGCATTTCCTTCAGTGGCCACGCGGGCATTGTCCAGACGTAGCGAAGAGGGCCCAGCTCCGCCGTCGCGTCGCAGGTCGCCGCCACGCTGTCGAGCATGTCCGTCGCGTAGTAGTCGAGAATTTCGCTGGACAGCTTCGTAAAGCCAATGTCAAAGTGCGTTTTGAATACAAGCACGATGCGTCGGATGGCCATCGCGTGTCAGCCCTCCTCCTTGAAATAGATGGGATTGGAAATCAGCACGGGCATCTGCGGCAGCTGACGCGCAAGGGCGCGCACCACCTGGAAGCGCACAAAGCGCTCTCCCCGGTGCTCAAAGGTCATGGAGGCCTCCAGGGCGCCGGGCGCTGCGGTGAGCTCCTCGACGCCCCGGTCCGTGATGCACTGCAGCCTGTCGCCGCCGCGCAGCGCTGTGAACACCGCGCGCACCGCCGTGCCGGCGGGCACCGCGTCGCCCATCAGGCTGCCGTTGGCGTCCACGGACAGGTCGGGGCCGTCGGGAGCGAACTTCACATAGGCGTGTCCGCTGCGCAGGGCGCCGAGGATGTCCTCCGGGCTGCGGGAAAGCGCATACACGCAGGTGCAGGGAATGCCCGGCAGGGACATGGGGCCGGGGCGGTGGAAGTCGCTGCCGCCGAGCACGGGAATGTGCTTCCCCTGGCACAGCTGCTCCTGCCACCAGCTCAGGCAGGCGGTGTTTTCGTTGTCCAGCATCAGCGGGCCGTTCCAGATCTCCACCGCGTCATACGGCGCGAGGTCAAAGCCCCACTTCCAGCCGCACTCCGGCTTGCAGAAGGGATGGTTCACGACGATCATCGCGCCGCGCTCCCGCGCCTCCCGGACCAGCGCCTGCGCCTCCTCGCGGGTGTTGACGCAGAAGGGGCACTCATACGGGCGGCGCACGCCGAGGAAGCCGCTGTGGCCCATGTAGTGCGTCCACTCTGCGCCCGGGATGACCGTGAGGCCGGGCACGCGGGGCAGGTGGTCGTTTTCCGCGTAGTTGTTGTGATCGGTGATGAACGCAAAGTCGAGCTTCTGCCAGCGGCAAAGCTTCGCCAGCTCCTCCGGGCTGAGCACGCCGTCCGAGCCGGTGGTGTGCATGTGGACGTCGCCCTGAAAGCGCCGGAGCTCCTTCAGGGTGAAGGTGATGTCGTACTCGACGGTGACGCCCTCCGGCTGCACCTTGTAGGCGCCGATGATGATCTCCCAGGTGCCCGCGTCGATGGACGTGGCGGCGTAGCCCTGTGAGCTGCCCTGCGCGGACAGCTCGATGGTGCTGCGGTCCGAGCCGGACGCGCCGATGTACCGGTTGCCCGGCGCGCGCAGCGCGAGGTCGATGATGTTGTCCTCGCGCTCGCAGACCATGCCGTCCTGCTCATAGCGCACACGGCGGGGATAGCTGTAGGAGATGGTCATGCGCTCGACGTTTTCCGGCGCATCAAAGGGCAGGGTGAAGTAGGTGCGCTCCTCCGCGGAGGAGATGAAGCGGGTCAGATGCAGCACATTTTCGCGCATGGCGATGCTCATCCTTTCGTTGCGCCCAGATTCAGGCCGGAAAGCAGGAAGCGCTGGGCAAAGATGTAGATCAGCAGCAGCGGCGCGGCGGTGATGACGATGGCCGCCATGATGGCGTTGTCCGGAATCTGCGCCGTGCCGGAGGTCGAGTCGGTGCTGAGGATCATGGTCTTCAGCTTGAGGGGCAGGGTGTACATGGACTCCTTGGTCAGGATTGCCGCCGGGATGGTGATGCTGTTCCAGCGCGCCACATATTCCATGAAGAACACCGTGGCCAGGCCCGGCAGGGACACCGGCATGTAGATGTTCGAGAAGATGCGCAGCTCGCTCGCACCGTCGATGCGGGCGGACTCCGACAGCGTGAAGCTGATGGACTCGAAGTAGTTGCGCATCAGCAGGATGCTGAAGCCGGAGATGAGGCCGTTGAGGATCAGGCCCGCGTAGGTGTTGAGCAGGTGCAGGTCGCGGTTGAGCTGATAGATGGAGATCATCGTCAGGTCGCCGGGGATCATCATGGTCAGCATGACGAAGCTGGTGATGAAGCGGCGCAGGGGCAGATGCTGCTGAATCAGCACATAGCCCGCGATGCTCGAGAGCATGACCTGAATGACCGTGCCCACCGTGGTCACCAGCAGGGAGTTCAGGAACGGACGGCCCAGCCTGGACACCTGGAACACATAGAAGAAGCCCTCAAGGCTGAATTCCCGCCACCAGAGCGTCAGGCCGCTGCGGCTGGCCTCCAGCGAGGTGGTGGTGGATACCACGATGACGTTCCACATGGGCAGCGCCATCACGATCACGATGACGGCCAGGAAGGCGTACATCAGCGCCTTCTGCCCGGGAAACAGCTCGTTGCGCAGGGAGCTGTGATTTGCACGAGTCATGGGTTTTCCTCCTTTACGCTTCCTCGTCATAGCGAATGGCCTTGCGGACAATCGTGCTGATGACGTACGTCGCCACCAGAACCAGGCAGGCTGCCGCCGAGGCCGAGCCGATGCGGAACTGAACGATGCCGTCCGTGTAGATCAGGTACAGCAGGTTGCGCACGCGGTCGAGGATGTTCGCGTTGGACATGACGAAGATCTGGTCGAAGTTGCGCAGCATGCCCATGACGCCCAGCATGACGACCACCTTGATGGTGGGGATCGTCTCCGGGATGGTGATGCACAGGATCTGCCTGAAGCGCGTCGCGCCGTCGATGGCTGCCGCCTCATACAGCGTGGGGTCGATGCCGATGATCGCCGCCAGCAGCAGCGCAGCGGTGTAGCCCGCGCCCTTCCAGGCGCCGGTGAAGATCATGATGCCGCGGGCCATGCTCCGCTCCGCCATGAAGACGATGGGCTTTTGCGTCAGCCCCAGCGCCTGCAGCAGGCAGTTGACCAGGCCGCCGGGGGGAGAGCAGCGTGATCCACAGCGAGCCGATGACCGACCAGGAGAGCAGATAGGGGATGTAGGTGACCGTCTGCACCAGCGAGCGCGCAGCGCGGTGGCGCAGCTCGTTCATGGAAAGCGCCAGCAGAAGGCCCCAGACGAACTGCAGCACGAACGTACCTGCGCCGACGATCACGGTGTTGACGAATGCCTGCGCATAGACGGGGCTGGAGAAGATGCTCCGGTAGTTCTTGAGTCCGACGAAGGACGCGTTGCCCAGCAGCTTGATCTCGCGGAAGCTGTTGAACACGCCCAGCAGCATGGGGTAGTAGGAAAAGACCAGGAAATAGGCAGCCACGGGGAGCAGCAGCAGGTAAATCGAACGGTATTGACAGAGCTTCGCCCAATTGCGGCGCCACTGGGATGCGCGGCGAGCGGGCTGCACAGTGCCGGCTGTCATCAGACAAACCCTCCTTATTGATCCTCTTCATGCCCGGGACAGGACTCCGGGGCATAAGGAAACGGATGGCAGCGCTTTGCCGCCGCCATCCGTCCCCGTTGTTATTCTTACTTCTCGCAGATGCCCATGAGGACCAGCTCGTTGCGCATGCTCTCCAGGCCGGCCAGGGTATCGACCTCACCCTTGATGATGCTCACGGCCCACTTGCCCACGATGGACTTGTAGTCGGACTCGTTGGGGATGATGCGCTCGACGGAGGCGTAATCCAGATAGGTCAGCGCCTCATCCACGCCCAGGTTCAGGCCAACGGGGTTCACGAAGTCCTTGCCGATCGGAACCGGCGCGCCATGGTCCATGGAGTGGCTCTTGCCGATCTCGGTCAGCGCGTAGCTGCCGTCCGCAGCCACGGTGTAGTCGTGATCCTTCACGCCAAGGCTCAGCAGCTCGCCGCCCTCCTGCGTGGCGAAGTACTCGAGCGCCTTGACCGCGCCGTCCACGTTCTTGGCGTTCGCCGGGACCGCGAAGAGGCTCGCGTTGCCCTTGCGCAGCATGTAGGTGCCGTCGGGCGTCATGCAGCCCGGCAGGGAGACGATCTCATAGTCCTCGGTGGACACGCCGCCCGCCGCGGCATTGGCGTTGTGCAGGCCGACCCAGGCCGCCCAGTCCACATCCACAGCGATGTTCTGGGAGGCGGCGCCCATCTTGTTGCGCATATCCTTGGTCTTGTCCACGAACGCGGACGGATCGAGCAGCTGCTCGTCATAGAGCTTCTTGAACCAGTCCTACACCGGCGCAGCCGCGTCGGTCGCGTAGGGCACATAGGTCTTGCCGTCGGCCGGATCGACCACGACGCCGCCCTTGAGGCCCTGGGAGGCCATCCACGGCTGCAGATCCCAGTTCTCGCTCAGGATGGTATCGAGCGGATAGAAGTCAGTGCTGGGATTGGCCTCACGCAGCGCCTTGAACACGTTGTAGTAGCCCTCGAGGGTCGGCTCGATGCTCTTGTAGTCGATGCCGGCGTTCTCCAGCAGCTTCCTGCTCAGGTTCACAACGATGTGAAGCTCGCGCTTGTTGAAGCCCGCGTAGATCTTGCCGTCGATGGTGATGTCCGCCCACTCGCTGGCGGGCACGTTCTCGGTCAGAATCTGGGAGGCCTGGACCTTGTCAGTGATGTCCATCAGCGCGCCCTGCTCGACGAGGTTGGCGTACTAGGAAGCGCCCACGTAGATCAGGTCGTAGGACTCGCCGGCGCTCAGCTTCTGCATCAGAATGGTGTCATAGTCGGACGCCGGGCGCTCAACCTCGATGGTCAGGCCGGTCGCCTCGCTCAGCGCCTTCGCCCAGAGTTCCATTTCATCCGCGTCCTTGCCGCCCGTCACAGCAGCCAGAATGCGCACAGTTCCGGACGCCTCGGCGGATGCCAGCATGGGCAGCAGGCCCAGCACCATCACCAAAGCGAGCAGCATAGCAAGTAGTTTCCTCATGAGTGTCTCCTCCTTGAATGATTTTGAATTTGCAAATCCCTTTGCAAACCGTCTGGAGACATTATAACAGCACGATCAGAACATGTCAATATAATATTATGTAGTTTTAGCAAAAAAACGGTAAAAATCTCATGAGACAGGGCGCATATGCCGAGTTTTATCCGCGGAGCTTGGTATGTTAAGCGTATTTTGCAGAAATGAAGCAAATCACATACTTTGAAAAGTATATTTTATGTGGTTTGGCCCTGATGAAAGACCGCGGGCACGCGGATGTTCTGCTGGGGCAACTTTTTGCCCCCGAGGAGCTGCAGGATGAGCTCCGCGGCCTTCCGGCCGATGGCCCATTCATCCTGCTTCATGTGCGTGAAGAAGTAGCCGGTGGTGGCCAGCGCATCCTCGTCGATGCAGCAGGCACGCAGCTCCCGGCCCAGCGCAATGCCCAGCTGGCCGGCCACTGTGTAGAGGGCCCGCGCCAACGCGTACTCCGTGCAGACGATGCCGTCCACGCGGTGCTCCGTGAGGAACTGCCGGATCGTTTCGATGTAGCTCTCCTCGGAGACCGTGGACAGCATCCGGCCCGTCCGCCAAGGCACGACGCATTCGCCGCAACAGGTCAGCCCGCTTTCCTCCACACCCCTGCGGAAGCCGCTCATGCGATCGCCCAGCGACGAGGAAGAGGAGGGGTTGACCGTCAGCGCCGCCACCGTTTGGCAGCCGCATTCCTTCAGATGGCGCACCAGCCCGCGCGTCGCCTCGAAGCCGTCCGTGCAGACGGTGGAAACCGGCAGCCCCTCCATGCGCTTGTCGATGAGCACGACCGGGAAGTCCTCCAGAATCAGGCGGAGGATGGTCCGGCTGTAGTAGGAATCGTGGCAGGGCATGATCAGCAGCCCGGCCGCGCCCATATCCAGCAGCTCCCCGATCAGCGCCGTCTCCTTTTCAATATCGGAGAAGGAGAAGCGCACGATGAGCTGATAGCCCGCCTCATCCAGACGCGCGGTCAGCTCATAGAGCATATCCAGCCCGAACGCGCTGGTCACATGCTCCAGAATCAGTCCGACCATGCCCCGCTTCCCGGCAAGCTGCACCGGCTGCGCCGCCGGAACCTGGGACTGCGGCAGGGGCCGCTCTGCGGGCTGAAGCAGATCCCGGACGAAGGTGCCCTTTCCCTGCACGCGCTTCACCAGCCCGTCCTCCTGCAGCATGGACAGGGCGCGCTTGACGGTGATGCTGCTGACCTGATAGGTCTGCGAAAGCTCCGACTCTGCGGGTAACTTGTCACCGGGCAGCAGCGTCCGGCTGATGATCTGTTCACGAAGATCCTGATATACTTTTCGATAAAGATATTTATTGCTGCTCATACTGACCTTTCTGTATCTGCGATTTCTCTGCCTTCCAAGCGCTCTGCGGCCGGCATCCATCGGATATTCTTTACAAACAGTATATTCTTTGCCCGCCGGATCGTCAAGTCAAAAACGAGGCGGCCGCACGGGGATCTTTCGCAGGTCCCTTGCGGCTGCCTGGTTTTTGTCCGTTTTTCCGGGAATACGGTTCTCCGGATCAGCCCTGCGCCTCGCGCCGGCGCTTTTCCAGAAACACCATCAGCACCGCAACGTCACCCGGGGACACGCCGGAGATGCGCCCGGCCTCGCCCAGAGAGCGCGGCTGCTGCGCGGTGAGCTTCTGGCGCGCCTCGATGCGCAGGCCGTCGAGCGTCATGTAGTCAAAGCCCTGCGGCAGCAGCAGCTCCTCGCTGCGCCGGAATTCCTCAACCTGGCGGCGCTCCTTCGCCAGATAGCCGTCGTAGCGCAGGCTGATGTTCACCTGCTCGGCGACGTCGGGGGGAAGCGGCGCAAAGCCGGGCAGGATGGGCGCCAGATCGTCGTATTCGATCCCCGGGCGGCGCAGCAGGTCCGCTGCGCAGACGCTGCCCGCCGCTTCGGCCTGGCCGTGCGCGGTCAGCCAGGCGTCCCGCTCCGGCGTCTTGCCGATCCAGCAGTGGGCGAGGGCGCCCAGCACCTCCTGCGTCGCCTCGCGCTTTTTGAGCATGCGGGACAGCCGCCCGTCGGAGGCGAGTCCGACGTCGTGGCCGATCTGCGTGAGCCGCAGGTCGGCGTTGTCCTGACGCAGCAGCAGGCGGTATTCGCAGCGGCTGGTCATCATGCGGTAGGGCTCGTTGGTGCCCTTGGTCGTCAGGTCGTCCACCAGCACGCCGATGTAGCCCTGGTCGCGGCCGAGGATCACGCTTTCCCGGCCCTGCACAAAGCGCGCGGCGTTGATGCCCGCGAGGATGCCCTGTGCGCCGGCCTCCTCATAGCCGCTGGTGCCGTTGATCTGGCCGGCGAAAAACAGGCCGCTCAGCGCGCGCAGCGACAGATCCGCGCGCAGCTGCAGGGGATCGATGCACTCGTACTCGATCGCATACGCCAGACGCAGCACGCGCGCACGCCTGAGGCCGGGAATCGTGTGCAGCATGGCGATCTGCACGTCCTCCGGCAGCGAGGTGGACAGGCCCTGCACATACCACTCGTTGGTATGAAGACCCTCCGGCTCCAGAAACAGCTGGTGGCGCTCCTTGTCCGCAAAGCGCATGATCTTGTCCTCGATGGAGGGGCAGTAGCGCGCGCCGGTGCCCTTGATCGTGCCCTGGTACATGGGCGCGCGGTGGATGTTCTCGCGGATGATGCGGTGCGTCTCCGCGTTGGTGTACGTCAGGTAGCACTGCGCGCGGTTGGCAAGGGTGCTGTCCGTGAGAAAGGAGAACGGGGTGATGACCTCGTCGCCGGGCTGCGGCTCCATCTCGTCAAAGTCGATGGAGCTTTCCTCGATGCGCGGCGGGGTGCCGGTCTTGAAGCGGCGAAGCGAGATGCCCAGATGGCGCAGCGCGTCCGCCAGATGCACGGAGGAGAGCAGCCCCTGCGGGCCGCCCTGCCAGCTGGCCTCGCCGATGATGATCCGGCTGTCCATGTACACGCCGGAGCAGACGACGACGGCTTTGCAGGCGATCTGCGCGCCGGTGGTCGTGCGCACGCCCGTGACCGCGCCATGCTCCGTGAGGATTTCGCCGCACTCGCCCTGGCGCACCTCGAGGTTCGCTTCGCCAAAGAGCGCGCGCTTCATCCGATTCTGATAGGCGCGCTTGTCCGCCTGCGCGCGCAGGGAGTGGACGGCCGGTCCCTTGCCCGTGTTGAGCATGC
>CAMENN010000079.1 GCA_945928315.1 uncultured Clostridia bacterium
CTCCGACCCCGACTCCGACGCCCACCCCGACTCCGACCGCAACCCCGACGGCCGAGCCCACGGCGGTTCCGACCGCGGAGCCGACGCAGGAGCCCGAGAGCGTGCCGGCCTTCGCCGGGACGGATTCCACGGAGCAGGGCGGCCTGACCGAATCCGGCAAGCCGGGCACGATTCCTGATCCCAGCGCGCCGGGCACCGACGCCACGGCTTCTCCGGAGGATGGCACGGGCCTCGTCAGCACGGGTGACCCGGCGACGGTCGATACCGGCAGCACGGGCAGCAATGACAGCACCGGCGTCATCGCGGCCGGCGGCACGGGTGTCCTGACGGACAACGGAACCGCTCAGGGCAACGGCACCGGCAGCGTCTACATCCCGGCCGACAGTGCGGAGCCTGAACCGACCGACACGCCGGAGCCTGAACCGACCGGCACGACCGCACCTGCGACGACTGACGCAACTGACACGACCGCACCTGCGACGACCGACACGACCGGCACGACCGCACCTGCGACGACCGGCACGACCGCACCTGCGACGACCGACGCGACCGGCACCAACGCGCCGTCCACGACCGACGCGGGCAGCCGGACCGATCCGGCCCAGCACTCCAGCGGGCTGACCTGGCTGATGATCCTCATCCTCGTGCTGATTGTCATCATCGTGATCATCCTCATCCTCGTGATGCGCAGGCGCAAGCGCTCCAAGGAATAATCCCACATGGCTCCATCAGCAGGGCACCGCAAAGCGACTCTTTGCGGTACCCTGCTTCTTTTATGCAAATTCCTGATGCCGCGTCGCGGCCCGTTATCCACCTCTTACAATAAATTGTCGAATTTTGCAATGTTTTGGTTGATTTCTGCAATGTTATTTCTTTCATGATTTTCGTATAATATAGGCAACGCCAACGGTGTGCTAGTATGCCACCAGAATCACAACCCACCGAAAGGAGAAAAACCATGAAGAAATCTCTGATCGCTCTGCTGTGCGCGCTGCTCGTGCTGTGCGCCGGCGTCGCCCTGGCCGAGGGCACGACCCACACCGACGAAGAGGTGCAGGCCATGGTCGCCGAGGAGCTGAAGCTCTCCCGCGAGGTCGCGTTCTATCCGGACGCCTTCGAGGGCGACTTCGAGCAGTTCTACGTCACCTTCCACAAGCTCTCTCGCGCGCAGTATGAGAAGGTCGACGGCGCGGCCGAAGCCGGCATCAACGCCTCCCACTACGACATGTGCGTCGAGCTGACCGCCAAGCGCGAGGCCCTCACGCAGATCGTCGACGACCCCAAGAGCACCGTCTGGGAGATCTGGGGCGAGAACATGGCCGTGGAAGATCCGCTGCCGACCGAGGGCTGGGAGATCTCCTACGACAACGAGGGCTTCCGTCCGTTCCTCAATCCGTACCTCATTGAGGATCAGGAGAACGTGAAGGGCAACGTCATCATCATCGCTGGCGGCGGCAGCACCCACCGCAACAACGTCGTCGAGGGCTACCCGGTCGCCAGGTTCTTCAACGAGAACGGCTACAACGCCTACGTCCTCCAGCGCCGCGTCAATCCGTACGCCGCCGAGGATCAGTGGCTTGACCTGGGCCGCGCCATCCGCTACATCCGCCACTATGCGGAGGAGAAGGGCATCGGCAACGCGGACACCATCATCACCTGCGGCTTCTCCGCGGGCGGCGGCAACATCATGCAGGCCATCGCCAAGCAGTACGGCCATGTGACCCCGGACACCGTGTATCCGGATTATGTCTGCGACGAGGTGGACGCTGAGAGCGCCGACATGACCATCGCGATCCCGATCTACGGCCTGTTCACCACCGGCCTTGACTTCTCCGGCAACGAGAACCTGCCTGCTGTCTTCGGCGTCATCGGCGGCAAGGACCCGCTGCTCGCCTATGTGCTGCCCAGCATTTCAGAGTCCGCGACCGTCTTCTCCGATTTCAGTTTCTACATCGCGCCGGACGCCCCGCACGGCGTCGGCCTGGGCACCGGCACCCGCAACTATGTGAACGCCTACACCCAGATGGCGCAGTGGCCGGAGATGGCGATCAACTTCATCGAGAGCCGCCTCGGCCTGCAGGAGAAGAGCTACGACCTGAACTCCGTGGCCTTCGCCTGGTAATCCCCTCATCCATACGCAGCAGGCGCCCGAAAGGGCGCCTGCTTTCCTGTTATACTGTTTTCAAATCGAAACAATCTTCTGCTAAGCCCCGTCAGGTAACGCTTCGCTCCCTGACTACTTTTTCTTTGATCGCTTCGCGATTGGAAACGATGGGGGCCTTGCCCCCATACCCCTGCCTGAGGGATTTCATCCCTCAGACTCCCTTCTTCGCTTCGCGCTTATAGCTCGCTTCTATCAGAAAACAGTATCTCCTTCATATTTCCCGCCCTCCCGGCATAGGCATGTCAGCATGGGAGGGATGTTTGTGAGCTCAGTGCGTTCCCTGTTTCCCGGCGCGATGGGCCCGGATGGCTTCATTTCCTGCTTTGACCACCTGCTCCCCGAGCGCGATCTCCGCCGGATGATCGTGCTCAAGGGCGGGCCGGGCGTCGGCAAATCGACGTTCATGCGCCGCGTGCACGCCGCGCTCTGCCCGGACGGCCAGCCCTCGACGCTCTATTTCTGCTCCGGCGATCCGGACAGCCTCGACGCCGTCGCCGTGCCGCACCTGGGGCTGCTCCTCCTCGACGGCACCGCGCCGCATGTCGTCGATCCGGTTTACCCCGGCGCGCGCGATTCCATCGTCAACCTCGGCGAATGCCTCGACGAGGCCGCCATGCGTCCGCGTCTGCCGCAGCTGCGCGCCGTCATGGCCGATCACGCCGCCTGCTCGCGCCGGGCCCGCGCCTGCATGCAGGCCGCCGCCTCGCTCAGCCGGGACAATGCCGCCCTCCTGCGCGGCGCGCTGGACGGGGACCGCGTCGCACAGATGACCCGCGCGCTCATCCACGCCGTGCTCACCGGGGACGCCCCGCCAGACGGCTCGCCCGTCGTGCGCCCGGTCATCACCGACGCCGTGACGCCCAAGGGCGAGCTGAGCCTGATCGCCGAAAACGCCCGGCCGCGCGTCATCCGGCTCTGCCGCCACTGGGCGATGGACGTAACGCCGGTCCTGCACGCGGTCAGCGCCGCGGCGCAAAACGCAGGCTACGCCGTGGAGGAGCACCTCGGCCCCGCCGTGCCCGGCACGCTGCTGCACCTGGGCATCCCCGCGCTGCATACGCTGATCACCACCAGCGATCTGCTCCCCTCCGAGCTGACGTTCGACTTCTCGGCCTGCCTGCCGCCGGGCGCGCTGCTGCGCCAGGAATGCGCGCTGGAGCAGGGGCGCGCGGGCATCCAGATGCACCTTCACCGCGCCGTCTCCGCGCTGGCGCAGGCCAAGCAGCTGCACGACGAAATGGAGACGTTCTACGTGCCGAACATGGACTTCGGCCAGTGGCAAAAGCGCCTGGACGCGCTGCTGCAGACGCTCGGATAGCGCCCTCTGGCGATTCCCGCCGCGCGCGGGGATCGCTTTTTTGCTTTTTGGAGGCCGGAAATTCAAAAGTTGCGCAAATTTCCAAAAAACTCGTCTTGTTTTTTCCCGCGTTTCTGATAGCATGAAGGAATACGGCGCAGGCCGTTTCATCCTCTGCATGCTGAAAAGGAGACACATACGATGGAAGACAGGACCCTGACGGGCTACCCCTCCGTGGACAGGCCGTAGCTCAAATACTACAGCGAGAAACAGAAAAACGCCATCCCGCCTGAACCCATGACCATCTACGCATGCCTGCGTCAGATGGCAGAATCCTATGGCGCCAAAACCGCCATTCGCTTCGACGGGATGCCCATCTCCTACGACGAGCTGTTTGCCCAGATCGACAGAACCGCCGATGCGCTTCTCTCCGCCGGCATCGGGGAGGACGACATCGTGCTGGCGGATCTGCCCACCATCCCGCAGGAGATCTATCTGCTGTATGCCTGCTCGAAAATCGGCGCGTGCATCAGCTATGCGCTGCCGATGTCCTCTCCGCAGCGCCTTTGCGCAAGCGCAAACACGTTTTCCTCGCCCATCCTGTTCACCTGTGACATGCCGCCGGAGAGCCGGGCCTATATCCGCAGCCATTCCTGCGTCAGGCAGATCGTCAACCTCTCTGCCGACCGGTCAGGCGATGGCTGGGCAGCCTTTCTGGACGCAGCAGACCGGCACGCAGCCCTGACCCGGAAGGACAGCAGAAAGCCCTTCTACATCTGTCAGACCGGCGGCAGCACGGGCAGGCCCAAGGCGGTCATGATCAGCAATTACGCATTCAACCACCAGATGTTTGAAATCCTGACCTCCTCGGGGTATCTCGACAGGCATTCGTCGTGGATGCCCCTTTGGCCGCTGTTCAGCGTGTCCGCAGCCATCTCTTGCTGCCACGTTCCACTGTGCGCCGGGATGGAGCTGATCCTCCGTGCCTATCCGGATCTGGATCATTTCGACAGGCTCCTCCTGGAGGAGAAGTCCGGGCATGTGGCGATCATCCCAGCCTTTCTTGACCAGATGCTCAGCAGCCCCCTGCTCAGGGACGCCGACCTCTCCTTTCTCAAGATGATTGGCTGGGGCGGCGGCAAATGCACAAGGGAGCTAGAAATGGAAGCAAAGGCCTTTCTGACCGCTCACGGCGCGGTCCCTTTCATCTCTTGCGGATACGGCATGAGTGAAAACTCGTCCTGCATCTCCATGCGGACCGCGCCCGAAACCACCGTTGCCGAAAGCGTCGGCATTCCGCAGGTATGGACGACGGTCGGCATCTTTGAGCCGGGCACCGGCAACGAGCTTCGCTACGATGAGACGGGCGAAATCTGCGCGCTCTCCGAGAACTTCATGTCGGGATACTACAGGGACGATTCCAGCCATCTGTTCAGGACCCACGCGGACGGCCGCATCTGGCTCCATACTGGCGACCTCGGAAGGATGACGGAGGACGGCATTCTCTTCGTCCAGGGCCGCATGAGCCGGTCGATCTTCACAAAACACGGCCACAAGGTCTACCCCGATGATCTGGAAGGCCTGATTGTCTCCCTCCCGGGCATCAGGGACTGCGCCATCATCCCCCAGCCCGTTCCCGAAAGCACGGAGTATTTTGACGTCGCCTGCTGTCTCGTGCTGGAAGACGGCTGCACGCCCGATCAGGTTCAGCCGCTCATCACGCAGGCCATCACCGCCGCCTGCAGCGATGTGGTGCTTCCCGGGAGCTATCACCTGTTCAGCGCATTCCCCAGAACCGCGATCGGCAAAACCGACTACCGCGCCCTCGAGCACGACGTGCAGTCCCGGCTCGCCGGGCAGTGAGAAGGGGAGCGCAGCGACATGAGCAACCCCATCCGCTTCCTTCGCCGCCTGGCCATGCCCCTGCCCGAGCTGATCGAGGATCACCGCGAGCAGCGGAAGGCGTGGTTTGAAAGCGGCGAGCCCTTCCACGGCGTGACGCTGCGCCGGGTGCTGCATCCCACGCTCATCGGCGGCATGCGCCTGCTGCACGTCCTCCATCATCAGACGGTCACCGTCATCGGCGACGCGCGCATCCCCACCGGCCGTCCACGCATCTACGCCGCCACCCACATCGGCTGGGACGACATCGAGATGATCCTGTCCACCATCGGCGACCACGCCTATCTCTTCTGGGGCTCGCCCAAGGACAATTACAAGAACATCGTCGGCGTGCTGCTCGGCCTCAACGGCACGATCATCTGCGAGACGCTGCACAAGGAGGACCGGCACATCAGCAAGGAGACCAGCGTCCGCTGGCTCTCGCAGGGCGGGAACCTGCTGATCTTCCCGGAGGGCGCGTGGAACGTGCAGGAGAACCCGCCGGTGATGCCCCTGTATACGGGCACGGCGGAGATGGCCCTGCGCTCCGGCGCCGAGATCATCCCCCTCGCCATCGAGCAGTACGGACGGGATTTCGTGATCAACATCGGTCAAAACCTCCGGCCCGAGGGCCATGACAAGCAGACGCTGACGGCCGCGCTGCGCGATGCCATGGCGACGCTGCGCTGGGAAATCTGGGCGCAGAAGCCCGTGACCGCGCGGCGTTCCCTCCCCGCGGACTGCGCGGCACAGTACCGCCAGGGCTTTGAAGCGCAGTTCCAAAACGACTGCTATTCCCTGAACGACATCGAAATGACCCGCTATCACACCCGGGCGGAGCGCGAGCAGCAGGACGCCTTCGCCCACCTGAACGCGCTGATTCCCCGGCGGGAGAACGCGTTCCTGCTGGACAAGCGGCTCTCATGAGGCAGACCACCGCAGGGGAAAGGCTCCGCGCGGGCCGTCCCCTGACCGAGAGACGAGCCGCCGGGCTGCTCAGGGACATCCTGCGTCCCGCGCTCAGCCTGATCGCCGGCACCCGCGTGCCGTACCGCGTCATCGTCGAGCAGCCCTGCCGGCCGCTTCCGGGCAGGCCCATGCTCCTCGCCGCCAACCATTCCTGCTTCGCGGACGTGCCGCGTCCGGTTCGGCGCGCCGCTGGTGTTCCCCCCGCAGGCGGACAAGGCCGAAGCCATCGCGCTCCTGCGGGACACCATGGCGTCCCTGCGCTGGACGTTCTGGGAGCAAAACGGCGTGTTCAGCCGCGCGGACCTGGATGTCGGGGCGGAGCGGCAAAAGCTGCTCCTGGCCCTGGAGGAGTATCCGACCCTCGACTGGGCCTATGAGCAGTCCTGTATCTTTGAGGCTTGAAGCAAAAACGGCATGCAAAGGGGCTGTCAGGCTAAGTCCGAACATTCCACCAAGCAAACATTTCTAAGAATAACTGACTTTTTAGAGCTTGGGGCTCTGCCCCAACGCCCCGCCAAATGGCTTTCCGATCGCCCTTTGGAAACCTTCGGTCGCAAATTCTTAGTTTTCAGCTTGGAATGTCTGGATTCTTGGCCTGACAGCCCCTGTCTGCCTTTTACAGCGTCCTGATCACATTGCGGTCCACCTTGCGGTAGAAGTACATCGTCAGCATCAGCGAGAAGACCTCCGCCACGACGAACGCCCACCAGACCATCGTGACGTTGCCCGTCAGCCGGCCGATGAGATAGGCGCAGGGCACCAGCACGGCGAGCTGGCGCACCATGGAGGTGATCATCGAATAGATGCTGAAGCCGAGCGCCTGGAACACGGAGCCGCAGCCGATGCACAGCCCCGCCACCGGGAAGCTCAGCGAGATGATCCGCAGCGCCGGGACGCCGATGCGCAGCATCTCCTCCGAGGCGTCGAAGATCCTGAGCAGCTGCGTCGGGATCGCATGGAACAGCAGCGTGCCCGCCGCCATGATGCACACCGCGGCGCTGACGCCGTAGCGGATGGTCTTGCGCATGCGGTCCGGCCTGCGCGCGCCGTAGTTGTAGGCGATGATCGGCACCGTGCCGTTGTTCAGGCCGAAGACCGGCATGAAGATGAAGCTCTGCAGCTTGAAATAGACGCCGAAGACAGCGACGGCCGTCGAGGAAAACGCGATGAGGATCTGGTTCATGCAGAAGGTCATCACCGAACCGATCGACTGCATGACGACCGACGGGATGCCGATGGCGAGGATGCGGCGCAGCGTCGCCCCATGGATGCGGAAATGATGCAGGCCGAGGGGCACCTCGGGGTTCATTTTGAGGTTCATGAACAGGCCGACCGCCGCGGCGATCCACTGGCCGATGATGGTCGCCGCCGCCGCGCCGGCCACGCCCATGCGCGGCATGCCGAACAGGCCGAAGATCAGGATCGGGTCGAGGATGATGTTGAGGATCGCGCCCAGGCCCTGGCTGACCATCGTGAGCACGGTGCGGCCGGTGCTCTGCAGCGTGCGTTCAAAGTGGATCTGGAAGAACAGGCCCACGCAGCCGAGCATCACGATGCGCGTGTAGCTCTCGCCATAGGCGATGATCTCCGGGATGTCCGTCTGCGCCGCGTAGAACGCGTGCACGATCGTCGCGCCGCCGAGCATGAACACCGCGCTGCACACGGCCATGAGCAGCATGCCGCTGGCCGCCGCGCGGCTGACGCTCTCCTGATCTTTGGCGCCCAGCGCGCGGGAGAGCACGGCGTTGAGGCCCACGCCCAGGCCGGCCGCCACCGCGATCATCAGGTTCTGAATCGGGAACGCCATGCTCAGCGCGGTCAGCGCGTATTCGTCGATGCGCGCGACAAACATGGAGTCCACCACGTTGTACAGCGCCTGCACGAGCATGGAGATCATGATCGGCACGCTCATCGTCGCCAGAAGCCTGCCCACGGGCATGACGCCCATCTTGTTTTCCTGCTGTCTATCCATCAGATTCCTCCTCCTCAAGGAGCATGTCTTCTCCCTGCCCTTTGTATTCACAATACTTTATTGTAAACGCTGGCCGTGTATATGTCAATGACCTTTGGCAACTCTGTGGTTCTGATGTGCGCCCCGCGCGCATACAATGGGGAAAAAGCGCCGGAGAAGAAGGCATGCCCCGGCGCGACACAGGGATCACAGGCGGGCGACGCGGGCCCGCTGAGGGGAGGGGCTTTCATTGATTGCTAGGGTTGACGTACAGACAGAGCTGGAACAGATCATCGACCTGCTGGAGCGCTATCAGGCGCACGCCAGCGTCGCACCGGTGCTGCGCGACATCCACGAGGTACAGCGGCTGCTCGACTACTATTCCTTCCGGACGCCGCAGCTGGCGGACCGCTTTGCGGAGCAGCTGCAGGGGCGTTACCGATATGAGCTTTTCGGGCTGTACGGCGCGGCGGGGACGCTGAGTCCGCGGCCGGAGAGCAGCTATCTCTATCTGCAGCAGATGCTCGGCCAGCTCGTGCGCATTGCCGCGGCGCGGCTTTGCAGCGAGGGCGCGCTTTCCCTCTCCCGCGCGCAGCTCACCGGGAGCGACGGACTGCTGCTGCAGGCGATGAGAAGGGGATCATAAGCTGTAAAGAAACGAAGCGAAGAAGGGAGTCTGAGGGATGAAATCCCTCAGGCAGGTTTTAGGGCGGCAGCCCTAACGTTTCCCCATCGCGAAGCGATCAAAGAAAAAGCAGTCAGGGAGCGAAGCGTACCTGACGGGGAATCCGCGCGCGCCCGGGCCGTTCCGCGCATCATGGCCGCAGCCCCGTTTCGCATTCACTGGCTCCGTACATGAAAAGGCGGGAACCCGCACGCTGCGCAGTTCCCGCCTTTTTGTGTTTACTTCACCCCGCACTCGGCGCGGAGCTCCGCCTGATAGGCGTCGCGGATCGCCGCGAACGTCTTCTCGTCCTTCATGCCGACCGGCTTGCCGTCGATCTCACCGATGCGGCAGGTCAGCGCGCTGGAGCTGGAGAAGAACACCTCGTCCGCCGCCATCATCTCATCGACCGTGAACGGCTCCTCGACAACCGGAATGCCCTTCTTCCCGCAGATGGCGAGGATGTGCTTGCGCGTGATGCCCGGCAGAATCAGCTCGTCGCAGGGCGCGGTGCGCAGCACGCCGTCCTTGATGATGTGCACGTTGGAGTGCGAGCACTCCGTGACGCGGGGACCGCGGTGGAAGATCGTCTCGTCCGCGCCCGCCTCGACGGCCTTCTGGTTCGCCATGACCGCCGGCAGCAGGTTGATCGTCTTGATGTTGCAGTAGTAGAAGCGCTTGTCCTCCAGCGTGATGCACTTGTACACGCCGAACGGGTCGCGCATCTTGTTCGGGCGCACGAACGCCCAGATGCTCGGCTTGTCGCCCGCCGCGCTGTAGGGATGGTTGCGCATGCCCACGCCGCGCGTCACCTGCCAGTAGAGGAAGAGCACGTCGCCCTCCACCTGCCGGGTGAGGCCCAGGAGCATCTTCTTCATCTCGTCCTTGGGCATCGGGATGTCGATGTCGATCAGCTTCGCGCTGCGGTAGATACGGTCGATGTGGTCGTCAAAGGCCATCGGCACATGGTTCACCACGCAGGTGGCATCGTACACGCCGTCGCCGAAGTAGCAGGCGCGGTCGTTCATCGGGACCATCATCTCTTCGATGGGGCCCACCTTGCCGTTGTAGTATGCGATATTCTGCATAGCCGTTTTCCTCCCTTATTCTCCGCGGATCGCCCGGACCTCGGCCAGCGCCTCGGCCCATGCGGCGTCCTGAATACGCTGAATCAGCTCCGGCGCGCGCCCGCCCACGCGCTGCCCGTCGATCGTGGTGATCCGGCAGCACAGCGCGCTCGCGCTGGTGAAGAAGACCTCGTCCGCCGCCATCATCTCGCTGACGGTGAACGGCTCCTCAATCACGGGAATGCCCATCTCCCGGCACTGCGCGATGCGGTGCGCCCGCGTGATGCCCGGCAGAATCAGGTTGTCGCACGGCGCTGTGCGCAAAGCCCCATCCTTCAGGATATGCACGTTGGAATGGGCGCATTCGGTGACGCGCTCGCCCCGGTGCAGGATCGTCTCGTCGCAGCCCGCCTCCTCGGCGCGCTGGGTGTAGAGCACGCTGGGCAGCAGGTTGATCGTCTTGATGTCGCAGTAGAAGTAGCGCTGATCCTCCGCGGTGATGCAGCTGTACTCCCTGTCCATCGGGTCGAGCACGTCGGGCTTGACGAACACCCAGAGGCTCGGCTTGTCGCCCGCGAAGCGGTAGGCGTGTCCGCGCATGCCCACGCCGCGCGTCGCCTGAACGTAGACCATCTGGTCGGGGCTATCCACCTGCCGGCAGAAGTCGAGCACCATCGCCCGCAGCTCCTCAAAGGGCATCGGAATGTCGATGTCGATGCGCCGGGCGGAGCGGTAGAAGCGCCGCAGGTGATCGTCCATCTGCAGCGGCACATGCTCGACGGTGAACATGGCGTCGTACACGCCGTCGCCAAAATAGCTGCTGCGCTCGTTCATCGGGATCATCATGTCCTCGATGGGCGCAACCCTGCCGTTGTAATAAGCGATGTTTTCCATAACTGTAGCCTTTCACGCATCTTCGCATCTGTTTTGGGTATATCATACTCCCTTACGGCGCTTTTGTCAAACGAAAATGCATAATCCCCTTGCTTTTCCTGCGTTTTTTTCATCTCTTGCGCCGCCCGCCGCTTCATGCTATAATGGGGCTGTACCCAGCATCATTTCTTCTCGCGAAAGAAAGGATATGGCTTTCCATGGACAATCCTCTGGTCTCCATCATTGTGCCCATCTACAACGCCGCCATCGACCTGGTGCCCTGCCTGGAGAGCATCCGTCACCAGAAGTATGAGAATCTGGAGATCCTGCTCGTCAACGACGGCTCCAGCGATTCGAGCCTGGAGATCTGCCGCATGTATGCACGGCTCGATCCCCGCATGATCATCATCGACAAGGAGAATTCCGGCGTCTCCGGCACGCGCAACGTGGCCATCGAGCGCGCGACGGGCAAGTATCTGCAGTTCGTGGACGCTGACGACTCCCTCGACCTGCACGCCACCCGTCTGATGGTGGAGACGATCGAGGAGCGCGGAAGCGACCTGCTCATCAGCCACTACTGCTCCGTCGCCCGCAATGAGCACACGACGGTCTACGGCTTCCTGCCCCCGGACGCGGTGATGGACAAGGGCCAGTTCGCGCGCTATCTGATGGAGGAGCCGGCGAGCTTCTACTACGGCGTGATGTGGAACAAGCTCTACAAGCGCGAGATCATCATGGCGCACGACATCCGCTGCAACGAGGACTTCACCTGGTCGGAGGACATGCTCTTCAACCTCGAATACATCCGCTATGCAGAGCGCTTCTGCTCGCTGCGCACGCCGGTCTACTACTATACGCGCCAGAAGAAGAACTCGCTCTCCACGAAGGTGACGCCCGCCCGCGTGCTGACGACGAAGGCGGAGCTGTTCAAGTATTACAAGCAGCTCTACATCGACCTCGGGCTGTACGAGACGTACAAGCTGCAGATTTACAGCTATCTCGTCGCCGCGGCGAAGGATATGGTATAAGATTCGCGGCAGGTCTACTCCGAAGCTGCGTTTTTCGGGGAGTCATGGGGACTGCCGTCCCCATACCCCGGCTTGGGGCTTTGCCCCAAACCCCACCAGGGACCAGTTCCTGGACCCCTCCCCGCTTCGCGCCGCTTCAAACCGTTTGGCAAAAATGCCCCTCTTCGGAGGGGTTTTCTTTTTTCACAAATCCGCGCTGCGCAACGTCTCTACAGGTGAAGCTGCCATGGCACGTTTTCTTCACCGCATCGCTCCGCCGACGCGCATACGCCATGGTGCCTGCGCATATCCTATGCGCGGGGTGATCGCATGAAAATTCGCTGGAAGGCCCTGATCATCGCGCTGGCGATTCCTCTGGGCGTGGGCGCGCTGGCTGGTTTGGCCAGCCGCGGCGGCATGGCCGCGTTTGCCGCGCTGCAAAAGCCGCCGCTCACGCCGCCGGGCTGGGTGTTTCCCGTCGTCTGGACGGCGCTCTACATTGCCATGGGCATCGCGTCGTACCTGATCGCCACGTCCGGCGCGCAGCGGGAGAGCATCCGCATGGCGCTCGGCGCGTATGGTGTATCGCTCGCCTTCAATGCGCTCTGGCCGGTCTTCTTCTTCGCGCTGGGGCTGCCCCTGCTGGCCTTCATCGACCTGATCATGCTCTGGCTCATGCTGCGCTATACGCTGCTGCAATACTCCCTGGTGCGCAGGACCGCCGCGCACTGGCTCTTCCCCACGCTGCTGTGGACCACGTTCGCCGGGTATCTGAACCTGGGGATCTGGCTGCTGAACCGATAGCATGTCACACCAGAATCCATACGAAGCGAGAAAGGATCAGGGGACTTCACTTCTGACCCTTCCTCGCTTCACGCTTATCGCCCGTTTGTATCCGAAAACGTATTACCCCAGATACCCCGCGAGCACCTTCAGCGTCGCGAGCACGCCGTCCTTATGGCTGCGCTCGTAGCCGTGGGAGGCGTATACGCCGGAGCCGATCAGTCCATGGCGGATGTCGTAGCCCGCCTTCAGCGTCGCCTCGACGTCGCTGCCGTAATGCGGATAGAGGTCGATGGCATACGGCGCGCCCATGCGCTCCGCCGCCGCGACGAGGCCGTTCACAACATCGCGGCTGTAGGGACCGCCGCTGTCCTTCGCGCAGATGGAGACCATGCGCTCGGTGCACTCGAGGCCCTCGCCCACGCAGCCCATGTCCACGGAGATCGCCTCGGTCACGCCCTGCGGCACGCTCGCGCTGCCGCCGTGGCCGACCTCCTCGAACGAGGTGACGTGCACCCATACGCCGCGCGCCGGGGTGATGTGCTCGTCGCGCAGGTATTTCGCGAAGCCGAGCAGGATGCCCACGCTCAGCTTGTCGTCGAGGAACCGGCTCTTGATGTAGCCGCT
>CAMENN010000080.1 GCA_945928315.1 uncultured Clostridia bacterium
CGCAGTCCGGGCAGCAGCCGTCCTTGAGCTGCAGCTCCGTCCAGAAGGACTCGCAGGGCGTGCAGTACCAGCCCTCGTACTCGCTCTTGTAGATGTCGCCCTGATCGTAGAGCTTGCGGAAGATCTTCTGCACGGACTTCACATGGCGCTCGTCCGTGGTGCGGATGAAGTCGTCGTAATCGATGTCCATCAGCTTCCAGAGCTTCTTGATGCCGTCCACGATATGATCGACGTATGCCTGCGGGGTGACGCCGGCCTCGCGCGCCTTGCGCTCGATCTTCTGGCCGTGCTCGTCCGTTCCGGTCAGGAAAAACACGTCATAGCCGGTCTGCTTCTTGAAGCGGGCCATGGTGTCGGCCGCCGTGGAGCAGTAGCTGTGGCCGATATGCAGGTTGTCGCTGGGATAGTAGATCGGCGTTGTGATGTAAAACTTGGGTTTTTCGCTCATGCTTCCTCTCTCCTTCAAAAAAACGTCCCCCGCCGGAGCGAGGGACGATTGTGTCGTGGTACCACCCTGATTCGCGGCGCACACAGGCGCGCCGCCTCTTCGCCCGGTAACGGGGGCCGCCGCCGCGCTTGATTCATCGCGGACGCTCCGAAGCCATACCGGCTGTGCTGTCGCCGCCGGCTTTCACCTTCCCCGGCTCTCTGTGGGCGCGCATACAGCCGCTCTCTTCTTCATCGCGGATCATATACCGTTTTATTATAGGGATTTCGTGTGCCTTTGTCAAGCGTTACAGCTCGGAAAGATAGCGCTGCCAGACGATTCTCGTGACATTGTCGTTTTCATCCAGATAGTAGGACAGCTCCACGAAGATCTCGTTCTTGTCCCCGACCGGATAGTAGTAGTGGATGGCGCAGCTACCGTCCGCCTCGCGCTTGTAGGTGCCGAACTGCAGGTTGGCCGAGTTGTAGTTGTAGAGCAGCCGGTTGCCCTGATCATCCAGCGCCGGGTTGTTCAGGTCGCGGAACTTGGCCATCACGTCCTTCGCGCTCATGCCGATTCTGGTCGTGCGCGGCGCGGTCATCTTTTCGTTGGTCGTGTCGAGCGCATAGAGCACCGGGCTGCCGCCCGCCTTCTTGATGACAAAGCGCGCTGTGCCCCAGCTGTATACGGCCTCGTAGCTCTCCATATCCGGGCTATAGCCCTTGTCCGCGGGGAGCTGCTCATAGCTTTCCGGCGTTCCCCAGGTCTTTACAAACGTGTTGTAGCCCGTCGAATAGAGCTCCATGTTCTTGAAGGTGTCGCTGGAGCCGAACATCTTCTGCAGGTTGCTGTTCACCTTGTAGGTGACCCTCATCTCGTAGCTGACCTTGCCGTTCGCCGCCACGGAAATCGCCCGCAGCTCCGTGCTGCCGCTGGGAATCTGGATCGGCTCGTCGTCGTTGTAGAGCGTCGATTCCGTCGTGGGCGAGCGGCCGTCGAGCGTGTAGTAGATGGCGACAATCGGCGAAGGATTCTCGTACGTCTCCTCACCGGGGCGCAGGCTGACCTTGGGCGAGTAGTTGTATTCGCCCGACGCCACGTTCGCCTTGGGCGCTGCCGGGGTCGGGATGACAATCGTGTAGTCCGCGGAAACCTGCTCGCTGGGCGTGCCGTTCTCCGTAAAGCCGATGGCCTTGATCGTCATTTTTCCCTCGGAGACGTGGATCTTTGTGCCCGCCTGATAGATGAGGCCGGACTCGGAGGGATCGGTGCCGTCCGTGCTGTAATAGACCGTCTCGTTATCCGGGATGGTGATCGTCACATCGATCTCTGTGTTGTAGCGGCCCGCCGTGTGGGAAAGCGTCGGCGCGGTCGGCGTGTACTCCCGGAGCATGACGTCAAACTCGCTGGCGTTGGTCGCCTCCTCCGCCCGCTTCATGAGCGCCAGCGCCTCGGCGTTGTAGCCCTCCTGCTGGTAGATCTTGATCAGGCTGCGGTAGGCGCTCGGATGTGCCGGGGCGATGTCCTCGATGAGGGAGAGGTAGATTGCCTTCGCGGCCTCCGGATCGCCCAGCTCCGTATGGGCCTGCGCCATGAGGATCAGCGCATCGACGTTCTCCGGCTCCCGCTCGACGGCGACGGCCAGCGTTTCCAGCGCGCGGGAGAAATAGCCCTGCTCCACATACTGCCTGCCCAGCGTCACATAGGCGCTGGTGCTCGCGGCATCCCAGCCCCACTGGGCCATCATTTCCTGGCCGCTCTCCGTCTTGAAGAGCATGTACGCGCCTCCCGCGCAGAAGAACAGCGCCAGCAGCAGGATGACAAAGATAACGTTCCGCAGCCGCTTGTGCGATTTCTGGTAGATGGGCGGCTGCAGCATTGCCGGCTGGGCATCCACCTTACGGCGGATGTGATCGGGGGCGTGGCGCACGTGGCGCACCTGCATCTGCTCGCGTGCGACCTGCTTGTGCAGGCCGACGGGCACGGTGCTGTCCCCGGAGACGTCCCTGCGCTGCACCTTCTTCGGCTTCGTGCCGCGCTCCGGCGAGGAAACCGTGCCCTGCCGGGTCTGATCCCCCTGCGCTCTCCTGTGCTTCTTCTCCGCTTCCTCCGGCTGTACCCTGCGCTCCACACGCGCGCCCTGCTGCGGGTCGGGCAGGTCCGCGTCGGCGTGACGGCGCCGGAAGACGCGCTGCACGGCCGAACAGCTGGGACACACCCTCGCCGTATCGGGCAGTTCACGGCCACAGTTGGGGCAAATCACGATCGGGGTCCTCCTTCATGGACATGGAAATGCTGCGTCAGACATGCTTGAGCGACTCGTAATAGGGATCGCCCGCAAACTCGCGCTCCGCCGGGCGCTCTCCGCCCAGCGCCTCGATGGCGCTCGAAATCTCGACGAAGTCGAGGTAGTTGACATGCGGGTCCTCCGCCGCGCGCCGCAGCGCGGGCAGCGCCCTGTCGTCGCCGTATTTCGCCAGATAGGAGGCGAACAGTGCGCGCCGGTCGTCGCAGCGCTCAAAGCGCTCCATCAGCAGCTGAAAGCTCGCCTCTTCGCCCGGGAAATTGCTCAGAATGTCGGCGAAGATGTCGCGGCCGGGCTCCCCCGCCGCCGGCAGCGCGGAGAGAATCGGCGCGACCACCGCATCGCCCATCGACTGGAGTGACTCGGCGTACATGTCCGCGCGCTCGTCCGGCTCCTCAAGCGCCGCGATGCGCTCGATGTAGCGCTGCATCGGCGCGGTGCTCTCGATCTCGCGCAGCAGGGAAATCGCAGTCATCACCGCGGCATCCGGCGCCGCATCGTCGTCCAGCAGCGCCAGCAGCGGCACCTCCGCCGCATCGCCCAGCTCGCCGATGCGGTCGAGCAGCAGGTCCGGCACCGGCACGCCCCTGCGCTCATACTCGCACAGCCAGCTCACCAGCTCCGCGGCGTCGTCAAACTGCCCGAAGTAATCCTGCGGGGCCTTTCCGCCCAGCCAGGTCGCGGGCTTTGCGAGGAACTCCATGTACACATCCGGCATCATGCCCTCGATGACGTCCATGTTGTTCTTGTACTTTTCGGCGTTGTTCTTCATCCAGACGCCCATGTACTGCTCGAACTTCTGATCAAAATTGATGCAATTCATGCTCAGTCGCCTCCGTATCGATTCAGCCCTCCGGCTCTTGTGCGCGCCTGCGTTCCAGCGCGCGCAGCATGCGCCTGGCGAAGAACGCGCACAGGCGCGGCGGCACGAACTCCCTGCGCGCGATCGTGCGCACATCGACCCGTCTGCCGCTCTTCATGTGATAGGCATATTCCAGTGCCGCCGCACAGGCGGACGCGTCCGCAGGCTGCGGCGGACCGTACTGCTCGATATAGGCGAGCCACATGTCCATCAGCAGCGCGGGCGCATCGCGGAAGGCCGGCAGCAGCCGGTCCGCCGCCCGCTGCACGATCTCCCGGCACAGATCGTCGGCATGCGTCTTCTGTGTCACGCCGCCCGCCGCCAGATAGACCAGCCGCCCGCCGATGTCCGCCAGATAGGGCTTCATACCCTCCTTCTGGCAGAGTGCCTGCAGAATCCGCCCCTTGAATTCGTCGCTCAGCTGCGCGTCGGTCAGCCCGTCGAGCAGCACGTTTTCCGCCCCCGGCGTATCCATCGCGCCCATCAGCAGCAGCGCGGCCGTCGCCACCTGCGGCCCGGCCACGGGCGAGCGGAACGCCCAGGCCGACAGCCGGCACAGCGCGCGCTCCTTCGCCCTGTCCTGCGCCAGCTCCTGCGGATTGACGTAGAGCGCGGCGATCAGCTCCATCGCGCGGGACACTGCCTCCTGTCGCGGCACATCCAGCCCCAGCGTCAGCCGCTCGTCGGGCTTGTCGCCCTCGCGGGTCATGCGGTAGAGCGCCTCGCAGACGGTGTTTTCAGGCAGCAGCACGCACAGGCGGCCGAACAGGCGGCTCGCCTCGCGCAGCCTGCCCAGGTTCGTCAGCGCACAGGCGCGAAGCATCATCGCGCGCGTGTGCGTCGGCTCCAGCTTGAGCAGCCGGTTCGTCAGGCGCAGCGTCAGCGCGTCGTCGCCCAGCTTTGCGCTCTCCATCGCCACGCCCAGCACGTCGTCCGGATCGACGGCGCGCATCGAGGCCAGCAGCAGCGTCCGGCGCGCGTTCTGCTCGTCGTCCGCCAGCGCATAGGCGTCCGCCAGCACGCACATCGTCTGCACGCGCCCCGGCGCCATGCGATGCGCGGTCTTTGCGCTCTCGACCGCCTGCTTCGCCTTGCCCTCCAGCAGCGCGCAGCAGGCCAGCAGCGTGTGGGCCTGCGCACTCTCGCGCAGCGCCAGCGCATGGCGCAGCGCCCGCCGGGCCGCAGCGGTCTTGCCCTCCTGCATGCGCTCCACGGCGCGGCGGATCAGCGCGCGGGCGCGTCCCTTGCGCGAGGTGGGCGCGGGCCGCTCCAGCTCCTCACGAAGCTGCGCGCCCAGCAGATCCGACAGCTCGGCCGATACGCCGCCCTCGCCGCCCTGCATGAACAACCCGTAGCTCGACGCGGCGCGCGGCAGATCGCCCCGCTGCGCACTGGAGAGCGCCAGATTGAACAGCGCCTCCTGCCTGTGCGGACCGCCCATGCGCGCCACGCGCAGATAGGCCGTCTCCGCCTCCTCCTCGCACCCCATCATGTCATAGGTGCGTGCCAGCTCGATTTCAATCTCTCCGGAGAGGCCGTACTGATCCCGCGCCTTCACAAGCAGCGTCATCGCCCCGTCATAGTTTCCCTGACTGCGGCGTGCGGCCGCCTTGCGAACCAGGTATTCGCATGAACGCTCCATGGAAACCACGTTGCTCATGACAGCCCTCCCCGTTTACGCATTGTCCCCGCGAGCGGCCTCCCTGAGGAGCGCGCGAAGCTCCTCACCCGTAAAGGCATACTGCCTGCGGCAGAAGTGGCAGGTCACCTCGCAGCCGTCCTGCTTGTCGATCAGGTCCCGCAGCTCCGCCTCGCCCATGGACAGCAGCACGCGCTCGATGTATTCGCGCGAGCAGTCGCAGACGAGCTGCAGCGGCAGCTCCTCCAGAATCTCCGGCTCAAGGCCGCGGAAGCAGGCCTCGATGATCTGCTCGAGCGTCATCTCCTGCAGCAGCTGGGAGATCGAGCCGAACAGCTCCGCGCGGATCTCCAGCGCATCGAGCAGCTCGTCGGTGCAGCCCGGCATCGCCTGAATGAGGATGCCGCCCGCCGACAGAATGTTTTCGCCGACCAGCGTGCCCAGCGCACACAGGGACGGCGTCTGCTCCGACTCGAGGTAGTACATGGCAAAATCCTCCGCCACCTCGCCGGAGACCAGATTCACCCGGCCCACATACGGCTCACCGAAGCCGAAGGAGCGCATCACGGTCAGCTGGCCGTCCTTGCCCAGCGCGCCGCCGACGTCGAGCTTGCCGTTCTTCTTGAGCGGCAGCTCCACCTCCGGGTGCTCGATGGTCACCTTCACCTTGCCGTCCGGCCCGGCCACGGCGCACATCGGACCCGCAGGGCCGCCGCCGTTCAGCGTCACGGTGATGCGGTCGCCGTCGCTCTTGAGGTTCACGCCCATGATCGCCGTCGCCGCGATCATGCGGCCCATCGCCGCGCTGCAGGTGTTGCTCGCGTTGTGAATGTCGCGGGCCTGCTGGGCCATGGCCGTCGTATCGCAAAGGAAAACGCGCGCCTGACCGCCCATGAGCGTGAGGCGCAGCAGCCTTGATTTCTTCTGTTCCATTCTCGTCGATCCTCTCTGCCCGCCGTCAGTGCGCAGCGGGCCTCCTGGCTATATAGTGTATTCGCAGGTCGTCTGCGCGGGGCGCGTCGCAGCGCATCTCACCGCAGGCGCGCACGTCCTCAAAGCCCGCCTCGCGCAGCCAGCCGAGCAGCTCGGCCTCGCTGTGCGCACGCTGCCTGTGCTCCTCTCGGAAGCGCCGGTAGCGGCCGTCCTCCTCGCGCACGAAGAACGTCACGTCCATCGTGATCACATGTGTCTGACGGTTCAGGCGGTTCTGCCAGAGCGTGGCGATGCCGTCGCGCTCCTCGCCGAAGAACGAATCGCCCATCACGCCCTCCAGCTTATGACGGCTCGAGCAGTCAAAGCACAGGCAGCCGCCCGGCAAAAGCGCCGCATGCGCCGCACGGAAAAACGCGCGCACGTCGCCCTCCGTCGTGAGGTAGTTGACGCCGTCGCAGGTAGCCAGTACCGCGCCCACGCGCCGGGGCAGCGTCAGCCTGCGCATGTCCTGGCAGACAAACGTCGGCTGCACGCCCCACGCCCGCGCCTTTTCCTCGGCATGGCGGAGCATGCTGCGCGAGAGGTCCACGCCCACCATGGCGATTCCCTCGCGCGCCAGACGCACGGTCAGACTGCCCGTGCCGCATGCGCATTCCACCGCCCGCGTAGGCAGCGCGCCGTGCTCATCGCGCATGAGCGTCAGATAGTGCGCTGCCCATGCGTCGTAGTCGTAATCGTCCATGAGCGCGTCATACACGCCCGCAAAATCCTCGTACATCGTCCTCACTTGCCGCCCGTCTTGTCCATATGCGCCGCCAGACCGCCGATGCGTCCGCTCTCCTTCGCGGAGAGCCCCGCCCAGCCGACCTCCAGCACGCGCTCAAGCAGCCCGGCCGCCTCGGCGGCGCGGTACTTTCTGCGCAGGCTGTCTGGCACAGACCGCTCGTCCATCGCCTCACCTCCGGGCGTCATTGTGCCCGGACAGGCGGCGCATCATGCCGGCGCGTCACTCGTCGTCGTCTTCGTCTTCGGTGCCTTCGTCGGATTCGTCCTCGTCGTCCTCGTCATCGAGCAGCTCGTCCGCATCCGCCGGACGCAGGCCCATGCCAACCTGCGCGCCCTCGATGTGCGGGTTGAGATACTTGTCGAACACGCCGTTGGCCACGGAGGCATACAGCAGTCTCGAAAACGCGAAGCCGAAGAGCAGATAGTACAGCGACACCACCAGAAGGACGATGCCGTTGCCGAAATACACGCCCAGCAGCAGCGCGGCCACCGGAATGAGCGTGATCAGGCGGCAGAGCACCATCTGCGGCAGGGTCGCCGCGGCCATCAGAAAGGCGTTCTTGATCAGGTATTTGAAGCTCAGCTCGTAGCCGATCATCATCGGATAGAGCAGCGGCAGCATCAGCGCCCACATCAGCGCGATGGAGAGCACCAGCACCAGCGGCACCATCATCAGCGCGTTCGAGTTGGCCATCTGGCTGTAATACGTCACGCCGGTATAGACCAGCGTGGGCGCCAGCGCCGTGATGCAGGAGACGCCCAGCGCCTGCTTCCAGTTGCTCCTGAAGGCATCCTTGAAATCGGAAAACAGGAAGGCGTGCTGATCGCGCGCCCAGTTGCGCATGACGTATGCCGCGCCCGCGGAGGACGGGCCCGTGATGGCCAGGCAGGGAATCAGGCCGATCAGCCACATGACCAGGTAGCTGGCGATCGCGTTCATGATCTCCATGGCGCCGCCCTCCTGCGCCATGATCGACTCCACGTCGATGCCCTGGATCGCCGCCAGGTTGATGAACGTCCAGATCATAAACGGAATCCAGAACACCACCTGCAGCAGGTTCACCTTGATCAGGTCGAAGATGTGGTCCTTGAGCACCAGGAAAAACAGGGAGACGCGCGTCTTGGGCATGTCCATCTCCGTGTAGTCATGCTTGCCGGCCTTGCCGTAATAGAAGCGATCAAAGAATCCCATATGTATCTCTCCCTCAGTCCGTATAGGTCACAAGACTGGCGAACAGCGCCAGAGCGGGCAGCAGCGCAGCCTCGTCAAAGTCAAACGTCGCGGCATGCAGCGGGCTGCTGTGCATCTCGTCCCCGACGCCGCAGAAGACGAATACGCCCGGCGCGCTGAGCTGGTAGAAGGAAAAGTCCTCGGCGGTCATCTTCGGCTTCGCCTGCATGAACCTCTCGCCCAGCAGCGCGCGGACGCGCTCGAACTCGACGGGATCGTTGTCCACGCACGGATAGTAGACGTTGCGCTCGAAGTCCGTGTGCGTGCCGAACGCCGTGTCCACCGCCTGCATGTCCCTGCGGATGCACGCCTCAAGGCCATCGTAAACCTGATTGGAGAACGTGCGCACGATGCCCTCGAGCACCGCCTCGTCCGCGAGGATGTTGCGCTGCGTGCCCGCCTGCACACGCCCGATGGTGATCAGCGCCTGCTGGCAGGGATCGACGCTGCGGGCGACGGAGGTTTGCAGCATTGTGATCAGGTGCCCCATCGCCGTCACGGCGTCACAGCCCAGATGCGGCGTCGCGCCGTGTGCGCTTCTGCCGTGGATGATCAGGTTCATCTCGCTCGTCTGCGCCATGATCGGACCGGCACAGGCCGCAATTTTTCCCTTGGGCACGTCCGGCATCACATGCATGCCGTAGACCACGTCCACATGCGGGTTTTCCAGCGCCCCCTCGTCGATCATGCGCTTGGCGCCGCCGGTCGTCTCCTCCGCGGGCTGGAACAGCAGCACCACGTCGTCCACGAGCTTCGCCCGGTGATCCGCCAGCCACCTGGCGAGCGTCAGCAGGTTCGCCATGTGGCCGTCGTGCCCGCAGGCGTGCATGAACCCCGGGTGCTCGGAGGCGAAGGCGCAGCCCGTCTCCTCCTTCACCGGCAGCGCGTCGATGTCCGCGCGGAAGGCCACCACGCGCCCCTGACCATTGCCGCGGAACACCGCGCGCACGCCCGTCTGCGCAAAGACGCGCACCTCGTCCGGTGCGAGCGCCTGCAGCTCCTTCAGGATGTACGCCTGCGTCTTTTGCTCGCTGTATCCCAGCTCGGGAATCCTGTGCAGCGCACGCCGGTGCGCGCGCACAACTCCCTCATAGGCGGCAGCCTCCCGCTCGATTTCCTTCATATCCATCCATTTTTCGTTCCTTTCGCTCTCATCCATGGCTGCACGAAGCGCCCTACGCGGCCTTTTGGGTGCAGTCCGTTAACTTTAATTGTATCACAGCTTCGCAAAAATGAAAAGGCGGCGCGCACAATTCCTCCGGCTCCGGCGTATTTTTTATCAGGCGGGTCAGCGGGCTTGACAATTCTCAGGGGCGATGCTATCATGCATAATACATCGACTTTTCAGTCAGAATCAGAGCGGCAGTGCCGCTTTTGAAAGGATGGATGCACATGGAGCGCAAATGGCGCGTCGCCGTCGTCGGCGCGACGGGCATGGTCGGCCAGCGTTTTGTCTCGCTGCTCGCCAATCACCCCTGGTTTGAAATTGCAGTGCTCGCTGCCTCCGCGCGCAGCGCCGGCAAGACGTACGAAGAATCCGTCTCCGGCCGCTGGGCCTTTGCCTGGCCGATTCCCGAAGCCGTCAGAGGCATGACCGTGCACGACGCCGCGAAGGTCGAGGAGGTCACTTCTCTGGTGGACTTCGTCTTCTGCGCTGTGGACATGAAGAAGGACGAGATCCGCGCGCTGGAGGACGCCTACGCGAAGACCGAAACGCCGGTCGTCTCCAACAACTCCGCGCACCGCGGCACGCCCGATGTGCCGATGATCATCCCGGAGCTCAACCCGGAGCACGCGGACGTCATCGAATATCAGCGCAGGCGTCTGGGCACGAGGGTCGGCTTCGTCACCGTAAAGCCCAACTGCTCGATCCAGTCCTATGTCCCCGCGCTCACCGCGCTGCGTGAGTTCGGTCCCACCCGCGTGGTCGTCTCCACCTATCAGGCGATCTCCGGCGCGGGCAAGACCTTCGCGCGCTGGCCGGAGATGCAGGACAACGTCATCCCCTACATCGGCGGCGAGGAGGAAAAGAGCGAGCAGGAGCCGCTCAAAATCTGGGGCCGCATCGAAAACGGCGTGATCGTTCCGGCGAAGGCACCCATCATCAGCGCACACTGCATCCGCGTCGCCGTGGCGGACGGCCATCTGGCGACCTGCTGGGCCAGCTTTGAAAAGCCGGTCACCCGCGAGGAGATCATCGCCCGCTGGCGCAGCTTCGAAGGCCTGCCGCAGAAGCTCTGCCTGCCGAGCGCGCCGCATCCGTTCATCCAGTACTGCGAGGAGGATAACCGCCCACAGACGCGCCTTGACCGCGACTTCGAGCACGGCATGGGCATCTCGATGGGCCGCCTGCGCGGGGATTCGCTGTTTGACTGGCGCTTTGTCGGCCTCTCGCACAACACGCTGCGCGGCGCTGCCGGCGGCGCGGTGCTCATCGCCGAGCTGCTCTGCGCGCAGGGCTACATTCCCAAGAAGTAAACCGCATATCCACTGCCGCTTTACGGAGATACTCATTCCGCGGAGCGGCTTTTTCTGTCCCCTCAAATCTCAAGGGAGGTCTTGCTCATGTCTTCTCCCCTGTTCACCGGCTGCGCCACGGCGCTGGTCACACCGTTTACGCGCGAGGGCGTGCTCGACGAATCCGCGCTGCGCCGGCTCATCGCCCGGCAGCTGGACGCCGGCATCGACGCGCTCGTGCTGCTGGGCACCACCGGCGAACCATGCACGCTGTCGATGGAGGAGCGCACGCGCGTCATCACCATCGGTCTTGAGGCTGCGCAGAACGCTCTGCCCGTGATCGTCGGCACAGGCTCCAACGACACGCGGCGCGCCGTCGAGTATGCGCGGCAGGCCTACGCGCTCGGCGCGCAGGGCCAGCTCTGCGTGACGCCCTATTACAACAAGGCGACGCAGGACGGACTGGTCCGCCACTTCTTCACCATCGCGGACAGCTGTCCCCTGCCGATGATCGTCTACAACGTCCCCGGCAGGACCGGCATGACCCTCACGCCTGAAACGGCCGCGAGCCTCGCCGGACACCCCGGCATCGTCGGACTCAAGGAGGCCAGCGGGGACACCTCGCTCGCCGCGCGCATCCTCGAGGCGACGCAGGGTCACCTGCCGCTCTTCTGCGGCAACGACGATCAGATTCTCCCGCTGATGGCGCTGGGCGCCGTGGGCGCGATCAGCGTCGTCTCCAACGTGCTGCCCGCGCAGACGCATGCGCTCACAAGAGCCTGCCTGAGCGGCTGTCTGGAGCAGGCGCGCGCCGCGCAGCTCGCGCTGCTGCCGCTGATTCACGCACTGTTCTCGCAGGTCAGCCCGATTCCCGTCAAGGCTGCGCTGTCCATGATGGGGCTGTGCGAGGATGTGCTGCGCCTGCCGCTCACGCCGATGGAGGAGCCGCAGCGCGGGAAGCTCCGGGAGCTGCTGGTCAGGCAGAAGCTCCTGTGAAGCGCAGCATGCAAAAAGCAGGCGATCCATGCGACCGCCTGCTTTTGTATGTCTCAATCAGACTTCCTTGTTCGTGGTCTTGAGCACGACGTCGTGCGCACCGCCCTCCACGATGGAGACGGCGGACACGAGCGTGAGACGCGCCTTCTGCTGCAGCTCCGGAATGGTGAGCGCGCCGCAGTTGCACATGGTGGAGCGGACCTTCGACAGCGTGAGCTGCACGTTGTCGGAGAGCTTGCCAGCGTAAGTGACGTAGGAATCGACGCCCTCCTCGAACTTGAGCTTCTTGTCGCCGCCAAGGTCATAGCGCTGCCAGTTGCGCGCGCGGTTGGAGCCCTCGCCCCAGTACTCCTTCATCAGCGTGCCGTTGACGTTGACCTTCGCGGAGGGGCTCTCGTCAAAGCGGGCGAAGTAACGGCCGAGCATCACAAAATCCGCGCCCATGGCCAGCGCCAGGGTAATGTGATGATCGTGCACGATGCCGCCGTCGGAGCAGACCGGAATGTAGATGCCCGTCTCCTCGAAGTACTCGTCGCGGGCCTTGCAGACCTCGATCAGCGCGGTCGCCTGGCCGCGGCCAATGCCCTTCGTCTCGCGCGTGATGCAGATGGAGCCGCCGCCGATGCCGACCTTGATGAAGTCCGCGCCGCACTCGGCCAGGAAACGGAAGCCCTCACGATCGACCACGTTGCCCGCGCCGACCTTGACGGACTCGCCATAGTTCTCGCGAATCCAGGCGATGGTGCGCTTCTGCCACTCGGAGAAGCCCTCGGAGGAGTCGATGCACAGCACATCGACGCCGGCCTCGAGCAGCGCCGGCACGCGCTCGGCGTAGTCACGGGTGTTGATGCCCGCGCCGACGACATAGCGCTTGTTGCTGTCGAGCAGCTCCATCGGGTTGTTCTTGTGGGAATCGTAGTCCTTGCGGAAGACGAAGGAGGACATGCGGCCATCCCGGGTCACGATCGGCAGGGAGTTCAGCTTGTGATCCCAGATGATGTCGTTCGCTTCCTTCAGGGAGGTGCCCTCCGGCGCGGTGATCAGCTTGTCCAGCGGGGTCATGAAGGAGGACACCGGCGTGCTCGTGTCCATGCGGCTGACGCGGTAGTCACGGCTGGTGACGATGCCCAGCAGCTTGCCGTTGGCGGTGCCGTCCTCGGTCACGGCAACGGTGGAGTGGCCTGTCTTTTCCTTGAGCGCGATGATGTCCGCCAGCGTCTGGTCGGGGCGGATGTTCGAATTGCTGGTGACGAAGCCCGCCTTGTAGCCCTTCACCGCGGCGACCATCGCCGCCTCATCCTCGATGCTCTGGGAGCCGTAGATAAAGGAAACGCCGCCCTCCTGCGCCAGCGCAATGGCCAGGTCCTTGCCGGAAACCGCCTGCATGATCGCGGAAACCATCGGGATCTTCATGGTGATCGCGGACTTCTCGCCCTTTCTGTAGCGGACAAGGGGCGTCTCCAGGCTGACGTTATCCGGGATGCACTCCGCGGAGGAATAGCCCGGCACAAGCAGATACTCGTTGAACGTATGGGACGGTTCAGAGAAATAGTAAGCCATGTTCTTTTTCCT
>CAMENN010000081.1 GCA_945928315.1 uncultured Clostridia bacterium
GGTAGTCAAAGCCCATCTCGTTGTTGGTGCCGTAGGTGACGTCGCAGGCGTAGGCGGCCTTGCGCTGCTCGGGCGTCAGGTCGTGGACGATGATGCCCACGCTCATGCCCAGGAAGCGGAAGATGCGGCCGATGTCCTCGCCCTGGAATTTGGCGAGGTAGTCGTTGACGGTGACGACGTGCACGCCCTCGCCGGTCAGGGCGTTGAGGTAGGCGGGCATGGTGGCGGTGAGGGTCTTGCCCTCGCCGGTCTTCATCTCGGCGATGCGGCCCTGATGCAGCACGATGCCGCCCATCATCTGCACGCGGAACTGGCGCTTGCCGGTGACGCGGAAGGTCGCCTCGCGCACGACGGAGAACGCCTCCGGCAGAAGCTGGTCGAGCGTCTCGCCCTTTTGCAGCCTGTCGCGGAACTCCTGTGTCTTTGCGCGCAGCTGCGCGTCGGTCAGCTGCTTATGTGCCTCCTCAAAGGCGTCGATCTGATCGACCATCCTGTTCAGCCGCTTGAGCTCGCCGGCCGTCGGATCGAATAACTTGCTGAATAAACCCATTTCTTTCCTCCAGACTGCGGCGCAGGCCCGCGTCCCGTTGACGCAAGTCCATACCCCGCTGATGATATATTGTATCATCGTCCGGCGATTTTAGCAACCTTTTCAGCTATAATTTGAAAATCGGGTTGGTCTGCCGGGCTCACTGCGCGAGCAGCGCGCGCATTTCGTCCACGCTGTCGTAGACATAGACGTAGTAGCTCCAGGCGATCAGGTTCTCATCGGCCAGGTGCGCCTCGTCCAGCAGCGGGCAGTCCACGGCGCTTTCGATCTCATCAACCAGCAGGAAGACCGGCCCCTCCGGCTCCCCGGCGATGCGCGTCTTCGACTGGTTCATCGTGAAGAGCGTGAGGTTCTGCCAGTCGCCGGGGTGCAGCGCGCGCATCGTGATGCGTCCGTCGCTGGCCTCCTCGAGGGGGAAGGCGTTCCAGTAGGTCGCGTAGCCCTGCGTGTAGCCGTGCTCCATGAGCCAGTCCGCCGCCATCTCGTAGTTAACGTCGCCCTGACGGTAGCCGTAGAGCACGCCGCAGCCCGTCTGGAACAGGAAGCAGGCCATCACCGCCGCGCCGGCCAGGCCGCGCAGCGCCCCGTTTTTGCAGGGCTCCGTCTCCACCGCCGCGGCCAGCGTGATCATCATCAGCAGGATGCCCAGCAGAAAGTAGCGCGCCAGCGTCTGCCCCAGCAGCACGTTGAGCGTCATGCCCAGCGCCACGGCCGTGACCGTCGTCATCGTCAGCAGGCGCAGCGGCGCGCTCAGGTGCTTCCAGCGGGTGAGCATCCGCAGGACCGCCAGGAGCAGCAGGATGACGATGCCGAAGCCGACAAAGCTGGCGATGCCCTTGAGCGAGAAGAACGACGCGCCCTGATAGTAGCCGAACATGTCCACCAGGCCGTCGATCTGGTGCAGGAAGTCGGCCGCGCTGAACTTCTTGAGGTTCTCGAGGCCGTAGTTGTAGTAGGCATAGCGGCCGCTGAGCACCTTCATGTTGATCACATAGCCCGCGCCGGCCGCGGCCGTCGCCAGCAGCGTCGGGACGAGCATGCGCACCTCCGGCTCCCCGGCCGCCTCGCGGAAGGTGGCATGCGCCTTGCAGGCGATCGCCGCCATGAGCACGACCGCCGCGAAGACCGGCACGATGAACATCGTCAGGATGCGCACGCCGTTGAGGCCGCCGACCAGCGCAGCGGCGGTCAGGGCGACGCACAGGAGCACCCTGCGCCGGCCCGATGCCCGGCCGCTGCGGGCGATCATGCCCAGCATCAGCAGGGCCAGGCCGATGTGCACGCAGTAGTGGCACTGATAGATCACCAGCCAGGAATACGCGCCGCTGAAGGGCAGAACGAGGACCGTCGCGATCCACGGCGCGCTTTTGCGAAGCCCCAAGCCGTATGCCGCATAGACCGCGCAGCCCGCCACCGCCGCCATGATGAGCGCCGCGGCCAGCGTGCGCGCCGCCTGCCAGTTCTCCGGGAAGATGCGCAGCGTCAGCTGATAAACCTGCACCGGGCTGGCTAGGCGCAGCTCCGTGGAGTAGTACCAGTTTTCGGAGATGATCCCACCCTCCTCGTTGAGCTGTCTGGCCAGCATCAGCTCCGCGGAGTCGTCCGAGATGAGGTTGTGCGAGCCGTACAGGCCCCAGAACGCCACGGAAAACAGGTACGCCGCCGCCAGCACGATCCATGGCAGCGCCTTGAGCCATTTCTTCTTCATCCTTGGTTCTTCCCTTCCGGCGCCGCCGGTGACCGCGCGCCTGTCATGATAGCTGCATTGTACCATCGCGCGGCGTTTTGCGCAAGCCCCGCCGGGGCGCGCAAAAGCGGCCCCTCCGGCAGGAAGGGCCGCTTCCATTCATTCCACCGTCACGGACTTGGCGAGGTTGCGCGGCTTGTCGACGTCCAGGCCGCGGGCGCAGCTGATGTAGTACGCCAGCAGCTGCAGCGGCACGACGGCCAGCGAGGTCGCAAAGAGCGCCTCGGTGCGCGGGACGTAGACGGTGAAGTTCACCGTGTCCTCGATGGCGTACTGCCCGTAGGGGGTCAGGCCCATCAGGTACGCGCCGCGGCTGCGCGCCTCGGTGAGGTTGGAAACGGTCTTGGCAAAGAGCTCCGGCTGCGTGGCCACGCCCACGACCAGCACGCCGTCCTCGATGAGGCTGATGGCGCCGTGCTTGAGTTCGCCCGCGGCGTAGGCCTCCGAGTGGATGTAGCTGATCTCCTTGAGCTTGAGGCTGCCCTCCATGCTGATGGCGTAGTCGAGCCCGCGACCGATGAAGAACACGTCCCTGCAGGCGGCCATCTTGTTGGCGAACCACTGCAGGCGCTCCTTGTCGGCGAGGGCGCGCTCGATCTTCTCCGGCAGGGCCAGCAGCTCCGCGATGAGCGCCTGCTCGCGCGCATCGTCGATCGACCCGCGCAGCGCCGCCAGCTTCACCGCGACGAGGTACAGCGCGGCCAGCTGCGTGGAATACGCCTTGGTCGTCGCCACGGAGATCTCCGGCCCTGCCCAGGTGTAGAGCACGGCGTCGGCCTCGCGCGCGATGGAGGAGCCGACGACGTTGACCACGGCCAGCGTCGGCACGCCGCGTTCCCTGCACAGGCGCAGCGCCGCGAGGCTGTCCGCCGTCTCGCCGCTCTGGCTGATGACGATGGCCAATGTGCCCTCTTCGAGGATCGGGCTGCGATAGCGGAATTCGCTGGCCAGCTCAGCGTCGGCGGGGACGCGCGCCAGCTGTTCGATGACGGTGCGCGCCGCCATGCCCACATGATAGGCCGAGCCGCAGCCGATGAGCAGCACCCGGCGCACGCCCGAAAGCGCCTCGTCGGTCATGCCCGAATCGCTCAGGTCGATGACGCGGCCGCCCTCCTCCTCGCGGATGCGCGGGGAGAGCGTGTCGCGCACGGCGCGCGGCTGCTCGTGGATCTCCTTCATCATGAAGTGCTCGAAGCCGTCCTTTTCGGCGGCGGCCGCGTCCCAGCGGATTTCGACAAACGGCTTTTCGAGCTCCTCGCCGTCGATGTTGTAGATATGCAGCTCCTCGCGCGTCAGGCAGGCGATCTCGAGGTTGTCGATGTAGACGACCCGGCGGGTATAGCCCAGCACGGCGGGCACATCCGAGGCGAGCACATGGCCCTCGTTTTCGCCCTCGCAGCGGCCGATGATCAGCGGGCTGTCCTTGCGCGCGGCGTAGAGCACGCCCGGCTGATCGCCGAAGAGGATGCCCAGCGCATAGCTGCCGCGCACGCGGATCATCATGCGGCGGATGGCCTCCAGCGCGCGCTCGCGCGGGGACGGCGCGCTGCTCTCGGCATAGTAGCTGTCCAGCAGCAGCGCCGCAGCCTCGGTGTCCGTCTGGGTGCTGAAGGTATAGCCCTTGCGGACGAGGGACTCGCGCAGCTCCTGATAGTTCTCGATAATGCCGTTATGGACGATCACCACGCGCTTTTCCTTCGAATAATGCGGGTGTGCGTTGAGGGCGCTTGGCTCGCCATGCGTCGCCCAGCGCGTATGGCCGATGCCGCAGGTGCCCGATACGGCGCGGCCGGAGTCGGTCATCTGCATGAGGTTGGTGAGCCGCCCCTTGGCCTTGACGACCTCGATATGCGCGCTCTGCTCGTCGCGCACGGCGATGCCCGCCGAGTCATAGCCGCGGTATTCGAGCCTGCTCAGCCCGTCCAGCAGAATCGGCGCGGCCTGACGCACGCCCACATAGCCCACAATTCCACACATTTTTGGTTGTCCTCCTGAAAACTGATCGAATGGTTCTTCCCGGCCGGGCGCGTTGATCCCGCCGGATGCACGCGCGCGAAGCCGGAAAGAGCATCCGGCTTGCGGACACGCTCTCCCGCTTCGCGCGCTTTTGTAGTTTTTTGGGGATGCGACGGTTCGGCGGGGCGCTGCGTCGCACGGCATGAAGCCGGTCGGCGCTGATTCCCCGTCAGGTATCGCTTCGCTCCCTGACTGCTTTTTCCCTTTATGGCTTCGCCATGGGGTGACGTTAGGGCTGCCGCCCTAAAACCTGCCTGAGGGACTGAGTCCCTCAGACTCCCCTCCTCGCTTCGCGCGGCATCAAGCTGCCCGGCGCTTACACGTTGAACAGCAGCTCGCCGTAGGTCGGAATCGGCCAGAGCGCGCCGTCGGTGACCATCTCCAGATGATCGACCGGCGCGCGCAGCAGCTGCATCGCCGTGGTGACCTCCTCGTAGTAGGCGCGGGCCTGCGCCTCGCCTGTCAGCGACGCCGCATGCGCCTGCTTTTCACGCAGGTCGGAAAGCGCGCTGTTCGCCTGGCGCAGCAGCACGCTCACGCGGCCGAGCAGCTCCCTCTGCACGCCCGCATCGCCGCCCGCCGCCTCCACGGCGATCACCGTGTCCGCCAGCTGCTTCGTGTAGCGGACGACCGCGGGCAGGATGTCCTTGCCCGCCATGTCGATCATCGTCAGCGCCTCGATGTTAATCGTCTTGGCGTAGAGCTCGTAGGCGACGTCCGCGCGGGCCTGCAGCTCCTTGGCGGTGTAGACGCTGTGGCGCTCGAACAGCGCGACGGACTCCGGGCGGGTCAGCTCCGGGATCGCGTCCACCATGCTGGAAAGCTCCGGCAGGCCGCGGCGCCTGGCCTCGGCGCGCCACTCCTCCGTGTAGCCGTTGCCGTTGAAAATGATGCGCTGGTGCGCCGTCATCTCCCGGCGGATGAGCGCGTCGAGCGCGCTGTCAAAGTCCTCCGCACCCTCCAGCTCGTCCGCAAAGGCGCACAGCGCGTCCGCGGTGATCGTGTTGAGCACGGTGTTCGCGTCGGCGATGCAGCCGGAGGAGGGCACCATGCGGAACTCGAACTTGTTGCCGGTGAAGGCAAACGGCGAGGTGCGGTTGCGGTCGGTCGCGTCGCGGCGGATGAAGGGCAGCGTGGACACGCCGACCTTCATGATGGAGACGGACGGCACATGCTCGTCGTTTCCCTCGATGATGTGCTCGACCACGGCGGTCAGCTGATCGCCCAGGAACATCGAGATGATCGCGGGCGGGGCCTCGTGCCCGCCGAGGCGGTGATCGTTGCCCGGGTTGGAGGCGCTCATACGCAGCAGTCCGGCGTGCTCGTCGACCGCGCGCATGACCGCCGCGAGCATCAGCAGGAACAGCCTGTTGTGCTGCGGCTCCTTGCCCGGGTCGAGCAGATTGCGCCCGCCGTCGGTGCACAGCGACCAGTTATTGTGCTTGCCGCTGCCGTTGACGCCCGCGAACGGCTTTTCATGCAGCAGGCATACCAGCCCGTGGCGCAGGGCAACCTTCTTCATGACGTTCATCACGAGCATGTTTTCGTCCGTCGCCAGGTTGGTGGTGTTGTAGATGGGCGCCAGCTCGTGCTGGGCGGGCGCGGCCTCGTTGTGCTCGGTCTTGGCGGGGATGCCCAACTTCCACAGCTCGACGTCGAGGTCGCGCATGTAATTGCTGACGCGCTCCTTGATCGCGCCGAAGTAATGGTCCTCCATCTCCTGCCCCTTGGGCGGCATCGCGCCGAAGAGCGTGCGGCCGGTGAAGATGAGGTCCTTGCGCCGCTGATAGGTTGCGCGATCGACGATGAAGTATTCCTGCTCCGCGCCGACGGAGGCAATCACTTTCTGCGTCGCCGTGTCGCCGAAAAGCCGGCAGATGCGCACGGCCTGGCGGCTGATGGCCTCCATGGAGCGCAGAAGCGGCGTCTTTTTGTCGAGCGCCTCGCCCGTATAGGAGCAGAACGCCGTCGGGATGCACAGCGTCTTCGTCTCACCGCTGTCGTAGATGAATGCCGGGCTGGTGATGTCCCAGACGGTGTAGCCCCGGGCCTCGAACGTCTGGCGGATGCCGCCGGAGGGGAAGCTCGAGGCATCCGGCTCGCCGCGGATGAGCTCCTTGCCGCGCAGCTCGAGGATGACGGTGCCGTCCTCCTGCGGGTTGATGAAGGAGTCGTGCTTTTCGGCAGTGGTGCCGGTCAGCGGCTGGAACCAGTGGGTGAAGTGTGTCGCGCCCATCGCGATCGCCCACTCCTTCATCGCGCAGGCCGTCGCGTCCGCCACGACGGGATCGAGTTCCTCGCCGGTGGCCATGCTGCGGCGCAGGCTCCTGTAGATCGCCTTGGGCAGGCGCTCGCGCATCTCCCTGTCGCCAAAGATGTAGCTGCCGTAGATCGCCGGAATGTCAAGCTGTCCGCTCATCTGTATCGCTCCCCTCGCGCCGCGCTCCTCCTTGGGCATCGGCGGTTGTTGCGCCGCGCGTCCTCGCGCAGCGGCTATCTTAATAAAATACACCATTCCGGCGAAAAACGCAATGAAAAACTGCCTGGCGGCCCGCCGCGGCGCCCCGATTCCTGCAAAACTGAGCTTTTCTTCCCGGCATTCTTCATTTTGTTAAGCCAGCCGCAGCCGGGATTTTCTGCCGGCTGTGCCCGCGGTGATCTTCCTGCATTTGCCGGTGGGACTTCCTGCTTGCGCCGCGCCCGTTTTTCTTCGCAGGGGCGCGCGCCGCGTTTCCAGCATAAAATGAAAATCAGGGCACGGCCTGCATTTTTGCCGCGGCATGACGTGCGCGGCGTCGGGAGAAAATCCTCCTGCGGCGACGCGGACACACCCGCGTCCGATGGCATACCCTGCCATCAGGCGGGTCCGCCGCCGCAAAATGCCAAACCATCGGAGGGATGAACACTATGGCGCACTATGCGGTTCGCGAAAGCCCGCCCCTGCGGGGAGAGATACCCATCGGCACGTCCAAGAACGCGGTGCTGCCGATCATGTGCGGCGCACTGCTCACCGGGGACGACGTGCGCATCGAAAAGCCGCCGCAGCTCACGGACGTGACCACGCTGACCTCCCTGCTGCGCGCCTGCGGCTGCCGGACGCATCAGGAGGAGGACGCGCTCGTGCTGCGCGCGCAGGCGCTGTGCAATCCGCAGGACGACGCGGACGTGCGGCGCATGCGGGCGTCCGTGCTGGTGCTCGGTCCGCTGCTGGCGCGGCTGGGCGAGGCACGCATCCCGCTGCCGGGCGGCTGCGCGATCGGCCAGCGGCCCATTGACCAGCACCTCAAGGGCATGAGCGCGCTGGGCGCGCGGGTGAGCTTTGACCATGGCGGCGTGACGCTCACCGGACGGCTGCGCGGCGCGGTCATCTATCTCGACATGCCGTCGGTCGGCGCGACGGAAAACCTCATGATGGCCGCGACGCTGGCCGAGGGCGTCACGCGCATCGAGAACGCGGCGAAGGAGCCGGAGATCGTCGATCTGTCCGCATTTCTGTGCTCCATGGGCGCCAGAATCAGCGGCGCGGGCACATCGACCGTGACCGTGGAGGGCGTCCCCGTGCTGCACGGCACGAGCTGGCTGCCCATCGCCGACCGCATCGAGGCCGGCACAATGGCCTGCGCCTGCGCGCTCACCGGCGGCGAGCTGCTGCTGCGCGGGGCGCGCGCCGAGCACCTGCGCTCGCTGCTCTTCAAGCTCAGCGAGGCGGGCGTACATATCCAGGACGCGCCGGGCGGGCTGCGCGTGCTGGGCCGGGCCAAGCAGCCCTTCGAGATCCGGACGATGGTCTATCCGGGCTTCCCGACCGACCTGCAGGCCCCGATGATGGCCGTGGCCTGCAGAACGCCCGGCACCAGCGTATTCCTCGAGACGATCTTTGAAAACCGCTTCATGCACGCAGCGGAGCTGGCGCGGCTGGGCGCGCACATCCGGGTGGAGAACCGCGTCGCCGTGGTGGAGGGCACGCCGTTTCTGACCGGCGCGCGCGTGACGGCGACGGACCTGCGCGCGGGCGCGGCGCTGATCCTGGCCGGGCTGTGCGCCGAGGGCGAGACGACCGTCTGCGACGAGGGCGGGCACATCGCCCGGGGCTACGCGGGCATCGAGGAGAAGCTGCGCGCCGTCGGCGGCCGCGTCGAGCGCGTCGAGGAGCCGTAACGCAGGCGCACCGCCCATGACCGGACGTGGCTGTTACCGTATTGTGAGACGGCCACGTCCGTGTTATGCGGAAAGTTATCCGGCTTGACAGCAGACAGGCGGGATATGTCATTTCCATCGCAGGCCGGGCTTGCCTCCGAAGAGGCATCGGGCCGAAAACCGCACGCAAAAAGCCGCCGGGCAGCTTCCGGGGCCGCCCGACGGCCTTTTTTATCTTCTTCTGCGCACGCGCCGGATGCCCGCGATGACGGCCACCACAGCCGCGATGAGTACCAGCCACGGCAGCGCCCAGATGATCAGCAGCAGCAGCGACTCCAGGAAGTCCGCCAGCGCCTCGACGCCGTCCTGCGCGCTCTCCTTCACGCGCGTCAGGAGGTCCGGCGTCTCCTCCGGCGCGTCGCTGGCCTTCTCGGTCAGCGAGATGCTCACCTGCGAGAGCGCCACGCGCGTGTCGATGCGCTGGTTCGCGCCCGTCAGCGTGTCGATCTCCCACTGCAGATCGTAAATCGCGTCGGTGATCTCGATGATGTCGCTCATGTCCTGCGCCTGCGCGTAGAGCTCATCGAGGCGCTGTTTCTGCGCCCTGGCGCTCTCCAGACGGGAGGCGTTGTCGTAGTAGGTGTCGGTCATGTCGGTGGTCTGGCTGGCCTCGCGCGTCACCGTGCCCAGAGCGCCCGCACCGGAGAGAAAGCCGTCCAGCGCCCCGCCCGGCACGCTCAGCGTGAGGCTTGCCCAGCGGCCCTCGCCCCTGCGTCCGCTGATCTCGCAGGAATCGACCGTGCCGCCCAGCGCCTGCACGCGCTCCTGCAGTGCGGCGACCGCCGCGTCCATGTCCTCCACCTCGACGCTCATCTGCGCCGTGCGGACAATCTTGCGCTCGCTCTGCGCTGCGCCGTCGCTCAGGCTCCGCGCTTCGGTCTCGCCGCTGTCCTCCTCGGCGAACATCGCGGCGCTGTCATACGACGTGCCATAGGCGGCTCCGGCCGAGCTGAGGGCATAGTTGGCCGTGCGGGCCTTGGCGGAATATGTATCGCTGACGCTCTCCCGCCCGCCTAGCTGCGCACCGACGCCGACGAGCACCAGCGCGCACGCCGCCACCGCCGCGCCGCGCAGCACCATGCGCCGGTTCAGGCTGGCCAGCCCGTCCGAAATCCGCTCCCGGAGCGACGGACGGCGCATGGCCGCATCCCTTCGCACCTGTGCGCGCCAGCCCCGGCAAAACGACGCGGGCACCTCGACGTCCCTGTCCATGTCACGCGCGCCGGAGAGCACGTCGGCGTTCTCTTCAAGCGCGCGGCAGGCCGCGCAGTGCTGCGCGTGGTCGCGCATGTCCGGCGTGATCTCCCCGCCGGAAAGGATGATGCGTTCAAATTCCTCGCAACGCATCCGCTCACCTCCCATCCCGATTCTGCGGGCCGAAGCCCTGCGCCCGCAGGCTGCGCGCGAGCTTCTCCCGGGCGCGGGAGAGGCGCGACTTGACCGTGCCGCCGGAAATGCCCAGTGCGCGGGCGGTATCCTCGACGCTCAGCCCGTGAACGTCGCGCAGGAGAAACACGCTGCGCATGTCCGCGGGGACGTCCGCGAGCGCCCCGGCGATAGCGCGCTGCGTCTCGCGGGCCTCATGGGCCTCGGGCGGCGTGGGCGCATCGTCGCGCGCATCGAAGCCGTCCTCCTGCATGGCCTCCAGCGAGGACTGCGGCCGCCTTCTGCGCAGCGCATCCGTGCAGCAGGATGCCGTCACGCGGTAGACCCAGGTGGAAAAGGCGCTGTCGCCGCGATACTGCGACAGCCTCTGCCAGATGCGCAGCATCGCCTCCTGCGCGCAGTCCTCTCCGTCGTGGGGATTGCCCATCATGCGCAGGCACAGGGCATAGACCTTCCGTTCATACGCGCCCATCAGCGTTTCGAACGCGGACGCGTCGCCGCCTTTGGCCGCGGCGATCAGGCTGCTCTCCATGCGGTTCCTCCTCTCTGCTCGTCATATAGACGGATGGGATGGGAAAAAGGTTCCCGGGAAAACGGAAAAAGGCTTAAAACAGCGCGAAGCGTAATGGGGTCAAGGGGCGAAGTCCCTTGCAGGGTTCAGGGGACCGGAGCCTGCCGCGCCCAGCGGGCGAAACAGGCAGGCGGAGCGTCGGAAATCGCAAGGAGCGCCATTCATGGCGCGACTATGCGAGTTTCCCGGACTCGCGCCCCTGAGCGGGGTTTGGGGCAGCAGCCCCAACGTCCCCTATCGCGAAGCGATCAAAGAAAAAGCAGTCAGGGAGCGAAGCGTTACCTGACGGTGGATTTGCGCCCCGCCCGGGCTGAGCACAAATCCGCCTGATTTCCCCTGCATCCATGCTCCGCACCGGCAAAAACGGACGGCCCCCGAGGGAGCCGCCCGTGTGAATATTTTTCGGAAAAGCGGGTGCGGACACACGGCGCGGCGTCAAGCAGGGCTGGCGCGGGCGAAAGCGCCGCTGTGCGGCTGTTCGCCCTGCGTTTTTCTTTGGATGGGGGCACGTTGGGACTGCCGCCCCAGACCCCGCCTGAGGGATTCATCCCTCAGACTCCCTTCCTCGCTTCGCGCTGATCCAAGCAGCTTAGTCGATAATGATGCTCTTCCCCGTCATTTCCTTCGGCACCGGCAGTCCGATATAGGGCAGCATCGTCGGCGCAATGTCCGCCAGGCAGCCGCCTTCGCGCAGCTTCACATCGCCCACGCCCGCGCACAGGAACGGCACGGGATTGGTCGTATGCGCGGTGAACGGAGAGCCGTCCTCGTTGAACATCTTGTCCGCGTTGCCATGGTCGGCCGTCAGGAACATGCAGCCGCCCATCTCGCGCGTCGCCTCCCAGACGGTGTTCACGCACGCGTCGACGGCCTCGACCGCCTTGACCGCCGCGTCGAACACGCCGGTGTGGCCGACCATGTCGCAGTTGGCGAAGTTGAGGATGACCACGTCGTACTTGCCGGAGCGGATGCGCGCGGCGCACTCCTCGGCCACCTCATAGGCGCTCATCTCGGGCTTCAGGTCATAGGTGGCGACCTTCGGGGACGGGATGACCTTGCGGTCCTCGCCCTCATACGGGGCCTCCACGCCGCCGTTGAAGAAGAACGTGACGTGCGCGTACTTCTCCGTCTCGGCGATGCGCAGCTGGGTCTTGCCGTTCTTGGCGAGGTACTCGCCCAGCACGTTCGTCAGCTCCACCGGCGGATAGGCGACCTCCACGTTCGGCATGGTCGCGTCGTACTCCGCCATGCAGACGTAGTTGACCGGGAAGCGGCCATAACGGCGCTCGAAGCCCTTGAAGTTGTCATCGACGAACACGCGGGTGATCTGGCGCGCGCGGTCCGGGCGGAAGTTGAGGAACACGACGGTGTCGCCCTCGGAAACGCGGCCGCCCTCGCAGGTGACGCACGGCACGACGAACTCGTCGGTCACGCCATCCGCGTAGCTCTTCTCGATGCAGGCCTTCCAGCCGTCGGCCTTCTCGCCCTCGCCGTAGACGAACGCGGCGTAGGCCTTTTCGATGCGGTCCCAGTTGGAATCGCGGTCCATGGCGTAGTAGCGGCCGGTGACCGTCGCGATCTTGCCGATGCCGATGGCGTCAAGCTTGGCCTGCACCTGGCCGAGGAAGCCCTCGCCGGAGTGCGGATCGGTGTCGCGGCCGTCCATGATGGCGTGGATGAACACGTCCTTCGCGCCCAGCTCCTTCGCCAGATCGAGCAGGCCGAAGAGGTGGTCGATGTGGCTGTGCACGCCGCCGGTGCCCTGCAGGCCCATGAAGTGGATCGCCTTGCCCGCGTCGATGGCCTTCTTCATGTTGCGAACGAGCACGTCGTTCTGGCGCATGGTGCCGTCGAGGATGGACTTGGTGATCAGCGTGAGCTGCTGATAGACGATGCGGCCCGCGCCGATGTTGGTATGGCCGACCTCGCTGTTGCCCATCTGGCCGTCCGGCAGGCCGACGGCCATGCCCGAGGCGTCGATGGTGGTATAGGGATAGTCGCGGAACAGCGCATCCAGGTGCGGCTTGTTGGCCGCGCAGATGGCGTTGCCCTCCTTGTGCTCCGGCACCCAGCCAAAGCCATCCATGATGCAGAGCAGAACAGGTTTCTTCGTCATGAGAACTCCTTTTTCATGCAGCCGGAGCGCGCTTTCCCACGCCCGGCGATACCCAAATACCTCCCCCGCGCCGGGCGGAGGAGGCGTTTTGCTTACTTGTCGAAGTTGACCACCTTGGAGAAATCCTCGGCCTTGAGGGACGCGCCGCCGATGAGGCCGCCGTCGATCTCCGGCTGCGCCATGAGGCCCTTGCAGTTCTTCGGGTTCATGGAGCCGCCGTACTGGATGCGGACCTCGTCGGCCGCGTCGCCGTACGCGGAGCGGATCGCCTCGCGGATGACGCCGATGGTCTCGTTGGCCTGCTCGTCGGTGGCAGTGAGGCCGGTGCCGATGGCCCAGACCGGCTCATAGGCGATGACGACGCCCTTGACCTGCTCGGCGGTGAGGCCGGACAGCGCGATCAGGGTCTGATAGGACACGAGGGCGTTGGTGTAGCCCGCCTCGCGCTCCTCCTTCTTCTCGCCGACGCAGACGATCGGGGTGAGGCCGGCCTTGACGGCAGCCAGTGTGCGCAGGTTGACGGTCGCGTCGGTCTCGCCGAAGTACTGACGGCGCTCGCTGTGGCCCAGGATGACGTACTCCACGCCGCA
>CAMENN010000082.1 GCA_945928315.1 uncultured Clostridia bacterium
AAATCGCAAGGAGTGCCGCTTGCGGCACGACTATGCGAGTTTCCCGGGTCCCCAGCCCCCTTCTTCGCTTCGCGCTTATAGCTCGGTTTTTTCTGGGAATAGGTTCACACGCAGTCCGCCGGGGCGATGAACAGCGGCAGCGGCAGGGCAAAGCCGGTCTGGGTCAGCGCGTCGCCGCCGCAGCCGAGCGCGCTGAGCGCTGCCGCGACGCGGGCCGGCCGGTAGAACTTCACACAGTTGTTGTGGACGATGGCGTAGTCGTCGCACAGCGCGGCGATGCGCGCGGCCCGGCCTGCCTCCCACGGCGCGGCGATCAGCGACAGCTCACCGTACGCGCCGCTGAGCAGCTTCAGCACGGCGGGGGCGTGCCCCTCGTCCGCGAGCAGAAGCTCCTGCACGCGGCAGCCGCGTTCGCCGGGGATCAGCGAGGCATAGCCGATGAACGTACCGTCCAGCGTCAGCGTCACCGGCCGGGCGTTCCAGCTGCGCAGCACGTCGAGGAAGGCATCCTCCCGGCGCGCGCAATAGCTGGGCTGCGCCGTGTGCAGCGCGAGCGCCGCGGGCACGTCCGCCTGCGTCATCGGGGCGAGCGAATAGCCCTCGCAGCTGACGGTGCGCAGCGCGTGGCGCACGTTGTCCGGCGTCAGCGTCCCGCGCAGCTGGTAGCCCGCGTGGACGTAGCGGAAGTGCTCGTAGCGCTGGCGCTGGCCGCCGAGCACGGCGAAATCCGCGCCCAGCTCGCGCGCCTTGTCATCGACGGCGGCAAGCAGCGTCTGCATGAAGCTGCGGCCGCGGCAGCGTGGATGCGTGCTCACGGAGCCGACGCCCAGCGAGAGTAGCGTCTGCCCGGCGATGTGCACGGGAACGGGATAGGCGAGCACCGTCGCGACGATGTGCCCGTCCTCCCGCAGCAGAAAGTGGTGCGCCGCGCCGTCGCCGCCCGCGCCGTAGAGCTTGGGCAGCAGCGTGGTGAAATCGTGCGGACAATGGGCCTTGCTGAAGACGAGGTCGCAGAAATCGACGATCTCGTCCCGGTCCTGCGGACGGGCCCAGGAAGCCTCGGTCACTTGACAACCCTCCCCGCGCCGGCCCTCGGGGCGGCGCGCTTTTTCCTCCCATTATAGTGCATGCGGGGCGGATTTGCAAATGCTCCCTGCCCGCGAGGATGGACAAGCGGACGGGGATTTGCTATAATTGTGATATACGGCCGGATATTTGCCAAAGAAAGCAGGAAGTCATTTGATCAAGAGAAACCAGCGGCTGCTCAACGCGTTCAATGCGCTGTCCGACGCCGCACTGATCTTTGTTGCCTATTTCGTGTCGCTCTTTCTCCGGTTTGACGTGTTCAACGGTTCGGTCAGCCTCGACATGAGCGACGGGCGCTTTGCGCTCATTGCGCTGGTCTACAGCGTGGCCATGACGTTCGTGTTCAACCTGCTGGGCATGTACAGCACGCATCGCGTGCGCCGGCGCAGCGGTGAATACGCGCTCGTGCTGCTGGCCAGCGGCGTGGGCGTGCTCGCGCTGATGACGGTGTTCTTCCTGCTGCGCATCATGGACGCCTCGCGCATGATGATGCTGCTGTTCTGGCTCATCTCCAGCGGACTGATCATCGCCAAGCGCGTCGCTGTGCGCGCCCTGCTGGACCATTACCGCAGTCGCGGCTACAACCAGAAGCATGTGATCGTCGTGGGCAACGGGCATCTCGCGCAGCAGTACATCGCGGACATCGCAAAAAACCCGCAGCTGGGCTTCCATCTTGGAGGCTATGTGAGCGCGGTGGAAAAGCCGGAGATGGGGCCGAGCCTGGGCAGCTATGAACAGCTGGCGCAGATCCTCGAAATGCAGCGCCCGGACGAGCTGATCGTCGCGCTGGAGCCGCACGAGGTCGCGTTCATGCCGGACGTCCTCGCCGCCGCGGACAAGGAAGGCGTGCGCCTGAGCCTGATCCCCTTCTTCAACGACTACATCCCGCAGCATCCCACGATCGACGCGATCGAAAAGACCAAGCTGATCGACATGCGCTCCACGCCGCTGGACAGCCTCGCCTGGGCGACGTGCAAGCGCGCGATGGATGTCGTGGGCTCTCTGCTGCTGATCCTGCTGACCTCGCCCATCATGCTGGCGGTCGCCATCGGCGTGAAGCTGAGCAGCCCCGGGCCGGTGATCTTCCGCCAGGAGCGCGTCGGCCGGGGCAAGAAGGTCTTTCAGATGTACAAGTTCCGGAGCATGCGCGTCACGGACACGCAGGACTCCGGCTGGAGCACGCAGGATGATCCGCGCAAGACGCGCTTCGGCAGCTTCATCCGCAAGACGAGCCTCGACGAGCTGCCGCAGTTCTTCAACGTGCTGCGGGGCGACATGAGCCTCATCGGCCCGCGCCCGGAGGTGCCCTATCACGTGGAGCACTTCCGCCGGGAGATCCCGCGCTACCTCGTGCGCCAGCAGATCCGCCCGGGCATGACCGGCTGGGCGCAGGTCAACGGCCTGCGCGGGGACACGTCCATCGAAAAGCGCATCGAGTACGACCTGTGGTACATCGAAAACTGGAGCCTGCAGCTGGATATGAAGATCCTGCTGATGACGGTCTTCGGCGGCATGGTGAACGACGAAACGCTCGCGCCCGCCGCCGGGAGCATGAATGAGAAGGACGGAGGAGAGCTTCATGAATCAGATGAGCATCAACGCGGCGCTTGACACGGCGGTCCGGGTGACGGGCGTGACGCTGCCCTTCCCGGTGGAGGCTGCCGGGGGAGAGGGCCTTCGCATCGACTGGCAGGGGGAGACGGCGCGCATCGCCGCGGAGGACGAGAATGCGCTGTGCCGCGGCGTCTTCCTGCTGACGCAGGCGGTCCGGGCGGGCAGGACTGAGCTGCATGTCGCGCAGGCGCGCCACTTCGCCTCCTGCGGCGCGATGATCGACATGTCCCGCAACGGCGTGTTCAGGGTCGAAGCGGTCAAGCGCTTCATCGACCGCATGGCCTGCCTGGGCATGAACGTGCTCATGCTCTACACCGAGGATACCTACGAGGTGCCGGAGTACCCGCGCCTGGGCTATCTGCGCGGGCGCTACAGCCAGAGCGACCTGCGCGAGATCGACGATTATGCCGCCGCGCTGGGCATCGAGCTGGTGCCCTGCATCCAGACGCTGGGGCATCTGCAGCAGTTCTTGCAGTGGCCGGAGAACGGCGTGCTTTCCGATCAGCCGGACGTGCTGCTGGCGGACGATGAGGCGGCCTACCGCTTCATCGAGGCGGAGATCCGCTCGGTTCGCGCGTGCGTGCGCACGAACCGGATTCACGTCGGCATGGACGAGGCGCACGGCATCGGCCTGGGCCGCTACTATGCGCAGCACGGCGCGGTGGACCGCTTCGACCTGCTCAACCGCCACCTCTCGCGTGTGGTGGACATCTGCGGGAAATACGGCTTTGAGCCGATCATGTGGAGCGACATGTACTTCCGGCTGGCGTCCCCGAAGAACGATTACTACGACCGCGACGTGGTCATCCCGCAGCGCGTCATCGGCAGCATCGCGCCGGTGAGCCTGTGCTACTGGGACTACTATCACGACGATGAGGCGTTCTACGACCACATGATCACCGAGCACGAGCGCACGGGGCGGCCCGTGGCGTTTGCCGGCGGCTGCTGGACGTGGGCGGGTTTCCTGCCGCATGTGAAGATCACGGAGGCGACGATGCTGCCCGCGCTGCGCGTGGCGGCGCGCCATCATGTGCAGACCGTGCTGGCGACGATGTGGGGCGACGACGGCGAGGAGACGAACTACTTCCTGGGCGTGCCGATGCTGCCGCTCTTCTCCGAGGCCTGCTGGCAGGGCGACGCGGTGACGATGGACGACGCGCTCGCGCTGGGCGAGGGCCTCACGGGCCTTTCCCCGCAGGCAGTGCGCGCGATGGGCGACTTCTTCCCGGATGCTGCGGACGCGCGCGAGGGCAAGGGGCTCATCTGGTGCGACCCGCTCTATCCGCTGATGCAGCGCACGCAGGCGCAGTGGGACGAGATCATCGCCCGGCTGCGCGCGGCGCAGAACGTGCTTGCCGGGCAGGACGGCCTCGAATGCCGCTATGCGGAGGCCGTGATGGACGTGGCGGCGGGCAAGGCGATGCTGCTGCGCGACCTGCGCGAGCGCTATCTCGCGGGCGACGGGGAGTATCTGGCGATGGTGGCCGAGGAGGTCATCCCGACGCTGCTGGGCGACTTTGACCGGCTGATGACCCTGCACCGCGAGCTGTGGGAGCGGGACATGAAGCGCTTCGGCTGGGAGGTGCTCAGCCTGCGCTACGGCGCGGTCACGGGCCGCCTGCGCGACGTGCAGGACGAGCTGTCACGCTACCTGTGCGGCGAGCTGGCGACAATTGAGGAGCTGGACGCGGAGCCGATGCCCGGCGAACGCTACGGCCTCTTCCAGCGCTGGGTGACACCGACGGTGGGAATCTGATTCGATTCTCTGAAAAAACGGACTGTAGGCGCGAAGCGAAGCGGGGTCAAGGGGACCGGAGCCTGCCGCGCCCAGTGGGCGAAACAGGCAGGCGGAGCGTCTGGAAACGGAAAGGAGCGCTTGCGCGACTATTCCGTTTCCCGGGTCGGCAGCCCAAAACTCCCAGAAAAAACGTAGTCTCAGAGCAGGCTGCGAAGCAGCCTGCGATTGAGACGGGTTTTGTCTGAGAAGTGTGGATTCAGGCGTAGAAGATTATCAGCACGCGCACCCCGCTTCCGGTTTGTCCGGGGCGGGGCGCTGCCATCAGAAAGGGGAGAGCGGCATGGTCGGCGGATACAGGGTGGTGACGCTCTGCGGGAGCACGCGCTTCCGGGAGGCGTTCATGCGGGAGCAGAAGCGGCTGACGCTTGCGGGCTGCATCGTGCTGAGCGTGGGGCTTTTCGGGCACTCGGGCGACGGGGAGGTCTGGGCTGAGGGCACCAAGGAGATGCTTGACGACATGCACAAGCGCAAGATCGACATGGCCGACGGGATCTTTGTCATCAACGTGGGTGGATACATCGGCGAGAGCACGCGCTCGGAGATCGAATACGCCAGGCGGACGGGGAAGGACGTGGCGTATCTGGAGCCGCCGGCTTGAATAAATGGGAGCCGTTTCCTGACCCGGCAAAGCGGGCGGGAACGGCTCCCATTTGTATGGACGGGATAAAGAAAAGCAGCTTCCGCTGAAGCTGCTTTTGTGGTCGAGGTGACAGGATTTGAACCTGCGACCTTTTGGTCCCGAACCAAACGCGCTACCAAACTGCGCTACACCTCGATGATGGAGCCAATGAAGGGACTCGAACCCTTGACCTGCTGATTACGAATCAGCTGCTCTACCAACTGAGCTACATTGGCGTTCGAAGCTCGATCTCATCACTGATCGCCTGACAAGAAAGAATTATACCAGACCCGCCGCTGAAAGTCAACCCCTTTTTGACAATTTTCTTTGGCTTTGTCCAATTTCCGATCAGACGCCGCTTTTCGGCGCTTCGCCGTACGGAAAGACGTGCTCTGCCTTTGACTGGAACTCCCGCAGCTCGCAGATTTTCAGCTGATCGTCAAACCGGGCGATCGTCACCCCGTCAAAGCCGCCGACTTCGCCGTCGTATTCACAGCAGAAATACCATTCCACAAACGCCGTCCGCTCCACGGCGGCGAAGCTGCGAATGTCCCACTGCAGCACGGTACCCCGCCGGTTCCAGTCCTCAAACCAGCGCAGAATCTGCCCGATGCCCCGGTAGACGGGACCATAGGATTCGACGTACACGACCTCCGCGGCAAACAGGTCGCGCAGCGCCGAGACGTCCTTGTCAAGCCATGCCCGGAACCAGGCCCGGATGCGTTCTTCCATGTTGTTTCTCCCTTAATGACGGCGGTACAGCGCCACGAATGCGCGCGGGGAGAGCGCCAGCAGCGCGCCCTGTGCGGCGACGAGCGCGTCCCCGGAGCGCAGCGCATAGCCCGACAGCTCGCGCCGGTTCGCGCGGACGAAGGCCATCGCTTCCTCGGCGACGGCGGGCGGCAGGGCGTAGGCGGGGATGTTCTTGGCGACGCTCAGTGCGATCTGGCCCACGCGGCGGCAGAGCGCGCGGGAGGCATCGTCCCTTGCGCGGCTGTCCGCCAGCGCGCGCAGGCGGCGGCAGACCGCCAGATAGCTTGCGCACCAGCGCGCGTCCCGGGCAAACGACTTCATGATGCTCCCGGCGCGCTGGCGGTAGAGCAGGATGGTGTCGGTCACGGCCTGCGCACGCTGCGCGGCGAGCAGCGCGGGGGCCTGGAACAGCTCGTCCTCGAAGAGCAGGCCCTCGGCCATCGTCAGCGCGTGCTCGGCGAGAAACGCGCGCCGGTACGCGCACTGCCAGACCATCGGCTCGTACACATCCGCGCGGCACTGCTGCGCAAGGAGCGCCGCGCCCGTCATCACGCCGGTTTCCGGAATCGCGGGGCCGGGCGACGTTTCGCCCGTCTCATCGTCAAAAAAGGCGAAGCGCCCCTTGATCACGTCCAGCTGTGCGTCCTTCGCGTGGCGCACCAGGGTCATCAGCGCCTGCGGCTCGGGCAGATCGTCGCTGTCGAGGAAGTAAACGTATTCACCCCGCGCCTCGGCCAGCCCCGTGTTGCGCGCAGCGGACAGGCCGCCATTGCCTGCCCGGCGGATCACCCGAGCGTTGGCATGCGTCTGTGCAAACGCCTGCGCGAGGGCCGCGGAGCCGTCGGTGCCGCAGTCGTCGATGAGCAGCAGCTCGCAGTCCTGCGCCGGGAGCTCCGCCGCGCGCGCAAGGCATGCGCCGATGTATGCCTCGACGTGGTAAAACGGGATGATAACGCTCAGCAGCATGGCCGTCCTCCTCATTTTTTGGGTAACTGCGGGAAAGAATTCGTGCGGCGGGCACAGCCCGCTTACTTGCCCTTGCGAAACCCGCCGTTTTATGCGATAATAAATGCTCAGGGAGTGCGCGGTGTCGCTTCATTATACCATGCTTCGCGGCGGGAGGAAAGCACAAATGATCAGCGTGATAGTGATCGGCAGAAACGAGGGCGAGCGGCTGGAGGCGTGCCTGACCAGCGCGCAGCGGGCGCTGCGGATGCTCTCCTACGAGCTGATTTATGTCGATTCCCACTCGACGGACGACAGCCTCGCCATCGCGCGCGCGCACGGAGCGCGGTGCTTTCTGCCGGAGGAGACGGACACGACCGCGGGCCTCGGGCGGTATATCGGCACGCAGGCCGCGCACGGCGAATACCTGCTGTTCCTCGACGGGGACATGCAGCTGCAGCAGGGCTTCGTCGAGCGCGCGATGCTGCGCGTGGCGGCGGGCGGCTGCGACGGCGTATGCGGCATCCGCACGGATCACTATATGAAGGACGGCAAGGTCGTCTCCGTCTGCGAGAACTACTTCGGCTGCACGCAGGAGCGCGTCGCGCCGGAGTTTGGCGGGGCGATCTTCCTGACGGTACAGGCGCTTGAACGCTGCGGCGGCTGGGCGACGGACACGGTCGCCTGCGAGGAAGCCGAGCTGCACGCGCGGCTGCTCGCTGCTGGCTGCACGGTCATCGAGCTGCCCGTGCCGATGATCATCCACTGCGATGCGGTGCGCGATGCGCGCGGGCCGATGGGCGTGGCGTTTTCCCGCCGGCGTCTGGGCGAGGGGCAGGCGCTGCGCTGTGCGATGCGGCAAAAGCGCGCCGGAGCGTATATCCGCCTGGAGCACGAAAAGTTCGCCATGTATGCGCTCGACTGGCTCTGCCTGGCGCTGCTGCTGCTCGTGCATCCGTGGGGAATCCCCGCGGCGTGCTTTGTGCAGGCGCTGGAGCTGGGCTTCCTGCTGGCCCGGCGCAGGCCGCGCACATTTGTCTCGGTCAAGCTCTTCTTCTTCGCTTTCCCCGCGGGCCTTGTCACCTATCGCCGCCGCGGGCGCGGATACACGCAGGTTCAATGAAGCATAACGGGGATGACAGGATGAGAATCAGCTTTATCGTCGTGGCGCTCAACGCGGGGGAGAGCCTGCGCGCGCTGCTTTCCGACCTGCGTGCGCAGACGCTGCCGATGGAGCAGCTGGAGGTGCTGCTGGTGGACAGCGGCTCCTCGGACGACACACTCGCGGTGATGGAGGCGTTTGCGCAGGATGCGCCGTGCGATGTGCGCGTGCTGCACAACCCGAAGCGCTGGCTGGCCAGCGGCATCAACGTCGCGCTGGACGCCGCGACGGGCGACGCGATCATCCGGCTCGACGCGCATGCCCGGATTCCCGCGGACTTCCTCGAGCGCAACGTGGAGGCGCTATGTGCGGGAGAGAGCATCGTCGGCGGCAGTGTGTTGAGCGCGGAGCCGGGGACGGACTGGGAGCGCGTGATGCGCGCGCTGGACACCTCGCGCTTCTGCGGCGGGGCGGCGCCGTTCCGCAACGGTGGGCAGGCGCGCTATGTGGACACGCTGGCCTATGCGCTCTACCGGCGCGAGGTCTACGACCGTGTGGGCCGCTATGACGAGCGCCTGCGCCGCACCGAGGACAACGACATGCATTACCGCATGCGCCGCGCGGGCTATCGCTTCTATTTCTCGCCGACGATCCGCAGCTATCACGCGGCGCGTTCCACGCTGCGCGGCCAGTTGCGCCAGAAGTGGGGCAATGGCTACTGGATTGGCCGGACGATGCGCATCCAGCCGCGCTGCTTTGCGCCAAGGCACCTGATCCCGGCGGCGTTTGTGCTCGCGCTGCTGGCGGGGCTGCTGCTCTGCCCGCTGTCGGCCTGGCCGCTGGCGGGTCTGCTGCTCGTCTATGGCGCGCTGGACATCGCGTTTGCCGTGCGCAGCGCGCTCTCCCAGCCGCGCGGCCGGCTGCTCTGCCTGGTTACGCTGCCCTTCCTGTTCCCGGCGGTGCACATCGTCTACGGCGCGGGCACGCTCATCGGCCTGCTGACGCCGAAGGGGGAGGCACCGCATGCTTGAGTGGATCGACGACATCACGCGGTTCATCTTTCTGCAGGATGCGCCGCAGCCCGCGGACATCCTCTTCATCCCCGGCAACGGGCACGCGGAGCCGTCCGAGCTGGCGGCGAAGCTCTTTCGCGAGGGGTATGCGCCGTGCGTGCTGCCCTCCGGTCGCTATGCCATCGGCAAGGGCGAGTTTGCCGGACAGGTGAGCGGGGCGCGGAGCTATCCGGGACGGTATGAGACGGAATGGGCGTTCATGCGCGAGGTGCTGCGGCAAAACGGCGTGCCGGACGCGGCGATTCTGCGCGAGGACGAGGCGACCTACACCTATCAGAACGCGATTTACTCGCGCCGGCGCACGGACGCGGAGCGCCTGAGCGTGCGCCGCGGGCTGATCTGCTGCATGCCGGTGCACGCGCGCCGGGCGAAAATGTACTACCAGACGCTGTATCCGGAGGCGGAGCTCTTGATCTGCCCGGCGCCGGGCGCGGCGGTGACGCGGGAAAGCTGGATGCATGAGCCGGAGGGCATCGACGCGGTGCTGGGCGAGATGGAGCGCTGCGGGGCGCAGTTCCACGACATTCTGCGCGAATTGATGCTCTAAGGCGAAAAGTTTCGCAAAAGCGTTGACAAACGCGCCGCAGCGTGATATACTATCCAAGTGCACAGGGGTATGGTGTAATGGTAACACGTGGGTCTCCAAAACCTTTGTTGAGGGTTCGAGTCCTTCTGCCCCTGCCATAGCGAGAGAAGCAGTTCTGACAAAGAATTGCTTCTCTTTTTATGTATTTCTCACAAGAGCAGAGTGCATTTCATCGAACCCATCACCGTATAAATGCACATAAACGTTGTATGTGATGTTGACATCGGCGTGTCCCAGCAATTTGGATAAAATTTTTATGTCCACGCCTTTGTAATAGCAGTTGGTCGCAAAGGTGTGCCGAAAGACGTGTTCGCCCTTGTAGTCAACGCCAGCAGACCGGCAGGCACATTGTGTCTGGTATCTCAACGCCTCATAGGACAGCCTGTCGCCCTCGGCATCTGTAAATACCCATTCGCCCCTTCCGCCCTGTGAAAGCCCCTCCAAGAGGCGCACAGCGTAGGGTGTGAGCGGAATGACACGATTGCTTGGTGACCTTGCGAAGCTGGCGATTGAAGCCCTCAATGGCATTGGTCGTATAGATCAGCCGGCGAACCTCCTGCGGGAACTTGAAATACGTGCTCAGATTCGCCCAATTTTCCCGCCAGGAAGCAGCGATCCGGGGATACTTCTTTCCCCAGGCTTCTTCAAATGCGTCCAGGGCGCTTTGGGCCGACGGTTCATCCACCGCGGCATAGCGGACAGACGCAGGGGAACAAATAAAGAAAAGGGGCGCACCGCGCAGAGAAAGTATCTCCGCAGGGTGAACGCCCCTGTTTTTATAGTTTGATATTCTTCATAGCCTTTTGAAACTCGCCAGCAATATCCCGCATAGTCTTTCCGCCCTCTTTTGACAGGTTCGCCAGCACGCCCGCCGTGATTTCTTCTATGCGCTCTTTGTCGGCTAAACGCTCTGCGTGGGCTTTGTCCCTGTCGATGCTGGACAGGGCGATTCCATAATGAGCTTCACTGAGACATCTGTATCTTTCGTCCATTATCCTGCCGTATCGTGACGACCCCGCCGGACGGCATGGAGAGCGAGGGCGGCATCGAGGGCATCAACTCGATGGACATCACGAAGGATGAGTACATCCCCGCGCATGAGCATATCGCGAAGTTCTTCCACGACGATGATACGCCCATCATCGCGCAGATGTTTGACATGACGATGTATACCGGCTCGGCCTTCAGCACGCTGCACGTCTTCGCCAAAGAGACCAACTTCTCCAACGGCCATATGCAGACGACGGAGAAGGTTCAGCGGGAGATTTCGCAGTTCGTCGATGCGGCGGAGCGCTACTGGAAGGCGGGCTATGACGGCGTCGGAATCAATACCTCCTGCAACCACTATTTCGCGACCTATCTGTCCCGATTCACCAACAACGAGCGCACGGATCAGTACAGCGGCGATGCGATGGAAAACCGCGCCCGCGTGGTGACGGAGATCATCGAGGGCATCCGCAGCCGCTGCGGCAGGGACTTCATCGTCCTGATCCTGATGAGCGGCGTCGAGGAGAACCTGGGCAATCTGGGCGACAATTCGCTGTGCATCAGCCTGGAGGAGGCCTGTGAGTTCGCACGCATTTTCGAGAGGGCGGGCGCGAGCTGCCTGCACATCCGCTCGGAGACGTACGGACACCACTGCGCGGGCTTCATGCCGGACATCCTGCATGTGCCGGAGCACGGCCACACCGGCTATGGCACCATCGCGGACCTGGGCAAGCACTTTGGCAGGATGGCCGGCCAGTATGAGGGCTTCGGCTCGCTGCTCGAGATCGCGGCGGCCATCAAGTCCGCCGTCAGCATTCCCGTCGGCACCGTCGGCGCGATGGAACCGCGCGTGACGCCGGAGCTGATCGAAAACGCGATTGCGGACGGGAAGATCGACTTCATCCTGATGACGCGGCCGCTGCTGGCCGACATGCACTGCGTCGAGAAGCTGCGCGAGGAAAGGCTGGATGAAATCGCGCCGTGCACGCGCTGCATGACCTGCCTGACCGCGCCCTATGATATGGGCATGCCGCTGTACTGCCGTGTCAATGCCGCGCTGACCCGCGCCTTCTCCGACGACATGCCGGAGGACTATGACCCTGTCGAAGCCGGGGAAAAGCTGAACGTGATGGTCATCGGCGGCGGACCTGCCGGCATGGAGGCCGCGCGGATTGCGGCGCAGCGCGGGCACAGCGTCACGCTGTATGAAAAGGAAGACAGGCTCGACCTGACGATGGACGAACTGAGCCGAATCAAGGGAACGCACGAGCGGATTCAGGACCACAAGAACTATCTGGTCCGTCAGCTCGAGCTCAGGGGCGTCACCGTCAGGGCGGGCGCTGTGGTGGATGCCGGCGTGGTCAGCGAGGCCAAACCCGATGCGGTGATCGTCGCGGTGAGCGGTCTGTACAGCGGGCTGGATGTTCCCGGCTTTGACAGCGTGATTCCGGCCAGCGCGCTCGCGGACGGCGTCGGGGTCGATTTCTTCGTCATCCTCGGCGCGCAGTTCCAGGGCTGTGAGGCGGCGGTGAATCTCGCCAGGCAGGGCAAGCGCGTCAGCATCGTGAACACGGACTCTGCCGATGAGATCTACAGGAACGGCGCAACCTGGATTCGCATCCAGAACAAGACGTGGCTGGAGGCGAAGGGCGTCAGGTTCTACAATAACGCCGTCGTGCAGGAAATCGGCGAAAAGGGCGTGACGATTCTCACGGATGCCGGGCTCGAGGTGACCCTCCCGGCGGACAAGGTCATCAACGCGATACCCAAGAGCAGCAACCGCGCGCTGTATGAGGAGATTTCCGGCCTTTGCAGCAGGGTGTATGCGGTCGGCGACTGCTATGCGCCGATCACGATCGCCAATGCCATCGCCCGTGCGAACATCATTGTCCGCCGGGTGGAGAGGGAGGAGAGCGGCAGGGCGGCGCTCTCCGGCGAGGGCGAGGTCTACACGGCCAGCGGCCTCCGGCACCCCAGGGTGCCGGGGGCTTTTTGAGGACGGGAAGCGGATTGCCTGATACTACTCTCAAATAAAACCGAGCTGTTCGAAAACCGACCGTCAGGTAATGCTTCGCTCCCTGACTACTTTTTTCTTTGATCGCTTCGCGATATGGGAATGTTGGGGGATTTCAGTCCGGGGAGCCTGCATAGTCGCACCGTAGCCGGTGCTCCTTGCAGTTCCCGACGCTCCGCCTCGCTTCATCGCCCACAGGGCGCGCTCGGCTCCGGTCCCCCCAAACCCCCAGTCTGGGACCGGAGCCTGCCGCCGCCAGTGGCGGAAACAGGCAGGCGGAGCGTCGGAAATCGCAAGGAGTGCCGCTTGCGGCACGACTATGCGAGTTTCCCGGGTCCCCAGACCCCTTCTTCGCTTCGCGCGGTTTTAAGCCGCTTTTATATCACGTTGCTCTGGAAGGCGACGGCCTTTCCCAGTATGCGCAGGCTGCGCGTCT
>CAMENN010000083.1 GCA_945928315.1 uncultured Clostridia bacterium
CTCTCAATGTCTTTATTTTTTCTTCAGGTGTTGCACTTGATATGATAACCTAAGAGTGCCCCTTGACCCCGCTTCGCGCTTATGGCTCGTTTTGATCAGAAATAAGCATTACAGCGTCAGATGTTCCGGCATGCCGCGCACATACGTCTGCGACGGCTCACCCTTGATCAGCGGCAGCGCGTAGTCGAGGAACGGCGCGCGGATGCGGTAGTTCTCCGCGTCGATCCAGTCGAGCGGCACGGTCTTTTCCAGGTTCGCGATGCCGTGAATGTCCATCGGCTCCGTGACGCACAGGTACGGGTTGTCGCTCACGCGCCGCAGGGCGATCATCACGCCGGTCTGCCCGTCGAACGCGGCCTGCGCCGCCGCGCCGCCGCAGCGGTAGGCCTCCTCGATGTCCGTGAGGCTCGACAGGTGCGCCGCGCAGCGCTGGAGCGTGGACAGCTCCACCGCGCGGGTCTTGGTGCCCAGCCGGTGGGCAAGCAGGCTGCACAGATAGCGTGCGGTGCCGGTCAGGTTCTTGTGGCCGAAGGGATCGACGGAGAGCGCGTCGGACAGCTCGGCGACATAGCGCCCGTCCGCCACTCGAATGCCCTCGGAGACGGCCACGACGATGGACGGCGTGCGGCTTTGCAGCGCCCCGACGCGGGCGACGAAGTCCTCGGGATCGAACGCGACCTCCGGCAGGCAGATCATCGCCGCGCCCTCACAGTCCTCGTCCTCGGCCAGCGCGGCGGCGGCGGTCAGCCAGCCCGCGTTGCGGCCCATGATCTCCACGACGGTGACGGATTTCAGGTCGTAGATGGTGGAATCGCGCACCAGTTCGCGCACCGTGGTGCCGATGTACTTGGCGGCGGAGCCGTAGCCGGGCGTGTGGTCGGTGACGCACAGGTCGTTGTCGATCGTCTTGGGCACGCCGACAAACCGGATGTCGCTGCCGGCGGCGTAATCGCTGAGCTTGAGGATGGTGTCCATGGAGTCGTTGCCGCCGATGTAGAAGAAGTAACCAATATCATACTTGCGCAGGATGTCAAAGAGCCGCTCGTATACCGCAGGCTCCTTCGCCGCGTCGGGCAGCTTGTAGCGGCAGCTGCCCAGCAGCATGGCGGGCGTGCGCTGGAGCAGCTCCACGTCCGCGTGCGTGCGCAGCGTGCCGTCCAGATCGATCACGTCCTCCTTGAGCAGGCCCTGCACGCCGTGGCGCATGCCATAGACCGTTTTCGCGCCGAGGCGCTTGCAGACGCTGAACACGCCCGCGAGGCTGGAATTGATGACGGTGGTCGGCCCTCCGCTCTGGCCGACGATGGCGTTGTGTCCCATAATGAAAGGCTCCTTTGCAGCAGGTTCGGAAAATAAGCGTACAGAACATTATAGCATCCCGCGGGGGGATGCTACAAGGGCGGTACGCGATTTCTTTTGCCGTTGTCCGGGCGCGCGGCGCAGGGCGCCGCGTCACAGCGCAAAGCGCACGGCGACAGCCCGGCCGAGGATGCGCACATTGCGGGTTTCGTCCTCGCCGCCGATGTCGATGGGCGCATAGGCGGGGTTGGAGGGGAGAAGCTGGGTGAAGGCGATCGAGCCGTCCGCCCGGCGCAGGCGGCGCACGCGCTTGAGCGTCAGCTCGTCATCGACGGCGACGGCGGCGATCTCCCCGTCCTCCACATGGTCCTGCGCGCGCACGAAGACCACGTCGCCGGAATAGATGCGGTCGCCGGTCATGGAGTCGCCCTCGGCGATGAGCGCGAAGTCGCAGGCGAGGTCGTCCTCCACGCTGACGAAGTCCGTGCCGTCGCCCGGGCTGTAGATCGGCTCGCCGCAGGCGACCGCGCCGAGAATCGGCACGCGCCTGTGCCCGCCGACGGGAATGGCTCCGGCGGGGACGATGGGCGCCTCCCCGGAGAGCGCGGAGAGCGGGACGCCGAGCTTCTGCGCGTAGTCGGCGACGACCGACAGGCGCGGGATGCGCTTTTTCGTCTCATAGCGGCTGATGACCTGCTTGGTCGTGCCCAGCCGGGCGGCCAGCTCCTCCTGGGAGAGGCCGCGCTCCTGGCGCAGCTGCTTCAAAATGTCGCCGAATTCCATAGACGCCCTCCTTTGGTCCTCTTTGGCTTTCATTATACCATAAAAGTCGCCAAAAACAACCCGTTTGGAAGTTTTTTTGAAAATTTGTCACCAAATGGTTGACGAACAGAAAGCGGCGTGGTAGAATGTGTCCATCACCAAACGGATGACAGAATCGCCGCGCGGATGCCGGAAGGGAAATAGCCAAAAGTGGAGAGAATCCGATTATATGGATGAAAATTTCCGCTTAAGTGGCGGATGATTGAAGAAATTATGGAAAATTGGAGGAGAAAATGGAGAGAAAAGCGCGGACGACCGCCGCGGAGTGCGGATGGAATGCGGTGGCCCAAAAGGACATGAGCAGCCCGAAGGGGGATGTGCGGATGAAGGCGGCAGGCGGGATTTCGGCGGAACGGATGGCGGACCTGGAGCGGCGGGTGCAGGTGCTCGAGGAGCGCACGCGCCGGGCGATCTGGGGCGGAAACACGGAGGCGCTGCGCCGGGAGGAGACGCTGGTGGAGCGCTACGGCGAGAGCGTGGACAAGACGGTCGCCGCGCGGCTGCTGGGCGTCACCCGGGCGACGGTGTATGCGATGCTCGCGGACGGGCGGATCTGCGGCGCCTGCGCCGGGCGGCGGGTGGATGTGCGCTCGATCGCGCGCTACCTCTCCCAGCGCACGCCGCTGCAATAAATAGGAAAATTCATTCAGGAGGAACAGACGATGAGCACGATGGAAATGGTGGTTTTGCTGGCGTTCGGGCTGCCGATCGGCCTGCTGGTGACGGCGTTTGTGGTGCTGGCGACGTGGATGCAGGTGAGCGAGCCGGAGCATACGCACGGCAAGGCTTGACAGAAGCGGTCTGTTCGGGGGATAATGGGGAAAAACCGGAGGGGCTGCGATGGAGCTGACGGACTGGCTGCGCGAGGCGCGCGATGTGCTCACGGCGCAGGGCTACACATGTGCGTACCTGGCGATCTACGGCAGCCAGAACTACGGCCTGGCGCTGGATACGCCCGATTACCGCTCGGATGTGGACGTCAAGTGCGCGGTGCTGCCCAGCCTTGCGCAGCTGGCGCGGGAGGAGAGCGTGCCGCCCGTGACGCTCGACTGGCGGGGCGGGCAGATCGACGTCAAGGACGCGCGGCGGTTTGTGGAGATCGCCATGCGGATGAATCCCGCGTATCTGGAGACGCTGGTCACGCCGCACGCGATGGCGCTCTGCCCGGCGTTTGAGACGGTGCGCGCGCAGGTGCAGCCGCTGCTGGAGCGCGACCCGGCGGGGTTCTTGCAGGCGTGCTGCGGCATGGGCAGGCAGAAGGTCAAGGCGCTGTGCCATCCGTATCCCGCGGCGATGGAGAAGCTCCGCCGCTACGGCTACGACGGCAAGCAGGCGCACCATCTCTACCGGCTGCTGCTGGTGATGCGCGCGTTCTGCGATACGGGGCGCTATGTGCTGGAGCCGCCGGCATCGGAGCGGGATTTCCTGCTTGCGCTCAAGCGCAACGAGCTGCCGCTTGACAGGGTGCAGGCGCTGACGGCGGACTGGCTGGCGCAGATGGAGACGATCTGCGCGGAGCACGGCGGGCGTTCGCGCGGCCCGGGCGGGCCGGGAAAGCGCATGAAGCGCGCCGTCTGCGAGGCAATCGAGGCGCATGCGCGGGAGGAAGCGCTGCTGTCCGCGGTGCCTGCCGTGGATCACGCGCAGGCGGAAGACACATGGCCAACCTTGTGACGTGCCTGCGCATCCTGTGTGCGTGCCTGCTGCTGTTCTTCCCCGCGTTCTCCCCGGCGTTTTTCGCGCTGTATCTGACCGGCGGAGTTTCCGACATGCTCGACGGGTTCATCGCCAGGAGAACCCATACGGCCAGCGCCTTCGGAGAGAAGCTGGATACGGCGGCGGACTTTGCGATGGCCGCCGCCTGCCTGATCCGGCTTCTGCCCGTGACAGACGTGCCGGGCTGGGTGTATCCCGCGATTGCCGTCATCACCGCCATCAAGGCGGACAACGTGATTTTGGGCTTCGTCCTGCGCGGAGCATTCGTGACGGCGCACACCGAGCTGAACCGGTTGACGGGCATCCTGCTGTTTCTGCTGCCGCTGATGCTTTCGTTCGTTCCGCTTGAGCGCAGCGCGCCGGTGGTCTGCTGCGCAGCGGCCATCGCCGCGATTCAGGAGGGGCATTTCATCCGGACCGGCCATGCCGGAGGGCCGGAATCACCATGACATCACGCCCGCCCAAAGCGCGGCACGGGCGATACAGGGGCACGTTTCCTTCGGGGGAAGGGGCGTGCTTTTTGTTGTATCGTTCAAAACCCCGGCGAATGGAGGGTCACAAACGCCCGAATCTATGATATGATAGAAGCAGCAAAAGAGGAAGGGGCGAGGACATGAAGCGGCTTGCTTTGTTGGTGATGCTGGCGGCGCTGGCGCTTTGCGCGGCGGCGGGAGCGGCGCAGACGCCCGCGCCCGATGAGGCGCAGCGCCTGACGGTCTATACCTCCCACAAGGAGGAGGTCTATCGCGCGGTCATTGAGGAGTTCGAGCGGCGCACCGGTGTCTGGGTGCGCGTGGTGGAGGGCGGCACCGCCGAGCTGCTCGCGCGCATCGCGCAGGAGAGCGACGACCCGCAGGCCGACGTGATGTTCGGCGGCGGTGTGGAATCGCTGATGGCCTATGAGCACTGCTTCGCGGCGTACGACGGGAGCGGCGCTGCGCTGCGGGAGGACTGCGCGTTCCGGGGGCACCGCTTCGCCGCCTTCTCCCGCCTGCCGCTGGTGATCATCTACAACCCGCGGCTCATCGACGACCCGCCCGCGGGTTGGGCGGATCTGCTCGATGCGCGCTGGGACGGGCAGATCGCCTTCGCCGATCCCGACGTCTCCGGCTCGAGCTTCACCGCGCTGGCGACGATGATGCAGGCGCTGGATCGATCGGACGTGCTCGCGCGGTTCGCCGCGAATGTCCGCGGACATGTGCTCTCCGGCTCGGGCGACGTGCTCACCGCGGTCGCAAACGGCGTATATCCCGTCGGCGTGACGCTCTATGAGACGGCGAAAAAGCGCATCCTCGCCGGCGAGCAGATCGGCATCGTCTGGCCCTGCGAGGGGACGAGCGCCGTGCCGGACGGGGCGGCGGTCATCGCGCAGGGCCGTCACCCGGAAAACGCGCGGCTTTTCCTCGACTTCATCCTCGGCGCGGACGTGCAGCGGCGCGTGCAGACGGACTATGCCCGGCTCACCGTGCGCAGCGACCTCGTCTTTGAGGGGGAGGACGCGCAGCAGGGGCCGCTGTGCGCATATGACATTCCGTGGGCCAGCGGCGCGCGGGGGGACATCCTCGCCCGCTGGCGCGTGCTGATGGGGGAGGGAGAGCCGTGAAGCGCACGCTGCGATCCTTCAACACCCGCATCTTCGTCATGATGCTCTCCGTGGGCATCGTGCCCATCGTGCTGTGCCTGACGCTGATGCTGCCGCTGCTGGTGAGCACCAGCGAACACAGGCAGGAGCGGAGCGCCGCGCAGCAGCTCGGTGCGATGAGCGAATGCCTCGGCGGCGTGTTCCTGCAGGCGGATGAGGCGCTCGCTGCGCTGGCTGGCGACACGCGGACGGCTGCGGCTATGCGGAAGACAGCAGGGAACCCGGATACCGGGAAACAGCTCTATGCGGCGATGGTGGGGGCGGCCTCCGGCTGCGAGGCCATCGCCAACCTGTATCTCTTCGATGTGGACGGCGCCTGCCTGAGCGCGCTGCGCGGCGTGCCGGACCCGGAGCCGCTGGCGACCGACTGGGGCGTGCTGCACATGGCCCGGGAGGAGGAGACGGTGTACTGCGCGGCGCAGGAGGCCGGGCAGATCGACGCGGTGCGCAGTCTTCCCGGTGGGGCGGGGTATGTGCTCGTGCGGCTTGACGGGGAGGGCCTGCGCGCGCTCCTCTCCGGCGCGCATGACCCGTCCTCCGGCGTGATGCTGCTCAGCCCGCAGTGGCGGCTGATCTTCGACACGCAGACGACCGGCTCGCAGGAGCGGCTGGCCGTGCTGCGCGAGCGGCTGCTCGCCGGCGAGGCGCTCTCCGACGGGGACGCGTCGATCATCTGCAGTGCGGCGCTCGAGCCGGTCAGCGGCTTCACACTGCTGCTGAGCCAGCCGCGCGCCTTCACCCGGGACATGACGCGCATGGCGCTGCTCATCGGCGCGGCCATCGGCGCGCTGAGCCTGATGCTGTGCGTCATTGCGGCGCGGATGCTCAGCCGCTCGCTCTCGCGGCCCGTGCAGGAGATGACGCAGGCGATGGCGCGCGTGCAGCGGGGCGAGCTCTCCGCGCGCGTGACCCCGCGCACCGACGATGAGCTGGGCTTGCTCGCCCAGGGCTTCAACCGCATGGCCGAGCAGGTGGAGGAAAACCTGCGGCGCATCGTGGAGCGCCAGAAGGAGCTCAACGAGACGCGCATCCGCATGATGCAGGCGCAGCTCAACCCGCACTTCCTCTACAACACCCTCGACTCGATGAAGTGGATGGGCATCACGCACGGTGTGCCGCAGGTTGCGACGCTGGCGCAGGACCTGGCCAGCATCCTGCGCACGAGCATCTCCGGGGAGGAGTTCGTGACGCTCGGCTGCGAGCTGGAGCTGCTGGAGCGCTACATCGACATCCAGCTCATCCGCTTCGAGGACCGGTTTGCCTGCGAGATTGAGGTGGACGACGCCCTGATGAACCTGCTGGTGCCCAAGATGGTGCTCCAGCCGATCGTGGAAAACGCGGTCATCCACGGCGTGCGCGACATGGATGACGGCTACATCAAGGTCTATGCGCGGCTGCAGGAGGATGAGCTTCACCTGCTCGTTCAGGACAACGGGTGCGGCATGGACAGCGAGCAGTCCGGCGCGCTGAGCTTCGGGGTGTCCTCCCGGCCGGGCGAGCACCTGGGGCTGTACAACGTGGACAGCATCCTGCGGCTGCACTTCGGTGATGCGTACGGCCTGAGCATCCGCAGCAGGCCGGGCGAGGGCTGCCTGGTGATGGTGCGCCTGCCGGTGCGCCGGGCGGACAAGGCGTAGAGAGGAGCGATACACATGATGATTCGCGTGCTGGTTGTGGACGACGAGCCCCTGGTGCGCCGGGGCGTGGCGCAGGGCGTGAACTGGGCGGCGCTTTCCTGTGAGGTCGTTGGCGAGGCGGCCAACGGCGAGGAGGGGCTCGACATGGCCCGCCGCCTCTCGCCCGACCTGATCATCACCGACATCCGCATGCCGCGCATGGACGGCATCGGGATGATGAACGCGCTGCGCAGGGAGGGCTGCAAGGCGCGCTGCATCGTGCTCACGGCGCACAGCGACTTCGAATATGCCCGCAGCGCGCTGCTCTTCGGCGCGGACGACTACCTGCTCAAGCCCTTCCGCGACGAGGAGCTGACCCATGCGGTGCTGCGCGCCTGCGGACGGCTGCGCGAGGCGGCCCCCGCGCAGGAGGAGCGGCCCGAGGCTACCGGCTATGTGCGCGAGGCCATGGACTACATCGCCGCGCACTACGCCGACGGGGACATCTCCATCGCGGCCATCGCCGAGCATCTGCGCGTGAGCGAGGGGCACCTGTCCCACGTCTTTAAGAAGCAGACGGGCATGACCGTAACCGGCTACCTGACGCAGTACCGCATCAAGGCGGCGATGCGCCTGCTCGCCTCGGGCAGGGTGAAGGTCTACGAGGCCGCGGCGGCCGTGGGGTACAAGGACGTGACGTACTTTTCCGCGACGTTCAAGAAGCAGACGGGGCTTTCGCCCTCCGAATACGCCGAGCAGCAGCTGTGACGGCATGAACAGAATTGCCTGCGCAGTTTTATGAAAGATTCGCAGGATTGTCCCCGTAAATATCAGGATCGTCCAGTTTCTTTTTGAGTTTTATGTGCGTATCATATAAGGTAAGAAGCGGCACAGGACAAGCCGCGGACCCATCGACTCAGAAAGGAAGATATGCACATGAAAAAGATCCTTTGCGTCATCCTTGCGCTCACGCTGATGATGGCCTCCTGCATCGCCATGGCCGACACCGTGGAAGAGGTGATCGCTCAGGCGCAGACCATGAGCAATGAAGAGCTCTACGCCAAGGCCATCGAGGAATCCAAGGGACAGACGCTCTACGGCATCGGCAACTCCTCCCGCGGCAAGACCGCCGGCGCGAGCTTCGTCGAGATGCTCAAGGGCATCGACCCCAGCTATGACGGCGTGATCGAGTGGAGCCAGCCCAAGAACAACTCCATCTTCACGACCCTCAACGCCGACATCAAGAGCGCCAACCACATCTACTCCATGACGCTCATCCAGGACGGCAACCAGATCCAGACCAAGATGATCGACACCGGCAACCTGCTCAACTACATCCCGAAGGATTGGGCCGAGGCCGAGGGCGTCGCCATCGAGGACAACGACAATCCGCTCGCGCTGCAGACCCTCAACAAGGTCTTCATGTACAACTGCGTCGGCGAGAAGACGTTTGACAACTGCTGGGATTTCGTCGCCGAGGGCGAGGCCCCGCTGTACATGGGCGTCAACTCCGAGCTGGTCGGCAAGAACTTCCTCTACATGCTGACCTATGAGACCTATGCCAACTACCTGAAGGACGCCTTTGACGCGCTGGAGGGCGCCGAGAAGGACCGCATTGCGGCGGTTGTCGCCGACATGGAGCCGGAAGCCGAGGCCCTGGGCCTTGAGGCCGAGAACGCGCCGTACGCGCTGGCCTTCATCAAGCTCTGGTGCGAACAGTACAACGAGCAGACCGACGACGGCCCGATCTGCAACACGCTGGTGACCGCCTCCGCCAAGGATCAGAGCGGCCTGCTGGTCTACTCCAAGCTGCGCTCCGTCGAGGAATCCGCCGAGACCTCCGTCAACAACGTGAAGATCGCGGCCTACCAGGACGGCTACAAGGGCATCGGCGGCTACGCCTACAAGCACTACCTGATGATCCCGAAGACCTCTCCGCTGCCGTGGACGGCCTGCGCGTTCATCGCCTACATGACCACTACCCAGGAGGGCTTCGCCGCGTGGGGCAAGGACATGGGCGGCTACAGCGCCAACCCGGTCTGCATGCAGGATCACTCCAAGGACGGCTACGTCGATGGCGTGAACACGTTTGACGCCAAGAACGACCGCGGCTACGACTGGTGGATCTCCGCGGACGGCGGTCGTCTGGTCGTCGAGGACCCGGCGTACTGCGCGCAGGTGTCCTTCGACCTGGGCGACTGGATCGACATGATCGTGGGCAACAAGTAATCCGGCAAAACGATCCATAGCGCGAGGGGCATGAGGATTCATGCCCCTCGCGCGGGTACAGGGGGAATTTCATGCAGCAAACCGCTCCGGTGAGCCGGGCCCGGGTGCGCCTCAACCGCGTGCTCACCTATCTGTCCAAGCCGCAAAACGCGATTCTGCTGGCGCTGGGCATCGTGCTCACGTTCTCAACCATCGCGCCGATGATCTCCATCCTCGTGGATACGGTCTCGGTGCATGTGGGCTCGGTGGATTCCCATTACACCGGCCTCACGGAAGGCTATACGCTCTATAACTGGATCGACCTGTTCACGGGCAGGCTGGCCAGGGTCAACCTCTGGACGCCGCTGCTCAACTCGGTGCTCCTGTCCGTGTTCTCCTGCGTGGGCGCGATCGTCTACGGCGGCATGTTCGCCTACCTGGTCACGCGCACGAACATGCGCTTCAAGAAGTATCTGAGCTCCATCTTCATCTTCCCCTACATCATGCCGCAGTGGACGCTGGCGGTCATCTGGCAGAATCTGTTCGATTCCAACGCCGTGACCGGCACCTCCGACGGCCTGCTCGCCGCCATCTTTGGCGTGCGCATGCCGCTGTGGTGGTGCGAGGGGCTGTTCCCCAGCGTCGTGGTGCTCTCACTGCACTACGCGCCGTTCGCGTACATCCTCATCGGCGGCATCTTCCGCAACATGGACGCCAACCTCGAGGAGGCGGCCTCCATCATGGGCACACCGCGGCTCAAGATTTTCGCGCGCGTGACGCTGCCGCTGGTCAAGCCCGCGGTGCTGAGCACCGTGCTGCTGGTCTTCTCCTCGGCGATGGGCTCCTATCCGGTGCCGCATTACCTGAATCTGACCACGCTGTGCACCAAGTATGTGCAGATGGGCGAAAAGCGCGCGGGCGAGGCGAGCATCCTCGCGGTGATCATGATCCTCTTCGGCGTGCTGATCCTCATCGTCAATCAGCGCACGACCTCCGGCCGCCAGAGCTACACCACCGTCACGGGCAAGTCCGGCCAGATCTCGCTGGTCAATCTGGGCAGGGCCGGCAAGTGGCTGGTCACGGCGCTGTTTTGCCTGACCACGTTCTTCACCGGCATCCTGCCGATCATCCTGTTCGCCATCGAGACGTTCCTGCCCAACCCGGGCGATTACAGCTTCATCCGCAACGGCGTCGCCGGCAACCTGACGGCCAAGTGGTGGATGACCAGCGAAAACATCACTGAGAACGGCATGTACGGCCAGAAGGGCATCCTCTTCAATGAGGCCATCTGGGGCGCGTTCAAGGGGACGCTGATCGTCGCCGTCTGCTGCGCGTTCATCGCGGGCACCATCGGCCTGCTGGTCGGCTACTGCGTGAGCAAAAACCGCCGCAGCAAGTGGGCTGCCTACGTCAACAGCATGGCGTTCCTGCCGTACCTGATGCCGTCCCTGGCGGTGGGCGTCGCGTTCTTCGTGTTCGGCTCCTCCATGGGTATCTTCAACACGTATCTGCTGCTGGTGCTGGCGGGCGTGGTCAAGTACATCCCCTTCGCCAGCCGCTCCGCGCTCAGCTCCATGATGCAGCTCTCCGGCGAGATCGAGGAGGCCGCCATCATCCAGGACATCCCCTGGCGAAAGCGCATGCTGAACATCATCATCCCCATCCAGAAATCCTCGATCATCAGCGGCTATCTGCTGCCGTTCATCACCTGCGTGCGCGAGCTGACGCTGTTTATGCTGCTGTGCTCGCAGACCAAAATCATCACCACGATGCTCGACTACTTCGACGAGATGGGTCTGTATGCGTTCTCCAGCGGCATCAACCTGATCCTGATCGTGTTCATCCTCGTGTGCAACACGCTCATCAACAAGCTGACGGGCGCGAGCATCGACAGCGGTATCGGAGGAGGAAACTAAATGTCTCGGATTGAACTGACCAATGTCACCAAGCGTTGGGGACAGTTTTACGCGGTGGACAACCTCAGCCTGACGATTGAGGACAACGCGTTCGTCACGCTGCTGGGCCCCTCCGGCTGCGGCAAGACGACCACCCTGCGCATGATCGCCGGCCTGGAGACGCCGACCAGCGGCCGCATCACCATCGACGGCGTGCCGGTGTTCGACTCGGAGCGCGGCATCAACATCTCCGCAAACAAGCGCCGCGTCGGCTTCCTGTTCCAGAACTACGCGCTCTGGCCGAACATGACCGTCTATCAGAACATCTCCTTCGGCCTGACCAACGTCAAGGAAGAGATGGACGAGATCGACTTCGAGGCGCGCACCGCCGCCAGACTCTGCGAGATCCTCAGAAAGCCGCAGGACGTCGTGCGTGCCATCCGCGAGAGCCGCGACAAGAACGGCAAGCTCAACACGCAGAAGGCCCTGCTGCGCCTGATCGATACGTTTGAGATCAGCCAGTACACGGCGAAGGCGCTGCTGGCGATGAAGCTGGAGGAGGCGCAGGACGCATCCGCCGCCGCGAAGCGCGAGCAGGAGAAGCTCGAGCGGAAGATCGCGGCCCAGCGCGAGAAGTATCAGAAGAACGGCTGCGCGCTCGCGGACGACTTCACCGTCACGAAGGATGGCAAGCCGGTGCGCAGCGTCCGCAAGATGACGCAGGAGGAGATCGACCTGATCGTGCGCCGCGTCTCCCGGATTGTGAAGATCGGCATGTTCATGGACCGCTACCCCAGCGAGCTCTCCGGCGGCCAGCAGCAGCGCGTGGCCATCGCCCGCACGCTGGCGCCGAATCCGAAGGTGCTGTTCATGGACGAGCCGCTTTCCAACCTCGACGCGAAGCTGCGTCTGGAGATGCGCTCCGAGCTGCAGCGCCTGCACCTGGAAACCGGATCGACGTTCGTCTACGTCACGCACGACCAGATGGAGGCCATGACGCTGGCGACGCGCATCTGCCTGATGGACAACGGCGTGCTGCAGCAGTACGACGAGCCGCTGACTGTCTACAACCGGCCGAACAACCTGTTCGTCGCGGACTTTGTGGGCAATCCTGCGATCAACTTCATCGACGCGAGGGGCGCGCAGCGCCAGGACGGCGCGCTGGAGCTGACGATCTTTGACGGTGCGAAGGCGGAATACCGCCCGGCCGAGCCGGTCAGCGTGCGCGCGTGGTTCGCCCGCGAGGACGAGACTGCGTCGGCCGCGGTGGACACGCATGCCGTGGAGAAGGCGAACCGGGACGTGCGCTTCCGGCACCACATCGCCAAGGTGGAGGAGAACGAGTTTGAGGAGGAGCCGGCGCTTACGCATGAGGACTTTGTCATCGGCGTGCGTCCGGAGTGCATCCACATCCATGAGGGCGGCGCGCTGACCGGAGAGATCTTCTCCGCGATGCCGACCGGCATGGAGACGACGGTCAAGGTCAATGTCGGCGGGTATCTGCTGACGGGCGTGGTCTTTGGCGGCGTGACCTATAAGCTGGGGCAGAGGGTGAATCTCGACTTCTCCGGCGAGGGCGTGCTGCTCTTCAGCCGGGAGAATGGCAAGCTCATCGCCAGCGGCTCCGTGAAGCTGGGGTAAGGGGAAGAGAATAGCTGATAGTTGCTTTAACCCGCGCGAAGCGAAGTGGGGTCCAGGGGCACTGTCCCTGGTGGGGTTTGGGGCAAAA
>CAMENN010000084.1 GCA_945928315.1 uncultured Clostridia bacterium
GCGCGAAGCGAAGTGGGGTCCAGGGGCACTGTCCCTGGTGGGGTTTGGGGCAAAACCCCAAGCAGGGTATGGGGCGGCAGCCCCATGACTTCCCGAAGAAACGCAGTTTCAGAGCAGACCGCGAAGCGGTCTACGATTGAAACGGGGCGGATGTGCAAAGCACCTGCCTGCGCAAAAGCCCGAAGCGGCGCTTTCCTCTGTTTTTCAATCAGCCGCGCAACCTCGGCAATCGTCCATCATAGCAAAAAGCAGGCACCGGATGCGCTCCGGTGCCTGCTTTCGTGATGCTGAACAAATCGTTGAAGCTTTCAGCAACTCCACCGTCAGGTAACGCTTCGCTCCCTGACTGCTTTTTTTCTTTGATCGCTTCGCGATATGGGAACGTTAGGGGCCTTGCCCCTAAAACCCTGCCTGGGGTTCCGCCCCAGACCCCGCCAGGGGCAAGAGTCCGGGAAACTCGCATAGTCGCGCCGCAAGCGGCGCTCCTTGCGATTTCCGACGCTCCGCCTGCCTTCATCCCGCACTGCGGGCGGCAGGCTCCGGTCCCCTTGACCCTTCTTCGCTTCGCGCGGTTTGAAGCGGCTTTTTTTGGTTAATCCTTCAGCGGCCGGATCAGGATGAACGGCGTCAGCTCGTCGCCCTGCCCGGAGGGGTTGTCCGCCATCGCGTCCTGAATCTGCTCGTCCGTCAGCGGGAACTGCGTACCCTTGCCCAGCTGGTTCTGGTCAAAGTCGTTCGCGTCCATGACCACCGTCGGCACGCCCGTCGCCGCATAGAGCGCGTCGCACAGCTCGACAGGATGCTCCGGATTGATGACGCCCATGTTGTGATACACCTCAAACGACGAGTCCGGATAGAAGCCGTCGATGCCCGCGACGCCGTGCCCGCAGATTCTGTAGAACAGTCCGCGCACGCCGAACGGCCGCGTCACCGCCGATACCGCCGCCGCCAGCAGCACGCGCGGCAGGCCGCAGATCTCAATGACCAGCTGCATCTTGTAGGGCTGGTGCATGCCGATGCCGGTCGAATTGTGCCCGGCGAACGGCGCAAGCAGCTTCGCAAAGAAGCCCGGATGCGTGTCCTCCAGCGTGCGCACATTGTTCGTGCACATGCCCATCACCTTCGCCGTGAAGGAGAGGCAGTCGCCCGGCTCGTAGAGCGGGAGCACGTAGCGGCGCACCAGCTCCGCCTGATCCTCGCCCGGGTTCACAAAGTGCGTTTTGATCGCGTAGCGCTGGTAGCGGCGTCCGTCCTTGCCGGTGAGTATGCCGCGGTCATAATAGATCACGCCGTCCTTTTCAAGACGCGTCGATTCCACGTTTTTGGAAGCGCCCATAATTGCCCTCCTTGCCATGCAGCTGGCTTTAGCCTGTCCGGATTCATGCGGGATTAACCTATGCCGCCTATTGTACACGAAGCGGCCGGGAATGTCAATTTCTCCCGCATAAGCGCGGCGCGTTTTGCGAAAAATTCGTTTGAAACCGCCGCAAAACCGGAAAAGAGCGGTTGCAAAATGGCGCGGCGTGCGCTATAATATCCACCATAAGCGCGCTCCGGAGACGGGGCAGGAGAAGAATAGACCGCGTGCGGCGTAAAGAGAACTGCCGGTGGGTGCGAGGCAGGGCTGGCGGCGGCCGATCCGCTTTTCCCATGCGGCGGGCGAGGAACCCGCGGGCAGCGGCCCTTATCCCGCAAAGAGAGGCAGCCCCTTGCGGGCGGCAATTTGGGTGGCAACGCGGAGCTTTTCGTCCCATGAGGATGAGGGCTCCTTTTGTTTTTCCGCCCGCAGGACGCCATATAGAAAGGAAGAACTGACTGTGATCGACATCAACCTGATCCGCAAGACGCCGGACGTCGTGCGCGAGAACATCAAGAAGAAGTTCCAGGACAGCAAGCTCGTACTGGTGGACGAGGTCATCGACCTGGACCGCAAGAACCGTGAGGCCATGCAGCAGGCCGACAGCCTGCGCAATCAGCGCAAGGTGCTCTCCAAGGAGATCGGCGGCCTGATGAAGCAGGGCAAGAAGGATGAGGCCGAGGCCACCAAGGCCAAGGTTGCGCAGATCGCCGACGAGTTGGTCAAGCTCGAGGCGCTCGAGGAGGAGTATGCCGCGGAGATCAAGAAGCGCATGCAGGTGATCCCTCAGATCATCGACCCGAGCGTGCCGATCGGCAAGGACGACTCCGAGAACGTGGAGATCGAGCGCTTCGGCGAGCCGGTCGTGCCGGACTTCGAGGTGCCCTACCATGTGGACATCATGGAGCGCCTCGCGGGCATCGACATCGACTCCGCGCGCCGCACCTCCGGCAACGGCTTCTACTACCTCAAGGGCGACATCGCGCGCCTGCACAGCGCCTGTCTGTCCTACGCGCGCGACTTCATGATCGACCGCGGCTTCACCTACTGCATCCCGCCGTACATGATCCGCTCCAACGTCGTGACGGGCGTCATGTCCTTCGCGGAGATGGAGAACATGATGTACAAGATCGAGGGCGAGGATCTGTACCTGATCGGCACCTCCGAGCACTCCATGATCGGCAAGTTCATCGACACCATCCTCAACGAGGATCAGCTGCCGCAGACCCTGACCAGCTATTCCCCCTGCTTCCGCAAGGAGGTCGGCGCGCACGGCATCGAGGAGCGCGGCGTGTACCGCATCCATCAGTTCGAGAAGCAGGAGATGATCGTCGTCTGCAAGCCGGAGGATTCCATGATGTGGTACAACCGCCTCTGGCAGAACACGGTCGATTACTTCCGCTCGCTGGATATCCCGGTGCGCACGCTCGAATGCTGCTCCGGCGACCTGGCGGACCTCAAGGTCAAGAGCTGCGACGTCGAGGCCTGGAGCCCGCGCCAGAAGAAGTACTTTGAGGTCGGCTCCTGCTCCACGCTGGGCGACGCGCAGGCACGCCGTCTTGGCATCCGCGTCAAGGGCAAGGATGGCAGCAAGTATTTCGCGCACACGCTGAACAACACCTGCGTGGCCCCGCCGCGCATGCTCATCGCGTTCCTGGAGAACAACCTGAACGCCGACGGCTCCGTGCGCATCCCCGAGGTGCTGCGCCCCTACATGGGCGGCAAGGCGCTGCTCGTTCCCGCAAAGTAAGGCTTTGCTGCAAGTCTGCTTCGCATCCTTGCAGCGGAGGGGTGACGGAAAACATCATTTCTCGCGCGCCCTTCGGGCACACTCCAAATGATCAAGGAAGCAACGTACCGTTGCTCCTCGCGCCGCGCATGTCGCCGCTGCGGATTTCCATGAAGGGGCTGCGGACCCTTCAAACTTCCCCGGGGCCGCCTGTCCGGAACCTATAGATCATGAAAGGGAGCCGTCCGGTGGTCGGCTCCCTGTTTCTGGATGCGCATGCGCTTGCATTATCTCCCAGGGTACGCTATACTGTTCCCATATTGTGAAAGGGGGCATCTGCCCATGATCATCTGCGATACACATTGCGATACGCTGTACATGCGCGCGCTCGAGCCGAATGAAGTGCCCTGCGTCACCATGGAGCATATGAAGGCGGGCGGCATGAGCCTGCAGACCTGCACGCTCTTCGCCGGGAGCAAGGGAATGAGCGATCATCCCTACGACAAGGCGATGGCCGAATACGCCGCGTTTGAGCATCTTCAGCAGACGGAGGGCTGGCAGAAGGTCAACTCCCCGCTGGAGGCCGAGGAGGGCAGTGTCAAGATCCTGCTCTCCGTCGAGGGCGGAGAGATCTTCGAGGGCAGCGTGGAGCGCGTGCACGAGTTCTATGACCGGGGTGTCCGCATGGCGGCGCTGACCTGGAACAACGAAAACGAGATCGGCCACTCGGCCAAGAGCGGCTCGAAGGAGGGCATCAAGCCGCGGGGCTGGGTGATCCTGCGCGAGATGGCGGCCCTGCGCATGGCCGCCGACACGAGCCACCTGAACGAGGCGGGCTTCTGGGACCTGATCGACCGGCACAGCCAGCCGCCGATGGCCTCCCATTCCTGCGCGCGGGCGCTGTGCGACCACTTCCGCAACCTGACGGACGACCAGATCCGCGCGATGGCAAAGCGCGGCGGCTGGATCGGCGTGAACTTCTATCCGTATTTCCTGCGGGAGGACGGCAGGGCGACCGTCGAGGACATCGCGCAGCACATCGACCACATGTGCCAGCTCGGCGCGGCGAAGCATGTGGGCTTCGGCAGCGACTTTGACGGCATCGGCTGTACGCCCGTGGGCTGCGAGAACCCCTCGAAGGTCCCCGCGATCCTCGACTGCCTGCGCCGCCGCGGCTACAGCGAGGAGGCGCTCGCGGACATCGCGGGCCTCAACTTCCTCGATTATTACCGCCGGCTCGGCTGGACGGAATGAGATGAATACAAAAAGCGGATGACTGGCTCGTTCCGGTCATCCGCTTTTTGAATTGATTTGATTACGATTCCTCGTCCACGGTCCGGTCGCTCTCAGCGATGTCCCGGCACACGGACAGCATGAGCTTGCGCGCCTTGGGCGAGCAGCCGCCGGCCAGATGCGCGATGGCACCGGCGACGGCCTCCGCGCTGTCATTCGGGGGGATGGTGAAGATCCCGTCGAGCGTGCAGCCGCTCAGCAGCGACGCGGTGGAGACCTCCAGCACCTGCGCGATGCGCGCAATCTGCTCCAGCGAGGCCGGCCGCTCGCCGCGCTCCAGCCGCCCGAAGTGCAGCTGGGAGATTTTCAGCAGCTCTGCGGTCTGTTCCTGCGTGAGCCCGGCCCTGACGCGTGCCTGGCGGATATTCCTGCCGATGGTCTTGTATGAAACGAGCACCATGATCCCTCCAGATTGCTGATGGAATCATGGTATTCCAAATCGGCGAAAATGAACACGTCGAAAAAGGAAAGAAACGTCAGAAAAAGATATTATCCACAAAATAAAGTTTCATACAACGGCGTCAGTCCCGGATGCCGCGGAGCCTGCGGCGCTCGCGCAGCTTGAGCTCCTGCCCCTGATCGGAGGGGGTGTAGTAGCGGCGGCCGCGCACCTCCGGCGGCATGTACTCCTGCTCGACCCAGTGGCCGGGATAGTCGTGGGGATACTTGTAGTCGCCGCCCGCGCCCACGCGCTCATGACCGGCGTAGTGCGTGTCCCGCAGATGCACGGGCACCGGGCCGAAGCCGCCCTGCTGCGCATCGGCCACGCAGGCATCGAGCGCCATGACGACGGAATTTGACTTCGGGCTTTCGCATACCGCGATGATCGCCTGCGCGAGGGACAGACGCGCCTCCGGCAGGCCGACCATCTCCAGCGCCTGCGCCGCAGCGACGGCCTGCAGCATCGCCGTTGGATTGGCCAGGCCGACATCCTCGCTCGCGTGGGCGATGATGCGCCGCGCGATCAGCCGCGGATCGACGCCCGCATAGAGCAGCCGCGCAAACCACGCCAGCGCCGCGTCGGAATCGCTGCCGCGCAGGCTCTTGCAGAAGGCGGAGAGCATGTCGTAATAGAGCGACTCGTCGCAGCGGATGACGGGCTTCTGGATCGACTCCTCGGCGATGGGCAGCGTGATGTGGATGACGCCGCTTTCATCCGGTACGGTGGTCAGCACGGCCAGCTCCAGCGCGCCCAGCGCCGAACGCACGTCTCCGTTGGCAATGCGCGCGATGTGGCGCGCGGCGTCCTCGTCGAGCTGTACAGCCCTGTCGCCAAAGCCGCGCTCCTTGTCCGTGAGCGCGCGGCGCATGGCGGTCAGCACGTCGTCCTCAGTCAGCGGCTCAAACTGGAAGATGCGGCACCGGCTCACGATGGCCGGGGTCATGGAAATGAGCGGGTTTTCCGTCGTGGAGCCGATGAAGCGCACGACGCCCCGCTCGATCGCCGGGAGGATGCTGTCGCTCTGGGACTTGTTCCAGCGGTGGCACTCGTCCAGCAGCAGGTACGTCGCCTGCCCGTAGAGCGAGCGGCGGTCCTGCGCCTCCTTGATGACCTTGCGCACGTCGGCCACGCCGCTGGTGACGGCGTTGAGCTGCACGAACGCCGAGTGCGTCGTGTTCGCGATGATCGAGGCGAGGGTCGTCTTGCCGCAGCCGGGAGGGCCGTAGAAGATCGAGGAGGTCATGCGGTCGGCCTCGATGGCGCGGCGCAGCAGCCGGCCCGGGCCGACGATGTGGCGCTGCCCGATGAACTCATCGAGCGTGCGCGGACGCATGCGGTCGGCCAGCGGGCTGAGCGCAGATTCCTGCTGGGTGAATAAATCCTGCATGTAAACCTCCAAAAGGTTGAGAATATATCGACACCCGGCCTCGACCGCTAAGCAGCGTTGCAAACCAACGCCGCGTCGGAAGCGGGGTCCGGGGCACGGCCCCGAGCGGGGTGTGGGGCGCGGCCCCACGGTACCCCAGACCGCAGGCATCCGGCCTCGACCGCCAAGCGGCAATGCGCGCAAAGCGGCGTCGGAGGCGGGGTCCGGGGCACGGCCCCGGGCGGGGTGTGGGGCGCGGCCCCATCGTTTCCTGCCCGCAGACATCCGGCCTCGACCGCCAAGCGGCAATGCGCGCAAAGCGGCGTCGGAGGCGGGGTCCGGGGCACGGCCCCGGGCGGGGTGTGGGGCGCGGCCCCACGAAGGTTCCTTCCATTATAGACCGGTTTGCGCCAAAAGACAAGGCTGCAGCTCAGCTGTGCTTCCTTTCGGTTTTGCCTTGCACTTCGCCCGGTTTCCTGCTATAATGGGCGTCGCTGCTGTCATGGCCCGCACAGCCCTGCGCCCCGTCGGCCGGATGTGCGCCGCCGGATGCTTCTGTCCGGAACGGACAGGGGCGGAGCACGGCAAAAAACTAATTTTCTAAGGAAATGTGGGCCTGACACGGCCCGCGTGCATAAATGTCCGGCGGCCTGCGGGCAGAAAGCCATGTGCGCAAAGGAAAAAACCGTGCCGGTGGGATAACTATATGCTGTATACTCGAAACTTGACAGACACAAGATATTGTGGTATAAACAGGGATGTCGAGCATCGGACCCAAGATGTGGGGCCGTGAACATATCAAGAGGGCAGGGGAACACAAGTTGAAGATCATCAAGAGGAACAAGGCCGAGGTCGATTTCAACGTCAACAAGATCGCGGTGGCCGTGTCCAAGGCAAACAGCGTCGTGCCCGAGAGCGAGAAGCTGACGCCCGTGCAGATCGAGCGCATCGCCGATTCCGTGCAGAAGCAGTGCGAGAAGATGGGCCGCGCGCTCACCGTCGAGGAGATTCAGGAGCTGGTGGAGACGCAGATCATGGCGCATGGCGCCTATGAGGTCGCCAAGCGCTACATCACCTACCGCTATACCCGCAGCCTCGTGCGCCGCGCGAACACCACCGACGACCGCATCCTTTCGCTCATCGAGTGCAACAACGAAGAGGTCAAGCAGGAGAACGCGAACAAGGATCCGAGCGTCAACAGCGTGCAGCGCGACTACATGGCCGGCGAGGTCAGCCGCGACATCACCATGCGCCTGCTGCTGCCGGAGGACATCGTCGAGGCGCACAAGCAGGGCCTCATCCACTTCCACGACGCCGATTACTATGCGCAGCACATGCACAACTGCGATCTGGTGAACCTCGAGGACATGCTTCAAAACGGCACCGTCATCTCCGGCACCAAGATCGAAAAGCCGCACAGCTTCTCCACCGCCTGCAACATCGCGACGCAGATCATCGCGCAGGTCGCCTCCAACCAGTACGGCGGCCAGTCGATCTCGCTTACGCATCTGGCGCCGTTCGTGCAGGTCTCCCGAGAGAAGATCACCGCGTCCGTAAAGCGCGAGTTCGAGCTGCTGGGCATCTCCCCGGAGGACAAGCACCTGTCGGAGATCGTCGAGACCCGCCTGCGCGAGGAGATCGAGCGCGGCGTGCAGACGATCCAGTATCAGGTCGTCACGCTGATGACCACCAACGGCCAGGCGCCGTTCGTCACCGTGTTCATGTACCTGAACGAGGCGAAGAACCCGCAGCTCAAGCATGACCTCGCGATGATCATCGAGGAGGTGCTGCGCCAGCGCTACGTCGGTGTCAAGAACGAGGCGGGCGTGTATGTGACCCCGGCCTTCCCCAAGCTCATCTACGTGCTGGAGGAGGACAACATCACCGAGGATTCGCCCTACTGGTACCTCACCGAGATGGCGGCCAAGTGCACCGCGCGGCGCATGGTGCCGGACTACATCTCCGAAAAGGTGATGCTGCAGAACAAGGTGGACAAGACCGGCCGCGGCAACTGCTACACCTGCATGGGCTGCCGCAGCTTCCTGACGCCGTACGTGGACGAAAACGGCGAGCCGAAGTACTACGGCCGCTTCAACCAGGGTGTGGTCACCATCAACCTGGTGGACGTGGCCTGCACCGCCAGCCAGATGCACGGCGGCGAGGATGCCTTCTTCCAGGTGCTGGACGAGCGCCTGGAGCTGTGCCATCGCGCGCTGCAGTGCCGCCATGAGCGGCTGGAGGGTACGCTCTCCGACGCGGCACCGATCCTGTGGCAGTACGGCGCGCTGGCCCGCCTCGAAAAGGGCGAGCCGATCACCAAGCTGCTGCACGGCGGCTATTCGACGCTCTCGCTGGGCTATGCGGGCCTTTGGGAGTGCGTCTACGAGACGACCGGCAAGAAGCTCACCGAGCCGGAGGGCGAGGCGTTCGGCCTGCGCGTGATGCAGGCACTCAACGACGCCTGCGCCAAGTGGAAGGCCGCGGAGAACATCGACTATTCGCTCTACGGCACGCCGCTCGAATCGACGACCTACAAGTTCGCCACCTGCCTGCAGCGCCGCTTCGGCATCATCCCGGGCGTGACGGACAGAAATTACATCACCAACAGCTATCATGTGCACGTCACGGAGCAGATTGACGCGTTCGACAAGCTGGCGCTGGAGGCGAAGTTCCAGAAGCTCTCGCCCGGCGGCGCGATCAGCTACGTCGAGGTGCCGGACATGCAGAACAACATCGACGCCGTGCTCAGCGTGATGAAGTTCATCTACGACAACATCATGTACGCCGAGCTGAACACCAAGTCGGACTACTGCCAGGAGTGCGGCTTTGACGGCGAGATCGAGATCGTCGAGCAGGACGGCAAGCTCATCTGGCGCTGCCCGAACTGCGGCAACACCGACCAGAGCAAGATGAACGTCGCCCGGCGCACCTGCGGCTACATCGGCACGCAGTTCTGGAACCAGGGAAGGACGCAGGAGATCCGGGAAAGGGTATTGCATTTGTAATCGCACAGGAAGGGGCTTCGGCCCCTTCTCGTGTCTTTGCGGGGCGCGGATTTGCCTGGCGTGTGAAACATGCCGCGAGCGGATCCACCGTCAGGGTTCGCTTCGCTCCCTGACTGCTTTTTTCTTTGATCGCTTCGCGATGGGGGAACGTTGGGGCGGCTGCCCCAAACCCACCCTGCTTGGGGCTTTGCCCCAAACCCCACAAGGGGCATCGCCCCCTTGACCCTTCCTCGCTTCGCGCTGTATAAAGAACACTTGGAGGTCAGCCATGCACTACGGCGAAATCAAAAAATTCGACATTGCCGACGGTCCGGGCGTGCGCGTGACGCTGTTCGTCTCCGGCTGCACGAACCACTGCGAGGGCTGCTTCCAGCCGCAGACGTGGGACTTCGGCTTCGGCAGGCCCTTCACGCAGCAGACGCAGGATGAGCTGATCGCTGCGTTGGCCCCGGATTACATCGCGGGGCTCACGCTGCTGGGCGGCGAGCCGTTTGAGCCGGAGAACCAGCGCGCTCTGCTGCCGTTCGTGCGCCGGGTGCGGGAGACGTATCCGGACAAGACGATCTGGGCCTATTCCGGCTTCACCTACGACGGCGAGCTACTGCGCGAGGGCAGTCACCCGCGCTGCGAGGTCACGGATGAGCTGCTCTCCCTGCTCGATGTGCTGGTGGACGGCCGGTTCGTGCTCGCCCAGAAGGACATCTCGCTGCGCTTCCGCGGCTCGCGCAACCAGCGCATCCTCGACCTGCGCAGGACGCGCGAAGCGGGACATATTGTGCTCTGGACGGAGCCGAAGCGGGGCATCTGAGGAGGAAACGCATGTGAAACGCTTGTATGACTGGGCCTGCGGCTGCGCGGAGATGCTCGCCTCAGCAGCTCTGGCGCTGATCGCCGTGCTCAACCTCCTTTTCTGCACGGTGCTCGCGACGGACGAATCGTCCATGTTCATCGCGCGCAGCGGACTGCCGTTCCTGCTGAGCCTGGCCCTGTGGGCGGCGCTGCTCTGGCTGCTGGCCGGCAGCCGGCGGGTGCGCGGCGCGCTCTCCCGTCTGCGGCCGGAGGCGATGTACGCGCTGTGCGCCGGGGTGTATGTGCTGATGGCGGCGTACCTCATGCGCAACCTCTATCAGGGGCGGATCGACGGCGATGTGGAGGCCGTCTACTATGCGGCCAAGGGGCTGCGGCAGGGCGATTACACCGGCATGCAGATGGGCAGCTACATCTCCCGCTATCCGCATCAGCTCGGCCTGGCGGCGGCGATGGCAGCGGTGATGTCGCTGGGCGACAGCCCGGCCTTCCTGCGCATGGTGAATGTGGCGCTGGTGCTGCTGACGAATTATGCGGTTCTGCGCGCGGCGATGACGCTGCCCGGCGCCACGCGCGCAACGGGGAATCTGGCCGTTCTGCTGGCTTTTCTGATTGTGCCGCAGTTCCTGCTGATCATGTATATCTACGGCAACATTCCGGGCCTGTGCCTGATGCTCCTGGCGGCGCTGGCGCTCTTTGCCTGGCTGCGCGGAAAAAGCGGCGCATATGCGGCGCTGGCTGCTGCGCTGATGGCCCTGGCGTATCTGGTGCGCAACAACATGATCATTGCCTGTATCGCCATGGCCATCATCTGCGTGCTGGCGTTCCTGCGCACCGGGAAAAAGCGGATGCTTGCGTCGGCGGTCTGCATGCTGCTGTGTCCGCTCCTACTGGTCCAGAGCGTACAGACGTCCCTCGAAGACAGGGTTGGCCTCGAAGCGGGGCACACCATGCCGTCGTCCGCCTGGATGGCCATGGGCATGCAGGAGGACGGCAACATGCCGGGATGGTACAACAACTACAATGACTACGTGTACTATACGAACTGCTATGACACGGCGGCGGTGTCGGCGCAGGCTCTGGATGACATCCACGAGCGGCTCTACGATTTCAAGAAGGACCCGCTGATGGCCCTGAGCTTCTATCTGCGCAAGATCATCTCCACCTGGTGTGAGCCGACTTTTGGCAGTCTGGTGATGTGCCGCATCGACATCGAAGCGGACTGCGCCACGCCGCTTCTGCGATCGCTCTACAGCGGCGGGACAGCCTTCACGGTGCTGCGCGAGGCGATGCACGGGCTGACGACGCTGATTTACGCGCTCTCAGCGCTGCATCCCTGGCTGCGCAGGAGGAACGGCGCGCCGCGAAGCGCCTATGCGCTCTTCGCGCAGGTGTTCTTCCTCGGCGGTTTCCTCTTCCACATCCTCTGGGAGACGAAGAGCATGTATGTGCTGTGCTACTGTGTGTGCCTGGTGCCGGTGGCGGCGCAGTCGGCGATGATGCTCGGGGCGCTGCTGGCGGCCCGGCGGGAGAAAAAAGAGGCGCCAGCGGCGTGAGAAAGCGGTGAAATTTCCAAAAAGCCCTTTACAAACCGGCCAAAACCGGGTATGATATCGTCGATATGGAACGCGAATGAGGCAGGACGCTGCCGCAGCCCGACGCAAAGAGAGCCGGAGAATGGTGCAATTCCGGACGGAGGGCGCGGCGAGGGATCACCTGTCCAGCGGCCCTTCTGAACCCATGGGCTAGGAAGGGACGGTCGCCCCGTTACGGCGAAAATGAAGTGGGCACGGCGGCCTTGCTGCCGGGTCAATTTGGGTGGTACCGCGAGCAGCCTCGTCCCAAAGGGATGGAGGCTGCTTTTATACTGCAAAGAGGTGGAGGAAACAAGATGTATCAGAAGGTTTCGACCGATATGAACTTCGTCGCCCGCGAGGAGGAGGTCCTCGAGTTCTGGCGCCGGGAAAATGTGTTCAAGAAGACGGTGGAGCTGCGCAAGGGCGCTCCAGCGTTCACGTTCTTTGACGGCCCGCCCACGGCCAACGGCAAGCCGCACATCGGCCACATCGAGACGCGCGCCATCAAGGACATCATCCCGCGCTACCGCACGATGAAGGGCTACGACGTGCTACGCAAGGCCGGCTGGGACACCCATGGCCTGCCGGTCGAGCTGGAGGTCGAGAAGATGCTCGGCCTGGACGGCAAGCCGCAGATCGAGCAGTACGGCATCGAGCCGTTCATCAAGGAGTGCAAGAAGTCCGTCTGGAAGTACAAGACCGAGTGGGAGCAGATGAGCGAGCGCGTCGGCTACTGGGCGGACATGGAGGACCCCTACATCACCTACGACGACAACTACATCGAGTCCGAGTGGTGGAGCCTCAAGCAGATCTATGAGAAGGGCCTGCTCTACAAGGGCCACAAGATCGTGCCCTACTGCCCGCGCTGCGGCACCGCGCTCTCCAGCCATGAGGTCGCGCAGGGCTACAAGCGCGTGGAGGAGACCTCCGCGGTCGTGCGCTTCAAGGTCGTGGGGAAGGAGAACACCTATCTCGTCGCCTGGACGACGACCCCGTGGACACTGCCCAGCAACGTCGCGCTGTGCGTCAATCCGGACGAGGAGTACGCGGAGCTGACGCTCGAGGGCGCGACCTACTACATGGCCAGCGCGCTCGTGGAGAGCATCTTCGGCGGGCACGAGGAGGCGCCGGTCATCGTGCGCACGATGCCGGGCCGCGAGCTCGAGTACATGGAGTATGAGCCGCTCTATCCCGTGGAGCGCGAGGGCGCGAAGTTCCACTACGTCGTCTGCGACGGCTACGTCACCATGAGCGACGGTACCGGCATCGTCCACATCGCGCCGGCGTTCGGCGAGGACGACGCGCGCGTGGGCC
>CAMENN010000085.1 GCA_945928315.1 uncultured Clostridia bacterium
CCTTCACCATGTTGATCGGGTTGTTGGAGCCGTAGCTCTTGGTGCGGATGTCCTTGATACCGCACAGCTCCAGAACCGCACGCGCCGGGCCGCCGGCGATGACGCCGGTACCTTCCGGAGCCGGCAGCATGAGCACCTCGCCGGTGCCGAAGCGGCCAATGGTCTCATGCGGGATGGAGGTGCCCTTCATGGACACATGCACGAGATGCTTCTTGGCATCCTCGGCCGCCTTGCGGGCAGCTTCCGGAATTTCGGTCGCCTTGCCGATGCCGCAGCCGACGCGGCCCTTGCCGTCGCCGATGACAACCAGCGCCGCGAAGCGCATGTTGCGGCCGCCCTTGACGGTCTTGGACACGCGGTTGATGGCAACCATCTTCTCCTGGAACTCGCTCTCCGGACGGCGGTCGCGGCGCGGGCCGCGCTCACGGCGCTCGCCGCGCTCGAACGGTTTCTTTTCCATATCCTGAGGCATTCTTCGTATCCTCCCTTGAATCAGAAGTCGAGGCCCGCTTCACGGGCGCCTGCGGCGACCTCCGCCACGCGGCCGGTGTACACATAGCCGCCGCGGTCGAAGACGACCTTCTTGATGCCAGCCTGCAGAGCGCGCTCGGCAACGGTCTTGCCCACGAGCTTGGAAGCGCCCTTCTTGTCCAGCTCGCCGAGCTGGCCCTTGATCGCCGGATCGAGGGTGGAGCAGGAGACCAGGGTCTTGCCGACGGTGTCGTCGATCACCTGCACATAGATGTGATTGAGGCTGCGGTAAACGCTCAGACGCGGCATTTCGGGCGTGCCGCTGATCTTCTTGCGCACACGCTCATGACGGATCACACGGATCTCGTTACGATCACGCTTGGTGAACATTAGCGATCACTCCCTTTCTTACTTCTTACCGGTCTTGCCTTCCTTGCGGCGGACGACCTCGGTGTCATACTTAATGCCCTTGCCATGGTACGGCTCCGGCTTGCGGACGTCGCGGATGGTGGCGGCGACGTTGCCAACCTGCTGCTTGTTGATGCCGCTGACCACGATGGTCGTCTGGTTCGGGGTGGCGAACGCGATGTTCTCCTCCGCCTCGATGACGACCGGATGGCTGTAGCCGATGGTGATGTTCAGGGTGGAGCCCTTGGCCTCGGCGCGGTAGCCGGTGCCCACCAGGTTCAGCGTCTTGGTGAAGCCGGTGCTCACGCCGGTGACCATGTTGGCGATCAGCGCGCGGTACAGGCCATGGAACGAGCGGTTCTGCTTCTCATCGTTCGGGCGGGTCACATGCACCTCGTTGCCCTCGACCTTGACGGTGATATTCTTGTTGATCTCCTGGGTCAGCGTGCCCTTCGGGCCCTTCACGGTGACAATGTTGTCATCGGAAACGGTAACCGTGACGCCGGCCGGGATTGCGATCGGATGTCTTCCGATACGAGACATGGTTTTTACCTCCGTTTCAGCGTCGTCGATTACCAGATGTAGGCGAGAACTTCGCCGCCGACCTTGGCCTCACGGGCCTGCTTATCGGTCATCACGCCCTTGGACGTGGAGACGATGGCGATGCCCAGGCCGCCAAGCACCTTCGGCAGCTCCTCGCACTGCGCGTAGACGCGCAGGCCCGGCTTGCTGATGCGCTTGAGGCCAACAATGACGCTCTGCTTCTTGTCGGTGTACTTCAGGCCAATCTTGATCTGGCCGCCGAGGCCGTCGTCAATCACATCGACGCTCTTGATGTAGCCTTCGTCGAGCAGGATCTTGGCGATGGACTTCTTCATATTGGAAGCCGGGATCACCACGCTATCATGCCTGGCGATTTGAGCATTGCGGATGCGGGTGAGCATATCTGCAATGGGATCATTAACGAGCATTTCAGTCCCTCCTTACCAGCTGGCCTTGCGGACACCGGGAATCTGTCCCTTGTACGCCAGTTCGCGGAAACAAATGCGGCAGACGCCGTACTTGCGAAGCACGGAGTGCGGACGGCCGCACAGGCGGCAGCGGGTGTAAGCGCGAGTAGAGAACTTCGGCTCCCTCTGCTGCTTGTTAATCATACTGGTCTTAGCCATGATTGTCCTCCTCCTTACTTCGTGAACGGCATGCCCAGGCCGCGCAGGAGCTCTTTGCACTCCTCATCGGTGTGGGCAGTGGTCACGAAGATCATTTCCATGCCGCGAACCTTCTCCACCTTGTCGTACTCGATTTCCGGGAAGAGGAGCTGCTCACGGATGCCCAGCGCGTAGTTGCCGCGGCCGTCGAAGGCCTTGTCGCTCACGCCGTGGAAGTCGCGGACGCGCGGCAGGGCGATGTTCATGAGCTTGTCCATGAACTCGTACATGCGCTCGCCGCGGAGGGTGACCTTCGCGCCGATGTTCATGCCCTCGCGGAGCTTGAAGTTCGCGATGGACTTCTTGGCCTTGGTGGTGATGGCCTTCTGGCCGGCGATGGCTTCCAGCTCCTTCACGGCAGCTTCCAGCGCCTTGGGGTTATCCTTGCAGTCGCCCAGACCCATGTTGATGACGATCTTGTCGATCTTCGGGATCTGATTGACGTTCTTGTAACCGAACTTCTGCTGCAGGGCAGGAACAACTTCGGTCACGTACTTGTCATAAAGACGCGCTTCCATCTCTTACTTCCTCCTGCATTAGTCTTCCAGGCTCGCGCCGCACTTCTTGCAGACGCGGACCTTGGTGCCGTTCTCCAGCACGCTGTAGCCGACGCGGACGCCCTTCTTGCACTTGGGGCACACGAGCATCACGTTGCTGGCGTCGATGGCGGCCTCCTGCTTGATGATGCCGCCGGGCACGCCCTGCTGGCGCGGCTTCTGGTGCTTGGTGGCAATGGCCACGCCCTCAACGACGACCTTACCGGTCTTCGGGAAGGCGGTCAGAACCTTGCCCTCCTTGCCCTTATCCTTGCCGGTGATCACGACCACCGTATCCTTCGAGCGGATATGCATAATTCTTTCGCCTCCTCCTTACAGAACTTCAGGAGCCAGAGACACGATCTTCATGAAATCGTGCTCGCGCAGCTCGCGGGCGACCGGTCCAAAGATACGGGTGCCCTTGGGCTGCTTGTCGTTGCCGATGATGACGGCAGCGTTGTCATCGAAACGGATGTAGGAACCGTCCTTGCGGCGGTAGTTCTTGTGCACGCGGACGACAACGGCCTTGACCACATCGCCCTTCTTCACAACGCCGCCGGGCGTTGCGCTCTTGACGCTGGCCATGATAATGTCGCCGACAGAAGCGCTCTGGCGGAAGGAACCACCCATCACGCGGAAGCACATAATTTCCTTGGCGCCGGTGTTGTCGGCAACCTTAAGACGCGTTTGCGGCTGAATCATTGAGTTATTTCCTCCTTATCCGACAGGGCTTACTTCGCCTTCTCGATGATCTCGACCAGGCGCCAGCGCTTGTCATGGCTAAGCGGACGGGTCTCCATGACGCGCACGGTGTCGCCGATGCCACACTCGTTCTTCTCGTCATGGGCCTTGATCTTCGTGGTGCGGTTCATGATCTTGCCATACAGCGGATGGCGAACGCGGTACTTGACCGCGACGGTGATGGTCTTGTCCATCTTGTCGCTGACGACGACGCCGACGCGGGTCTTGCGCATTCCTCTAACTTCAGACATGATTGCTGTCTCCTTTCAGGTTTACGCCTGAGCCTTCAGCTCGAGGCTGCGCAGCGCGGTCTTGGCACGGGCGATGTCGCGCTTGGTGTTGGCGATCGCCATCGTGTCCTGCAGCTGGCCGGTCGCCAGCTGGAAGCGCAGATTGAAGAGCTCCTTCTTCAGCTCCACAACCTTATCGTTGAGCTCGGCAGCGGACATCTCGCTGAACTGATTCTTCTTCATTACGCTTCACCACCTTCGCTGGTCTTCGCGGTCTCACGCGCGATGATCTTGGTCTTGAGCGGCAGCTTGTGCTGCGCCAGGCGCAGCGCCTCGCGGGCATCGGCCTCCGGCACGCCCTTGATCTCGAAGATCACGCGGCCCGGCTTCACCACGGCAACCCAGTACTCCGGGGAGCCCTTGCCGGAACCCATTCGGGTCTCAGCCGGCTTCTCGGTGATCGGCTTGTCCGGGAAGATCTTGATCCAGACCTGACCGCCGCGCTTGGTGTAGCGGGTCAGGGCGATACGGGCGGCCTCGATCTGGCGGGCAGTCACCCAGGCCGGCTCAGTGGCAACAATGCCGAAATCGCCGTACGCCAGGAAGTTGCCGCGCTGGGCCTTGCCCTTCATGCGGCCGCGGAAGACGCGGCGGCGCTTCACTCTCTTGGGCATCAACATGGTTTACTTGCCTCCTTCGGTCTTGGCCGGAGCTTTCTTCGCGGTGGGAAGAACCTGGCCCTTGTAGATCCAGACCTTCACGCCGATGCGGCCGTAGGCGGTCTTCGCCTCGGCAAAGCCGTAGTCAATGTCGGCACGCAGGGTCTGCAGCGGGATGGAGCCCTCGTGGTAGCCCTCGGAGCGCGCGATGTCCGCGCCGCCCAGACGACCGGAAACGGAGGTCTTGATTCCCTTCGCGCCCGCACGCATGGAGCTCTGCAGGCACTTCTTCATCGCGCGGCGGAAGGAAACGCGGTTCTCCAGCTGCGCGGCAATGTTCTCGGCGACGAGCTGCGCATCGAGATCCGGGTTCTTGATCTCCTGAACGTTCAGGATGACCTGAGCCTTCGGGCCCAGCTCCTTGGCGATGGCCGCCTTGATCTTCTCAATGTTCGCACCGTTGGCGCCGATGACGATGCCCGGCTTCGCCACGTTCATGGTGACGGTGACGCGGGTCTTGTCGTTGTCAAAGCGGCGCTCGATGTCGATGCCGGACACGCCGGCGTCGCTCAGCTTCACGGCCTTCTTGCTCTTGTCGTCCGTGAACTCCAGGTCCTTGATCATGGTGCGGAGCTTCGCATCGGACACGAGGTTGTCCGCAAAGCTCTTCTTGTCCGCATACCAGCGGGTGCTCCAATCCTTGATGACGCCGACGCGGGCGCCATGCGGATTCACTTTCTGGCCCATCCGAAAACCTCCTTACTTCTGGTCGAGCACGACGGTGATGTGGCTCGTGCGCTTGAGCATCGGGGAAGCGCTGCCGCGGCTGCGGGCAACGTAGCGCTTGAGCGTCGGGCCCGGGTTGGCGAACACCTCCGCGACGTACAGGGAGCCGCGGTCCATGCTCAGGTTGTTTTCGGCGTTGGCAATCGCGGAAAGCAGCAGCTTCTCCACCACGGGAGCGGCGGCCTTCGGCGTGTACATCAGGATCGCAAGCGCTTCGTCGACCTTCTTGCCGCGGATGAGATCGATGACGATCTTCACCTTGCGGGAAGAAATGCGCACGTAACGAGCGGTCGCGCGGGGACGCCTGTCCGCATTCTCCTTGCGGACCTTCGCCTTTTCACGAATTCTGGTAGCCATGCGATTTCACTCCTTTACTTGCGGCCGCTGGCGCTCTCACCGGCGTGACCCTTGAAGGTGCGCGTCGGGGCGAACTCACCCAGCTTGTGACCAACCATTTCTTCCACGATGTAAACCGGCACATGCTTGCGGCCGTCGTGCACCGCGATCGTGTGGCCGACCATCTGGGGGAAGATGGTGGACGCGCGGGACCAGGTCTTCAGCACGCTCTTCTTGCCGGTAGCGTTCATTTCCTCGACCCTCTTGAGCAGCTTCGCAGCTACATAGGGGCCCTTCTTGACCGATCTGCTCATTGATGAGTCCTCCTATTACTTGTTGCCCGCACGCTTGACAATCTTCTTGTCAGAGTACTTCTTGTGCTTGCGGGTCTTCAGGCCGAGAGCCGGCTTGCCCCACGGGGTGACAGGCGCGGGCAGGCCAACCGGGCTCTTGCCCTCGCCGCCGCCATGCGGGTGATCGCACGGGTTCATGACGACGCCGCGGACGGACGGGCGGATGCCCATGTGGCGGGTGCGGCCGGCTTTGCCGATGCGCACGTTGCTGTGGTCGGCGTTGCCGACGGTGCCGATGGTCGCCCTGGCATCCATGGAGATCATGCGGACCTCGCCGGAGGGCAGGCGGACCTGCGCGCTGGCGCCTTCCTTGGCCATGAGCTGAGCGGCGTCGCCGGCGGAGCGGACGAGCTGGCCGCCGCGGCCCGGAACGATCTCAATGTTGTGGATCAGGGTGCCCAGCGGGATGTTGCGGATCGGCAGGGCGTTGCCCGGCTTGATGTCCGCCTCGGCGCCGGAGACGACGGTGTCGCCAACCTTCAGATCGATCGGCGCCAGGATGTAGCGCTTCTCGCCGTCGGCGTAGTTGAGCAGCGCGATGAACGCGGTGCGGTTCGGATCGTACTCGATGGAGGCGACCTTCGCCGGGATGTCATCCTTGTTGCGGCGGAAGTCGATCGTGCGGTACTTGACCTTGTTGCCGCCGCCCTGATGGCGCACGGTGATCTTGCCCTGCTTATTGCGGCCGGCCTTGTTCTTCTTGGTGGTCAGAAGAGACTTTTCCGGCTTATTGGTGGTGACTTCCTCGAAGGTCAGCACCGACATGAAACGTCTGGCCGGGGAAGTCGGCTTATAAACGCGAATAGCCATTTGCTTGTAACCTCCCTGTTACTGCGCCATGCCCTCGAAGAACTCGATGGTCTTGGAGTCCTCCTTCAGGGTGACGTAAGCCTTCTTGATTTCGGGGGTGCGGCCGGCATAGCGGCCCTGACGCTTGATCTTGCCGAGGGTGCGCAGGGTGTTGACGCTCTTGACCTTGACGCCGAAGACCGCCTCGACCGCCTGCTTGATCTCGATCTTGTTCGCGCCGATCGCCACTTCAAAGACGTAGCGCTTATCCGCCAGGCCGTCGTAGGCCTTTTCCGTCAGCACGGGGCGGAGGATGATATCATGAGGATTCTTCATTACGCGTAAACCTCCTCAACGAGCTTGACCGCTTCCTCGGTGATGATGAACTTCTCATTGCCGAGGATATCCAGTACGTTAATCGTGTTGACGTAGGCGGTCTTCAGGCCCGCGATGTTCGCGGACGCGCGGGTGATGGTGTCGTCCGGGCCGGCCAGAACCAGCAGCGCGGTCTTGGTGACGCCCAGGTTCTTCATGATGGCGGCGACTTCCCGGGTCTTGGGCGCGGTGAGGGCGATCTTGTCGAGGACGATCATCTCGTTCTCGTTCACCTTGGAGGTGAGGGCGCCCTTGAGGGCCAGACGGCGGACCTTCTTGGGGACGTTCACGACATAGTCGCGGGGCTTCGGCGCGAACACGACGCCGCCGTGGGTGAACTGCGGAGCGCGGTTGCCATGGTGACGCGCGTTGCCGGTGCCCTTCTGGCGGTAGATCTTACGGCCGCCTCCGCGGACCTCGCCGCGGGTCTTGGCGGACTGGGTGCCCTGGCGCTTGGCGGCCAGCTGGCTGCGCACGACCAGGTGAAGGACGCTCTCGTTGACCGGAGCCGCGAAGATCGCCTCGCTCAGCTCGATCTCACCGACCTTGGCGCCTTCCTGATTCAGCATTGCAATCTTAGGCATTGTGACGGTTCCTCCTTATCAGGCCTTGACGGAATCGCGGATCACGAGCGTGCCGCCATTCGGGCCCGGCACCGCGCCCCTGACCAGCAGGAGATTGCGCTCGGCATCGACGCGAACGACGCTCAGGTTCAGGGTCGTCACGCGATCCACGCCGTAGTGGCCGGACATGTGCTTGTTCTTAAACACGCGGGACGGCGTGGAGTTGGCGCTCAGGGAGCCCACGCCGCGGTGATACTTGGAGCCGTGCGCCATCGGGCCGGTGTGCTGGTTCCAGCGCTGGATCGCGCCGGTGAAGCCGTGGCCCTTGCTGGTGCCGGTGATGTCGACCCTGTCGCCCGCGGCGAACACATCGACCTTCACCTCATCGCCCACGTTGTAGGCGGAGCAGTCCTCAAGGCGCAGCTCGCGCAGCTTGCGGCAGGGGGCGACGTTCGCCTTGGCGAAGTGGCCCTTCATGGGCTTGTTGACGAGCTTCTCGGCGCGGTTCTCGGCGTAGGTGTCAAAGCCCACCTGAATCGCCTCGTAGCCGTCCTTTTCGATCGTCTTCTTCTGGACAACCGGGCAGGGACCCGCCTGAATGACAGTGACCGGGAGCAGGCGGCCGTCCTCGGTAAAGACCTGCGTCATGCCGATCTTCTTGCCGACGATACCTTTCTTCATGACATCTTACCTCCTGATCACAGTTTGATCTCGATCTCAACGCCGGCCGGCAGATCGAGCTTCTCCATCGCGTCAAAGGTGGCGCGGGTGGGGTTCTGAACGTCGATCAGGCGCTTGTGGGTGCGCTGCTCGAACTGTTCGCGGGAATCCTTGTACTTGTGCGGTGCGCGCAGGATCGTCACCACTTCCTTCTCGGTGGGAAGCGGGATCGGGCCGGACACCTTGGAGCCGGTGCGGCGAGCGGTCTCGACGATGCGCTCGGCAGCCTGGTCCACGAGGCTGTGCTCGTAAGCCCAGAGCTTGATGCGGATTTTCTTGCTGGCCATTTCTTTTCCTCCTTGTTCGTACTCAAGTACGACTTGCTTGGCTGTTGCCCTGCATGACGGATTCTTGAGCCGTCGTCCGATTGGCGGACATGGTCCGCGACAGTTCCCTCACCGGCCAGTGAGCAATCTGCCGCTTCATCCCCTTTGCAGACATCCATTGCATTATATTCTATTTTTCAGAAAAACGCAATACCTTTTTTGAAGTTTTTTTCGATTTTTTTGCTTTTTCTCTCCGCGCCATCTCCCGCCGCCTCGCCCGGAAAAATCAAGCGGGCTCCTGCCTTTTTGCAGCTCGTCGGACGTCCCTGGTTTTCCGAATTATTGCCACGTTGCCGGGCGTATCTTCGTGCGTCAGGATGACCACTCTACCGGGCGTTTCATTTTCGCTCGAAACAAATTTTCGCCCAATTTCAGCCCCCGGTTTCCGCAAAATTTCGTCACTTTGCACAAATCCATTTTTCTTCTTTACAGCCATGTTCCCGTTTTTCGTGGATTTCACGTTTTCGCTTTACTCTGATAACGCGTTTTCACCCGTTTCGCCAGACGTCCGACGTCTGCCCATTTTTCTTTTTCCGGTCAGTCGAGGAGAGGTCTGTCCGATGCATACAAAAAGCCGGCCCTCCGCACAGGAAGGACCGGCCACGTATTCATTCTTTTTGTTGCAGCGGATGTCGGGCTCCGCAAAACGCATCCGTCTCAATCGCAAGCCGCTGCGCGGCCTGCTCTGAGACTACTTTTTCTTTGATGAGCATGGGGCTGCCACCCCATACCCTGCTTGGGGCCTTGCCCCAAACCCCACCAGGGACAGTGAGTCCGGGAAACTCGCATAGTCGCACCGCAAGCAGTGCTCCTTGCGATTTCCGACGCTCCGCCTGCCTGTTTTGCCCACTGGGCACGGCAGGCTCCGGTCCCCTGGACCCTTCTTCGCTTCGCGCGGTTTTGAGTCTTTTCCCTTAGGCCCGCTTCCTCGTCCGCATGCGCCGCACGACACACGAGAGCGTGAAGTTGATCGCGAAGTAGACGATAAACGCAAAGCCGAACAGCACGAACACGTCCGTGACGTTGATGGTGCCGCGGTTGAAGCGGTCCACCCATGTGCCGTTGTAGGTGTTTGCTTTGCTGATGATCAGCTTTGTACAGCCCATCAGCTCGACCGTCACCAGGCTCGACATGTAGCTCGAGTCCTTGATCGTCGTGATCATCTGGGAGAGCAGCGTCGGGATGATGTTGCGGAAGGCCTGCGGCAGCACGATCAGCGTCATCGTGCGGAAGGTGCCGAAGCCCTGCGAGTATGCCGCCTCGAACTGGCCCTTCGCCACGGAGTTGAGGCCGCCGCGGATGATCTCCGCCATGATCGCGGAGGTGAACAGCGTCAGCGCAACCGTCGCCTTGAAGAGCGTCTTCACCGCGACCGTCGAGGAAAAGCCCAGCAGCTTCGCGAAGTCCTTCGAAAAGGACGGCGCCGGACACATGACGAAGCATACGAACATCCAGAGCATCAGCGGCGTGTTGCGGAACAGCTCAATATATATAGAAGCGATTTTCCGCAGCGCCCGCGCCGGACCGCGCGTGCAGTAGTTGCGCACGAGCGCCAGCACCGCGCCGATGAGCAGGCTGAACAGGATGGCGATGATCGAGATGCCCAGCGTGAAGAGCAGGCCCTTAAGCAGATAGCCCATCACGTCCGGGTTGCGCAGGATGCCGATGCTGCCGCGTAGCTCGTTCATGAAATCGCTCACGCCGCGTCGCCCCCTTCCTGTTCCTCAATGGCCGTGACAACCTGCCTGTCGCGCTCCTTCAGGCGGCGCTCCCAGCGGCCCGCCATCATCGAGAGCGGATAGCACACCAGGAAGAACAGCAGGCCGCCGACCAGATAGGCCGGGCCGTACGCGCCGCCCGTACTCTCGCCGGTGACGAAGTTGTACGTCGTGGCGATCAGGTCCGCGCCGCCGATGATGTACAGGCAGGAGGTGTTCTTGATCAGTGCCACCACCTGATTGACCATCGGCGGGAGGATGATCTTGACCGTCTGCGGCAGGATGATGGCGCGCATCGTCTCCGCGTAGCCAAAGCCCTGCGAGCGCGCGGCGTCGAACTGGCCCGCCGGGATCGACTGGATGCCCGCTCGGACGACCTCGCCGACATATGCGCCGTGATACAGGCCGAGCGAGACGAAGCCGATGACCACGACCGTGATGCGCACGCCGGAATAGGCCAGCGCGTAGTAGAGGAAGCAGACCTGCAGGATGAGCGGCGTATTCTGGAAGAACTCGACGTACACGCGCGCGACGACCTGCATCCAGCGCTTGCCGGAGGTCGCCATCAGGCCGATGGCAAAGCCGATGATCATCGCGATCACGAGGCCGACCACGGCGCTCTCGAGCGTATTGAGCAGGCCGTTGAGGAATGTGGCCCGGTATTGCCAGACCGTCGCCCAGGCCTTTGCGCTGAAAATCGTATCCATGTCTTCGCCTCATTTCATGATGATCGGTAAGCCTCTTTCCATCGCGCGAAGCGATGAAGGGGTCTGGGGACCCAGGAAACTCGCATAGTCGTGCCGCAAGCGGCACTCCTTGCGATTCCCGACGCTCCGCCTGCCTTCATCCTCCGGGGAACGCACATTCCACCTGCATCGCCTGAAAAAATCGGGCGCGCAACCGACGCTGCGCGCCCTTGTGTCATGCCCTCGGTATATATCCGAGTAAGTTCTAAACCCGCATGATGCCGGTTGCATCACCGACAAGGTGATGTGATTCCAGTTGCTTTGTGCTCGAGGCCGGAGCTTTACAGATGGACTTACAAAGTAAATACCAGCCATGCGAAACGCACTCGTTTCAATCGCAGGCCTCTTCGCTGCCTGCTCTGAAACTGCGTTCATTCTTGGGACTGCCGTCCCAAACCCTGCTTGGGGCTTTGCCGCAAACCCCACCAGGGACATTGTCCCTGGACCCTTCTTCGCTTCGCGCGGCTTAAACCCCTTTTCAGTAGGAAGGCTTACAGGCCCCACTCGGCGATCAGGCCGTCGATGGTGCCGTCCGCCAGCCAGCCGGTGACCAGCTCCTCGATCTTCGCGGAGAGCTCGGAGCCCTTCTTCGTCGCCACGCCGTAGTCCTGCGGGGAGAAGGAGTCAGCGATGAAGTCGCGGTCCTCGGTCTTGTAGTTCGCCAGGATGGACTTGTCCACGCAGAAGGCGTCCACGTCGCCCGCATCGAGCGCCAGGGAGATCGCCGGATAGTCGTCAAACTCCTTGAACTTCACGCCGCCGTCGAAGGTCGCGATCTCGAACTTGTCCGCGTCAAACGCGCCGATCACGCCCGCATCCGCCATCGCCGTCGCCAACGCCTTCGCGGAGGTCGAGCCGGTGGAGACGCCCACGGTCTTGCCCGCCAGGCCGGACAGGTCCGCGATGCCGCTCGCCTTCTCGACCAGCACCGTCACCGCGTCGGTGTAGTAGGGCGTGGAGAAGTCCCAGCTCTCCTTGCGCTCCGGCTTGATGGTGAAGGTGGCGATGACGCAGTCGAGCTCGTCGTTGTCGAGCATCTGGCCGCGGGTCGCGGCGGTCACGGTGGTGTATTCCACATCGTCATAGCCCAGCGCATCGGCGATCATCGCGCCCAGCTCGATTTCCATGCCGGAGTACTCGCCGGTCGTCTCATCGAGGTAACCAAAGCCGTACACATCCTGCTTCACGCCGACGCGGAAGGTCTCCGCGCACGCGATGCCCGCGGCGCACAGCATCACGGCTGCAAGAGCGATAGCAATGAACTTTTTCATATGGGTTTCCTCCTTTAGACTGAGTTGTTTATCCCGAAAACCGCTTGCGCGATGTTCAGCGAAGGATCTTGGAGAGGAACGCCCTGGTGCGCTCGTGCTCCGGGTTCGTGAAGAAGTGCTCCGGCGTGCCCTGCTCCAGGATGTAGCCGCCGTCGCAGAAGACCACGCGGTCGGCCACCTCGCGGGCGAAGCCCATCTCGTGCGTGACCACGACCATCGTGATGTTGTCGTGTCCCAGCTCGATCATGATGTCCAGCACCTCCTGGACCATCTCCGGATCGAGCGCGGAGGTCGGCTCGTCGAAGTAGATGATCGGGTTCTTCATCGTCAGCGACCGCGCGATGGCGATGCGCTGCTGCTGGCCGCCGGAGAGCGTCGTCGGGTAGACGTTCGCCTTCT
>CAMENN010000086.1 GCA_945928315.1 uncultured Clostridia bacterium
TTCCCTGGCCTTGGCCGCGATCTTCTCCGGCGTCAGGCCGTAGAAATCCAGCAGCGCCGCCGGGGTGCCCGACTGGCCGAAGCAGTCCGGCACGCCAATCTTGCGAAGCCGTCCGCCGTGCTCCGCAACGACCGCTGCCACCGCGTCGCCCAGGCCGCCGATGACGTTGTGCTCCTCGACCGTCAGCAGCGGCATGCGCGCGGCAAAGCTGCGCACCGTCGCCTCGTCGAGCGGCTTGATCGTGTGCATGTTGACGACCGCGGCGCTCACGCCCTGCGCGGCGAGCAGCTCCGCCGCCTGCATGCACGCCTCGACCATCAGGCCGCAGGTGATGAGCGCCACGTCCGTGCCCTCGCGCAGCACGTTTGCCTTGCCGACCTCAAAGGGCATGCCCTCGGAGAACACCGGCGTCGCCAGGCGCGCCAGGCGCAGATAGACCGGCCCGTCGATGGCGGCCGCGGCGCGCACGGCGCGCTTGGCCTCCTCGGCGTCGCAGGGGGCCAGAATCGTCATGCCCGGCAGCGCGCGCATGATCGCGATGTCCTCGATCGCCTGATGCGTGCCGCCGTCCTCGCCGACGGTGATGCCCGCATGCGTGAAGGCGAACTTGACGTTCAGGTGCGGATGGCACACGCCGTTGCGGATCTGCTCATAGCAGCGGCTGGCGAACACCGCGAAGGTGGAGCAGAACGGGATGTAGCCCATGGAGGACAGGCCCGCGGCCATGGTGACCATGTTGGCTTCGGCAATGCCCGCGTTGAAGAAGCGGTCGGGATACGCCTTGGCGAAGCCGTTGGTCATCGTGGAGCAGGAGAGGTCGGCGTCCAGCACGACGATCTTCTCGTTTTCCGCGCCCAGCTCGACGAGCGCCTCGCCGTAGCCCACGCGGGTTGCTTTCTTCTCACTCATGCTCAGCCCTCCAGTTCCTTGAGCGCCGTCTCGGCCTGCGCCGCATTGGGCGCCTTGCCGTGCCAGCCCGCCTGATCCTCCATGAAGGAGACGCCCTTGCCCTTGAGCGTATGGCAGAGGATGCCGCGCGGCTTGCCCGGGCAGGCCGGGGCCTGCAGGGCGGCGAGCACCTGCTCAAGGTCGTTGCCGTCGGCGACCTCGATGAGGTCGAGGCCAAAGGCGCGCAGCTTGGCGGGGAAATCTCCAAGGCTCATCACGTCGTCGTTGCGCCCGTCGATCTGCAGGCCGTTCCAGTCGAAGATGACGGTCAGGTTGTCGAGCCTGTAGTGGGCGGCGGCCATGAGCGCCTCCCAGACGAGGCCCTCCTGGCTTTCGCCGTCGCCCAGCAGCGTATAGACGTGCTCGCTGCCGCCGCCGAGCCGGGCGCCCAGCGCCATGCCCACCGCGATGGACACGCCCTGGCCCAGCGAGCCGGTGGAGGCGTCCACGCCGGGGCAGCGGTTCATATCCGGGTGGCCCTGGAGCATCGCGCCGAGCTGGCGCAGGTGCGAAAGCTCCTCCTTGGGGAAGAAGCCATTTTCCGCCAGCACGCCGTAGAGCGCGGGCGCGGCGTGGCCCTTGCTGAGCACGAAGCGGTCGCGGTGCGCGTTATGCGGGTCCTGCGCCTTGACGTTCATCACATTGCCATAGAGTGCGACGAGGATTTCCACGGCGGAGAGCGATCCGCCCGGATGGCCGGAGCCGGCCTTGGCCAGCATGCTGATGATGTCCCGGCGCACCTGCGTGCACTGCGCCTTGAGCGCATTGATTTCCATGATGTTCCTCCTGAACCGGCGGCGCCTGACGGCCCGCTCCTGTCTGATCAAGCAGAATAAACCTTATCTATTATAAAAGTGTGCCCGGGGAATGTCAAGGGAGCAACGCCGCATGCGGGCGTTTCTTGTGCGCCTTGGCCCGGCGGGGCAACGTCCGGTGGACGGATTTCACAAAGCGGTTGAGAAAGGCGGCGAATTATGATAAAATGGTCTGACGAGGCGGGCTGTGCCCGCACCCACATCCGAACGACTTTACAGAATGAAGCCATTCGGTGCCCGAAGCGCGAAACTTTGCGGAGTTACGTCATCGGGAAGGTGGGCTGTGCCCACACCCACTTCCGAACGGCGTTGCGGAAGGAAGCCATTCGGTGCCCGCCGCACGATTTTTACGCAATTTCCAATTATACCAGAGAGCGGGCTGTGCCCACACCCACTTCCGAACGGCGTTGCGGAAGGAAGCCATTCGGTGCCCGCTGCACGATTTTTACGCAATTTCCAATTATACCAGAGAGCGGGCTGTGCCCGCGCCCGCATCCGAACGGCCTGACAGAGCAAAGCCGTCCGGTGCCCGCTGTGCGATTTCATGCAACTTTTGATCATACAAGAAATAACCTGATACGGAGGGCCTGAGCTGACTATGGATACGGTGAGAAAGGCGCGCAAGCTGCCCGAGCAGATTGCCGACAAGCTGCGCGAGATGATCATTCAGGAGGAGATGAAGACCGGCGCAAAGCTCCCCGCGGAGGCCGAGCTGATGGCGCGCTTTGGCGTGAGCCGTTCCACGGTGCGCGAGGCGGTCAAGATTCTGCAGACCGAGCACATCGTGGACATCCGGCAGGGACAGGGCACGTTCCTGTGCGCGATGCCGGGGCTGGCCAGCGATCCGCTGGGCCTGCGCTTTGCCGATCAGGAGGAGCTCATCGCCCAGTTGCTGGAGACGCGGCTGCTGGTGGAGCCGGGCGTGGCGGCGCTGGCGGCGCAGCGGCGTCAGGAGAAGGATCTGGTGCAGATGAAGCTGCTGCTGGACAGGATGGACAACGCCTATCTGCACGGGGAGGATTACACGCCGTTTGACTTCGAGTTCCACTCCGTGATTGCGCGCTGCACGGGCAATGACGTCGTGGAGCGGCTGCTGCCGACGATTCACGAGTCGATTCAGGCGGGCTATCACCACACGCAGCGCGTGGAGGGCAGCTATCAGCGCGCGAGCCAGTGCCATCTGGAGATGTACCGCGGCATCATGGAGGGCGACAGCGACCGCGCCCGCCAGGCCGCCCAGCGCCACATGATGCAGACCATGCACGATTCCGGCGTGGACGTGCCGGGCGTGCTGATCCGGTGAGCGGTGTTCTTCGCAAAGAAACTGACAGGGCTTGAATAGAATCCAGAGGATGTTCATATCCATTCAGCCTTGCGGGACTGCCCCGTCAGGCAACGCTTCGCTCCCTGACTGCTTTTTCTTTGATCGCTTCGCGATATAGGGACGTTGGGGAATTTCATCCCCCAAACCCCTAGCCTGGGGACCAGTCCCCAGACCCCTTTCTCACTTCGCGCGGTATAAAGCTATTTTTTGATCAGCAAGGAGTCCTTTCCATGAAGCAATCCGTGACCGGCGGCGAATCCATTCGCCTCACCAACAGGACCGCCAAGGCCCTGCGCGAGCAGGCCAGACGTCAGCAGTTCCTGCTGCGCCTTGCCGCCGTGCTCGCCAGCCTTGCGCTTGCCGGGCTGGCCGTCTGGCTGGGCATGCAGCGCATCCTCTATGTGCCCCTGATTCTGCTGGGCACCATCGCGCTTTGCGCCCTGCTGCTCATGCTTGCCCGCGCCCGCTATCTGACGCTGACCGGACAGGCCATTTGCACGGAGGCCGCCGCGCGCATCATGCGCGGGGAGCGTGCCGAGCAGCAGCGCATCATCCAGACAGAGCGCGATATGAACGGCATCCGCGCCGACCTGGCCGCGCATGCCGCGCGCCGTGAGCCGGACGAGGAGGACGAGGACCTCTACGGCGGCGTGCCGCAGGTGACGGCCCGCGTGAGCGCCGCGCCCGCCGCACCCGCGCAGGGCGAGCCGCCGCGCCGCAGAAGGCGTCAGGCGCGGCTTCAGGTGCTCTCCGGCGAAGAGGCAAAGTGAGGAAAAGACGATGGCCGCGATTCTCTATCTGCTCCTGTTCCTCTCCTGCGGCGTGCTGATCATCCGCAGCCTGTTCCCGCGCAGGAATCCGCTGGTGCGGCTCTGGCTGGGCGCGTCGCTGGGCGTGCTGCTGATGATGGTGCTGCCCGCGCTGTGCGCCAATCTGCTCGACTTCACGCTGCGCGCGCATGCCGCGGCGGGCGTGCTGCTGCTCGCGCTGACCGGAGCGGCCTATGTGAAGCGCGACCGTCACCTGCCCGCGCGCATGGACGAGGAGGACAGGCGCTTTCTGTGCGTGCTGCTCATCGTCGTCGCGCCGCTGACGGCGCTCTCCGCGTATCTGCAGACGACGCACATGCTCATGCCCGCGTCGGACGGCTCCTACTGGTGCGGGCAGTCCACCTACGGCGACCTGTGCATGCACCTCTCGTTCATCACATCGCTGGAGAACGCGTCGTTCCCGCCGTCCTACAACCTGCTCTACGGCACGTCGCTGTCCTATCCCTATCTGACGGATGCGCTGAGCACCTCCATGCTGATGCTGGGCATGAGCATTCAGCAGGCGCTGGTCGTGCCGGGCACGCTGCTGATGATGCTGACCTACGTCGGCTACATGCTGCTGGCGCGGGAGATTCTGGGCGACCGCAACAAGGCCATCGTCGTGGCGGTGCTGCTGTTCTTCCTGAACGGCGGCCTCGGCTTCCTCTACGACTTTGACATGATGGGCCGGGACGGCTTCGCGAAGATCCGCGAGATCTTCACCGGCTATTACAGGACGCCGGCCAACCAGCCGGACCTCAACCTGCGCTGGTCGAACGTCATCGCCGATCTGCTCATCCCGCAGCGAGCGCTGCTGGGCGGCTGGGCGATGGGCATTCCGGCGCTGTACCTGCTGATCACGTCCTCCCGGGCGCGCTCCATGAAGGAGACGGTTGTGCTGGCGCTGTGGGCCTCCTGCCTGCCGCTGGTGCATACGCATACGTTTCTGGCGCTGGGCCTGTTCTCCGGCGGCTACCTCATCGGCCGGATGATCGCGCATCCCGGCCAGCGCAGGGGGATTCTCGTGCGCGCGGGCGTGTATCTGGGCATCGTGCTGGTGCTGGCGCTGCCGCAGCTGCTGGGCAACGCCATCCGCCAGACGGTGGACGGCGGCGTCATCCGCATCCAGTTTGACTGGGTGAACAACAACGGCGGCATGACGCTCATCGACGGCTACCTGTGGTTCTGGGTCAAGAACGTGGGCCTGCCGTTCATCCTGATCTTCTGCGCATGCCTGAACGCGCGGCGGCGCGGCCAGCTCGACCTGCTGCTGGGCATGACGGCGGTCTACGCCGTCGCGGACTGGGTGCTCTTCCAGCGCAACCCGTACGACAACAACAAGCTCTTCTACATCTGGTTCATGTTCGGCGCGATCCTCGCGGCGGACTACGGCTCGGTGCTCATGCAGCGGCTGACCGGCCTGCGCGGGCGCAATGTCCTGTGTGCGCTGTTCCTCATCGCCAGCGTGCTCTCCGGCTCGCTGTCCATCGCGCGCGAGTGCGTGTCGGGCTGTCAGCTCTTCTCGGCCACGGCGGTGGAGGCGGGCGAGTGGATCGCCGAAAACACGGAGAAGGACGACGTCTTCCTCACCGGCCAGCAGCACATCAATCCGGTCTGCTCGCTGGCGGGCCGGCAGATCCTCTGCGGCAGCTCGCTGTATGTGTACTTCCACGGACTTGACTACGACAGGCAGTCGGAGGACTGCCGCCGCTTCTACGAGGACCCGGAGAACAACGCGGACGTGCTCGAGGCATACGGCGTCGACTACATCTATGTGAGCGATTACGAGCGCGCGGACTTCGACGTGGATCTCGGGGCGATTGACGCGGCCTGCGAGCTGGTCTATGAGAATCCGGACGTGCGGATCTACAGGGTGAACTGATCGAAGCGCAGAGCGGCTTGAAGCAGCGCGAAGCGAAGCGGGGTCAAGGGGCACTGCCCCTTGCGGGGTCCGGGGCGGCGCCCCGGGCAGGGTTTGGGGCGGCAGCCCCAAAATCCTTCTGAAAAAACAGGTCAAAAGGGGCTCATCATGAAAACCATCGCGGTGATTCACAGCGATTTCAGGGAGAAATTCGGCATTCCGCGCCAGAGCGGGCTGGTGCCCGGCACGCGCGCGTGGATCGTCTTTGAGCCGGAGTACCGCAATCCGGACGCGCTGCGCGGCATCGAGGGCTTCTCGCACCTCTGGCTGATCTGGTCGTTCTCGAAGGCCGAGCGGCCGGGCTGGTCGCCGACGGTGCGCCCGCCGCGGCTGGGCGGCAACACGCGAATGGGCGTCTTCGCCACGCGCTCGCCCTTCCGGCCGAACGCCATCGGCCTTTCCTGCGTGACGCTGGAGGAGGTGCAGCGGCACACGCCGCAGGGACCGGTGCTCGTCGTCGGCGGGGCGGACCTGCTGGACGGCACGCCGATCTACGACATCAAGCCCTACCTGCCACACGCGGACTGCCATCCGGAGGCGACGGGCGGCTTTGCGGCGGAGCGTGCGGACTACGCGCTGTCCGTGGACTTTCCGCCGGAGCTGCTCTCGCGCATCGACGGGGCGCAGCGGGAGACGGTTTGCGCGCTGCTCTCGCAGGACCCGCGCCCGTCCTATCAGGAGGACCCGCAGCGCGTCTACGGCATGGCCTACGGGCGGTGGAATATCCGGTTTACCGTGGAGGGGCGGACGCTGCATGTGTGCGGCGTGGAGGAATGACATCATTTTCTGAAAGAAGCGGGCTGTAAGCGCAAAGCGAAGGAGGGTCCAGGGACATTGTCCCTGGACCCTCCTTCGCTTCGCGCCTGTTTGAAGAGGCTTTTCTGCTTATTCCCCCCTCGCCGCGCGGATGGCCTTTTCATAGCAGGCCTCCACGCGCTCGGCGAACACCTGCGTGCTGAACGGCGCGGCGTGCTCCGCGGCGTGCGCGGCGATCGTACGGCCCTCGTCGGAGAACGCGCGGATCAGCCCCGCCAGCAGCGCGTCGTCGCCGTCCTCCGTGAGCACGCCCGAGACGCCGTCCTCGATGACGCCCTCCAGACACGGGTCGTTCACCGCGCAGACGCACAGACCCGAGGCCATCGCCTCCACGTAGGTCAGCCCCTGCGTCTCCGAGTGCGACGCGCTGACGAACACGTCGCCCATCGCGTAATACTGGTCGATGCGCTCCCAGGGCTTCGGGCCGGTCAGCGTCACCGCGTCCGCGACGCCCAGCTCCTTCGCCATCTCGCCCAGATAGCCGCGCTGCGGGCCCTCGCCCACGATCACAAAGCGCACGTCCGGACAGACCTCGCGCAGCCGCGGGAACACGCGCAGGACCTGCTCGAGGTTCTTTTCCTTCGCCAGACGGCCGATGTTCAGCAGCACGCGCTCGCCCGGGGCGACGCCGCATTCCGCGCGGATGGCCGACCGCTCCTGAGCGCTGTGGCGCTCCGGCGCAAAGCGCGCGATGTCCATGCCGCTGGGGATGACGTCGATATCGGCCTCCACGCCGTACTGGCGCAGCAGGTCGAGCGTCTTGCCCGTGGGCACGATGACCCGGTCGAAGCGGTCGCACCACCACTGGGAATACTTGCGGGCCACCGCGCGGGCCGCGTCATCCGCCAGCCCGTGCGTGATGTAGTAGGTGTAGTCCTCCCAGACGGTGTGGTAGGTGTGCACCAGCGCGCAGCCGTTGCTGTGGGCGACGTGCCGGCCGAAGATGCCCATGATGAACTCGCTGTTGGTGTGCACGACGTCAAAGTCGAGCTTTTCCGCCTCCCAGCTGGTGATGGGCGTGGGAAACGCGACATTGCGGTCCCGCAGCACCAGCAGCGGCGCGGAGGCGAGGTAGTGAACGTGATCACGCTGATTCTCTTCCCAGCCCTTGCACTTGGGCGCGAAGATGTGCACCTCATGGCCGCGGCGCGTCAGCTCCCGCTCCAGATTCAGGCAGGAGGTCGCCACGCCGTTGATCTCGGGGTAAAACGTATCGGTAAACAGGCCGATCTTCATCAGAGAAACTCCTCTCATTTCCGCCGGACAGGGGGCGTTTGGATTCTTCCGGTTTTTTCAGTATATCATAATCCGCTTTCGCTTGCAAATCCCTTCATTTTATGTTAGCATTTGTATGGAAAACCAGGGGGAAATGCAACCCCCCTGCTGTGAAAGTGAGGGAACTGACGTTGTCGGTTGTCAAAGAGATTTCCTCGGTCGCGTCCATCGCGCTGGCGGTGGACGAGGCTTTGACCATTCGCCGCTGCCGCTATGCCCCGCAGTCGGGCGGCGCGGGGCGCGTCTGCCTGTCCACGGGCATTCACGGCGATGAGCTGATGGGCCAGCTCATCGTCTTTGGCGTCGCGCAGCGCATCCTGGCGCAGCCGGACTGCCTGCACGGCGTGGTCGATATGTACCCGATGCTCAACCCCATGGGCCTGGACATCGGCGAGCGCATGACGCCGATGGGCATTCAGCTGGACATGAACCGCGGCTTCCCGGGCGCGAAGGACGGTACCGCGCTGGAGGCGATCTGCCATGCCGTCGTGGAGGACATGCGCGGCGCGGACATGGTGCTGGACATTCACTCCGGCACGATGGGCAAGACGGAGCTGTTCGAGGTGCGCCTGTGCGCGCGGCATGCCGATGCGCTGATTGGCGAGGCGCGGGCGCTGTCGCCGGACCTGATCTGGGTGCTGCCCGACCGCACGAATTACAACGCGACGCTGACTGCCGCGCTGTGCGACATGGGCGTGCCCGCGATGACGCTGGAGGTGGACGAGCACCGGCGCAAGCCGCAGGCCGCCGCCGAGCGCATCGTCGGAGCGATCTTCTGCAAGCTGACGCAACTGGGCATCTGGACGGGCGAGGCCGCGCCGCTGCCCGCGCCGGAGACGGTCATCCCGTGCATCCGCACGGGCGAGGACGTCTGCCGCGTCTCCTGCGAGTGTCCGGGCATCTACGAGCCGCAGGACCGCGCGGGCGAATGGGTCGCGGCGGGCGAGACGCTGGGCCGCGTGTTTGACGCGCTCACCGGCGAGGTGCGCGAGACGATCACCGCCCCGTCAGGCGGGCTGGTCTTCAGCCAGCGCAGCTATTCCCCGGTGTATCCCGGCACGCTGATTGCGCGCATGTTCACCGGAAAGTGTGCGCGGGGAGGGCAAAACGCATGAAAAAGGACATCCTGTTCACCCTGCCGTCCTACTTCCGGGACGACATGAACATCTACGCTTACCGCTTCGGCAAGGGCGAGAAGACCTGCGCGGTCGTCGGCGCGCTGCGCGGCAACGAGGTGCAGCAGCTCTACGTCTGTGCGCGGCTGATCGCGTATCTGCGCGAGATCGAGAAGGAGGGCGGCATCCTCCAGGGCAAGAGCGTGATGATCATCCCGACGGCGGTGGGCGCGTCGATGAACGCGGGCACGCGGCTGTGGGCGCCGGAGAACATGGACATCAACCGGCGCTTCCCGGGCGACGTGCACGGCTCGACGACGGAGCGCATCGCGGGCGCGCTGATGGAGCGGCTGCGCCTGTACCGCTACGGCATCCAGCTGACGAGCTTTTACCAGCCGGGCTCGTTCGTGCCGCACGTTCGCGTGATGGATACGGGCAGGCAGAACCCGGAGCTGGGCTGTGAGTTCGGGCTGCCGTATGTGTATGTGCGCACGCCGCGCAGCGCGGACAGATCGACGCTGAACTACGCCTGGCAGCTGGCGGGCACGCAGGCCTACTCGCTGTACGCGGGCAAGACGGAGGAGATCGACGAGGCGGCGGCGGACCAGACGCTGCGGGCGATCATCCGGTTCCTGGGCAGCCGGGGTGTGATCCGCGGCGACGCGACGCCGGGGCACGCCTCGACGATCATCACGAACGACGATGTGCTGAGTGTGACGGCCTCGACGGCGGGGCTTTTGCGCCGGGTGAAGTTTGCGGGCGCGCATGTGCGCCGGGGCGAGCAGCTGGCGTTCATCATGAATCCGCTGGATGGCTCGGTGCGCGAGACGCTCAAGACGCCGGTGACGGGCATGCTGTTCTTCGTGCAGGATGGGCCGTTCATCACGGAGCAGAGTCCGGTCTTCCAGATTCTCTCCGGGCAGAAGGGATAAGGCATCCCGGGAGAACAGTATGACAAGGAAATCCGGCAGCTTCTGGGGCACGATGCTCTCCATCGCCATCCCCGTCACGCTGCAAAACCTGCTCTTCTCCTCGTTCACCCTGATCGATACCCTCATGATCGGCCGCCTCGGCGATACGCCGCTGGCGGCTGTCGGCATGGCCGGCAAGTGGACGTGGTTTTTTGACATCGCGCTGTTCGGCTTCACCAGCGGCGCGGCGGTCTTCATCGCCCAGTTCTATGGCGCGCACGATGAACGCGGCATCCACCGCACCCACGGCCTCATGACCCTCTTCGTGCTCGCCGCGTCCCTCGTCTTTCTTCTTGCCGGCGTGTTCGCGCCCGAAGCCATCGTCGGCCTGTTCACCCGCGACCGGCAGGCCCGGCGCATCGCCGCGTCCTATCTGCGCATCGTCGCGCTGTGCTATCCCTTCCAGGCGCTCTCCAAGGCCGGCGGCACGCTGCTGCAGAGCACCCAGCGCGTCGTCATTCCGTTCGCCGGCGCGGCCTGCTCCGTCGTCACCAATATCGCGCTCAACGCCGTGCTCATCTTCGGCCTGCTCGGGTTCCCCGCGCTGGGCGTGCAGGGCGCGGCCATCGCCTCCGCCATCGCGGCGGTCGTCAACTGCGCGGTCATCTACGGCACGGCGCTTGCCCGGAACACGCTCATGCGCGCGAAGCTGCGCGAGCTGCTCGACTTCGACCTGCGCTTTGTGCGCGATTACCTGAGGGTCGGCACGCCCGCGATGCTCAACGAGACGATCTGGGCGCTGGGCAACCTCGTCTACAGCGCGATCTACGGGCATATGGGCACGGGCGCCTATGCCGCGATCACCGTCGTCAAGTCGATCGAGGATCTGACGAGCGTCGTGATTCTGGGCATGTGCTCCTCCTGCGCGGTGATGATCGGCAGCTTCATCGGCCGCGGCGAGACGGAGCGCGCGAAGGACTGCGCCCAGCGGCATCTGCTGCTGAGCGTCGTGTTCTCGATGGTCATCGGCGGCGGGGTACTGCTGATGCGCACGCGAATCATTTCACTGTTTGGCGTGTCCGATGCGGTGCGGGCGGACGCGCTGCGCGTGATGTGCATCTATGCGCTGGAAATGCCGCTGCGCACTCTGCCGCTGATGCTGGTGGTCGGCACGTTCCGGGCGGGCGGCGACACGAAGTTCGGGCTGATCGTGGACACGCTGACGGCGTATCTGATCGGCATCCCGATGACAGCGCTGACGGGACTCTTCCTGCACGCGGGCGTCGCGGCGACGTATCTGGTGATGTATCTGGTGGAGGATGTGCCGAAGGTCATCATCTATGGGAGGCACTTCCTTTCGGGAAAGTGGATTCGCCCGGTGACAGGGCCTTCCTGACGCCTTCATCGCTTTCCGTTTATTCCTTCTGCTTTTGATTGATTCCTCTGGAGGTTCCCATGCAGACAGCCGATCGCCCCGCCTTTGAGGAAAAGGCCGCGCCCCGCCGGGGCGCCATCCGCGAGTTCGCCCACTTCTACAAGCCGCATATGCGCCTCTTCCTGCTGGATATGGCCTGCGCGCTGCTCATCGCCCTGGTGGACGTCCTCTTCCCCGTCGTCACCCGCAGGGTGCTCTACGACTACATTCCCAATCAGCTCATGCGCTCGTTCGTGCTCATCATGCTCGCCATGCTCGGCATGTATATCCTGCGCGGCGCGGCACAGTGGATCGTCACCTACCTCGGCCATATGATGGGCGTACGCATCGAGGCCGATATGCGCTCCGCCATCTTCGGGCATATGCAGAAGCTCGGCTTCTCCTTCTACGACAAGAACCGCACCGGCCTGCTCATGTCCCGCGTGACCACCGACCTGTTCGACATCACCGAGCTGGCGCACCACGGCCCCGAGGACCTGTTCATCTCCACCGTGACGCTCATCGGCTCCTTCATCGTGCTCTGGCGCATCCAGCCCACGCTCGCGCTCGTGCTCATCATCTCCGTGCCGCTCATCGTCCTGTTCGTCGCCATGCGCCGCAGCAACATGATGCGCGTCTCCCGTCAGGTCAAGCAGCGCACCGCCGGCATCAACGCCGAGATCGAAAGCTCCATCTCCGGCATCCGCGTGGCCAAGGCCTTCGGCAACGAGCACGAGGAGATCGACAAGTTCTCCCGCTGCACCGGCCGGTACGTCGATGCCAAGCAGGGCTATTACAGGGTCATGGCGGGCTTTTTCGCCGGCACGGACTTCCTCATCAACCTCATGAGCCTGTCCGTCATCTGCGTGGGCAGCTACCTCATCATGAAAAACCGCATGGACATCGCCACGCTCGTCACGTTCAACATGTACGTCGCCAGCGTGCAGAGCCCCATCCGCAAGCTGACCAACTTCACCGAGCAGTTCACGCAGGGCATGGCGGGCTTCCAGCGCTTCCGCGCCATCATGCACGAGACGCCGGACATCGTCGATGCGCCCGACGCCCGGCCCATGAAGGACGTCGAGGGCGACATCGCCTTCACCGACGTCAGCTTCACCTACGACGAGAGCAAGGGCTCCGTGCTCGAGCACGTCAACCTGCACATCCGCCCCGGCGAGATGCTCGCGCTGGTCGGCCCCAGCGGCGGCGGCAA
>CAMENN010000087.1 GCA_945928315.1 uncultured Clostridia bacterium
GTGTTCATGTGCAACCCTTACTTAATGTTGTCGAAAAACGAGAAATTGTCCGCGTCAAGCCCTAGAAGGTTGTTGAGATAGGATTCATTACTCAGACGCTTTTCGGACTCTCTATATTTCTTTAGAAAATCCTTATCAACGCGTATGGTCGTTCTTTTTGTCGAGATTGATTTGGCTGCACTTATAGAAAGAACCATGATTAAGGCTGAGGCAAGAAACCATATTAAGATGTCTTTTCTGTTATATCACGCAAAAAGGGCGAAAAGAAATCGAAAACGATAAACATAGCAGAAAAACACGTAGACAAAGTGGAAAGCCAGGCCAGAACAGAAGGGAGCCAATCAAAAGTCTTTGGCTGTCGTTCAATATACCAGTCAAGCGTTCGAAGAGCAGGCTCTTTATACTGCGGGTCGATATACGGTGCTCCACAGTGCCCGCATTTTTTGAACGGTGATCCCCAGAGTAAACTCGGGTGCCCATTTAGAAACTCGACTTTTTTATTACAATTCGGGCATCTTTTAATTGTGTAGCGTATCGCCATTATCTTTACATCCCCCTGAAAGGCAACGACCTTGCCCAGTACTCTGATTGAGAATAAACAAGTTTGAAAACGGTCAGTTCACGGTTCTCCGGCCAGCTCCTCCGCCGTCGCCGTTCCGATGCGCATCGTGTTCCCTGCGGGCTGCGCGGCCATCAGATGCGCGCCGGTCCCGTCGCCGGTGACGAAGGGGAAGACGTCCAGCGTCGTGGAGGCGCCGAACCCGCCCTGCGCGGACAGCGCGATCAGGCTGATGCTGCCCGCGGCCTCGCCGAGCGCGCGCTTGCGGTCGGCAAGGCCGCGCAGCGCCTCCTCGCAGGCGGACTGCGCGTCCGCGCCGCGGCGCATCAGCGAGACGATCTCATAGGAAAGACAGCCGCGCATGACGTCCTCGCCCAGGCCGGTTGCCGCCGCCGCGCCGTAGCGTGCATCGCAGTAGAAGCCCGAGCCGACGATCGGCGAATCGCCCACGCGCCCCGGCTCCTTGAGGAACAGGCCCGACGTGGACGTGCCCGCGACCATGCGCCCGGAACTGTCGAGCGCCAGCACGCAGACCGTGTCGTGGCCGCGATAGGCGTCCAGCGGCGCTTCGTCGCGCAGGCTCTGCATGGCCTCGCGCCAGCGCGCGGTCGATTCCGCCGTGCGCATGTCGCGCATCGGCAGGCCGGCGCTCACGGCGAACTGCTCCGCGCCGCGCCCGGCCAGCAGGCAGTTCGTCTCCCGGCCGCAGAGCAGGCGCGCCGCACGGATGGGATTTTGAATGTTCTCCGCGGCCATGATGCCGCCATAGCGCAGCGCGTTTCCGTCCATGTAGCCCGCGTCGAGCAGCACGTGACCGTCGCGCGCGGGCAGACCGCCATAGCCAACGGAGACATAGGCTGGGTTGTCCTCCACGCGCGTGATGGCGCGCTCCACGGCGTCGCCCGCGCTCGCGCCGCCCGCAAGCAGCGCCGCCGCCTCGGTCAGACCGTCATGACACATCTTCCAGGTTCCGATGATCGCAAACATTGCGCTACCTCCTCAGGGCAGAAGCGCCCGCATCCGGGCAAAATAGCTGGCGTCGGTGACCTTGTACACGTCCTCCGGCGGACCTTGCGGGTGCCCGAAGCGCAGGTCCGGGTTGGCGTGTGTGGAGGAATCGCACAGCTCGCGGCGGTGGGAAAGGTGGACCTGCGTGCAGCCGGTGATGGCGAGCAGCTCAAGCACGTTGTCGAGCGTCACGCCCGCGCCGGGCAGGATCTCGATGGCGCCCTGCGCGAAGCGGACCATCTGCGCGATGGTCTGCGCGCCGAGCATCGCGCTTTTCGCCTGACCGCTGGTCAGCACGCGCGTGACGCCGCAGCGGATGAGCGCCTCGAGCGCGCGCCGCCAGTCCGGCGTGACGTCGATCGCCCGGTGGAACACGGCCGGCCGGCCGCCGCACAGGGCCACCAGCGCCCGCACGCGCGGCTCGTCGATCTCCCCGTCCGGGGTCAGGCAGCCGAAGACCAGGCCGTCCGCCCCGGCGCGAAGCAGCAGCTCTCCGTCGGCGAGCATCGTGCGAAACGCCGCCTCCGTGTAGCAGAAGCCGCCCTCGCGCGGACGCAGCATCGCCATCACAGGCACACCGCTTGACTCACGCAGCACGCGCAGGCTTCCGGCACTCGGCGTCAGCCCGCCCAGATACAGCGCCGAGTTCAGCTCCACGCGGTCCGCGCCGCCGCGCGCGGCCTCCAGCGCGTCGTCCGCGGAGCCGCAGCAGGCTTCGATCAGAATCTTCGGCATGACAAGCCCCTCCATGGTCTGTTGATGAGCGTATTATAGCAGGCGCGGCCCGGGGACGCAAGCGGGGGAGAGGAACCTCCCCGGGGAAAGCGGCTTGACAACCGGACGGGGTTTCCTTATAATATGGATTGGAAACGGTTCCGGAAAGTCGTCTTCAAAGGGGGAATCCGCGTGGAGATCTACACGATTCGCGACGTGGCGCGCAAGGCGGGGGTCGCGGTGAGCACGGTTTCGCGTGTGCTCAACGGCCGGCCGGATGTCAGCGAGGAGACGCGCCGGCGCGTGATGGAGGTCGTGACCGAGTGCGGCTATGTGCAGAACGGCAACGCGCGCTTCCTCAAGCACGCACGCACGGACTTCGCCGCGATCATCGTGCGCGGACGGCGCAGCATGTTCCTCAGCGACGTGGCGGAGCAGATGCTCTCCTGCGCGCAGGGGATGAAGACGCCCTTTCTGGTCAAGTATATCGACGAGGCGGACGACGAGTTCGACACGCTGCGCCAGCTTTACGCGGAGAAGCGTGCGGGTGGCTTCATCCTGCTCGGCTCCCGGCTGGATGAGCGCAGCGAGGCCATCCGCGCGCTGGGCGTGCCCTGCGTGTTCGCGACGGTGGACGCCTCGCGCAGCGGCCTGGGGAACGCCTCGAGCGTGTGCATCGACGACCGGGCGGCGACCCGCGCGATGATGGATCACCTGCTCGACAACGGCCACCGCCGCGTGACGATCTTCGGCGGCAACCGCTACGGCGACGACGTCTTTGCCCGGCGCTATCAGGGCGCGATGGACAGCCTGCACGCGCACGGCATGGCGTTTGACCCGGAGGAATCCTATCGCTGCCTGCGCTTCTCGCTGGAGGGAGCTTATAATGAAGCGAAGCGCTATTTCGAGGGGCATCGCGACGTCACCGCCGTGCTCACGATGAGCGACACGATGGCCGCCGGCGTCATCCGCGCGCTGATCGACCTGGGACTGCGCGTGCCGCAGGATGTCTCCGTGACCGGCTTTGACGGCACGCAGATGTCCCGCTTCTACGTGCCCTCGATCACGACGATCAGCCAGCCGGTGGAGGCCATCGCCCGCGAGAGTGTGACGCTGCTGTGCGACATGCTCGAGGGCGCGCAGCCGCGCTATGTGACGCTCGACTACACGCTGCTGGAGGGGGAGTCCGTCGGGCCGTGCCCGACTGAACGGTAAACTGGCGCATCGGGGCCGCCGCGTTGGAAAAAACGCGGCGGCTTTTGCCTGTTTGCATAAATTTTCCTGCGGAAAATCTCCGCGGCAGCCGTCCTTTTTTCACGCCCGGACGGCCTGAATCTGCTATAATAATACAACATGTGACCGGCGGAGGAGCGCGATGGAGATGAACAAGGAGAAGCTGTTTGACCCGGCATCGCTCAGGGCGCTGCTGCTGCCCCTGCTGCTCGAGCAGTTTCTGGCTGTCTCGATGGGCATGGCGGACACGATCATGGTGTCCAGCGTCGGCGAGGCGGCGATCTCCGGCGTGAGCCTGGTGGACGGCGTGAACACGCTGATCCTGCAGGTGCTCGCGGCGCTGGCCACGGGCGGCGCGGTGATTGCCAGCCAGTACCTGGGCCGCAGGGATACGAGAAACGCCCGGCGGGCGGCCTCGCAGCTCTACTTCACGCTGATCGTCTCCACCTCGACGGCGGCGCTGCTGGTGATGGCGCTGTGCCGGCCGATGCTCCGCGCGGTGTTCGGGGCGATCGAGGAGGACGTGATGCGCTTTGCGCAGACGTACTTCTTCGTCAGCGCGGTGTCCTATCCGTTCATGGGCATCTACAATGCCGGCGCAGCGCTCTTCCGTGCGCAGGGCAACAGCCGCATCAGCATGTATGCGAGTCTGGTGATGAACGTCATCAACATCCTGGGCAACGCGCTGCTGATCTTCGGGCTGCATATGGGCGTGCTGGGCGCGGCGCTGGCGACGCTGATCGGCCGCGTGTTTGCCGCGGCGTGGGTGACCTGGCAATTGGAGCGCTCGGAGAACCCGATGCGCATCGCGAGCCTGCGCGACCTGCTGCCCGACGGCGAGCTGATCCGCCGGATCCTGTCCATCGGCATCCCCTCGGGCCTGGAAAACGGCATGTTCCACATCGGCAAGCTGCTCGTCTCCAGCCTGGTGAGCACGCTGGGCACGGCGGCCATCGCGGCCAATGCCGTGGCCAACACGCTCAGCAGCATGGCAAACATCCCCGGCAATGCCGTCAGCCTGGCGATGATCCCGGTGGTGGGCCGCTGCCTGGGCGCGGGGGAGAAGGAGCAGGCGCGCGAGAACGCTGGCAGGCTCATGCGCGTGGCCTATGCGGGCATCGCCGCAACCAACCTCGCGCTGCTCGTGCTGGCGCCGTGGGCGGTGCGCCTGTTCAGTCTCTCGCAGGAGGCCATGGACATCACCGTGACGGTGATACGCTCGTTTGACGTGGTCAGCATCTTCCTCTGGCCCGCCAGCTTCACGCTGCCCAACGCGCTGCGCGCGGGGGGCGATGCCCGCTTCACGATGACTGTGAGCATGATCAGCATGTGGCTCTTCCGCGTCATCGCCTGCTACATCTTCGTGAAGGGCATGGGGCTCGGCCTGCTCAGCGTCTGGGTCGGCATGTACATCGACTGGGCGTTCCGCGTGCTGCTCTTCTGCCTGCGCTACCGCAGCGGGCGGTGGATGGAGCACCGCGTGATCTGAGCAGGGAAACGCTTTTTTGGCTTTCCTTGCCTGCAGATCTGTGATATAATGAAAAGACCGGCATGTGCCGGCGGCGGACCGATGGCGGCCCGCGCCTCCCTTTCCAGCCGCGTAAAGGCGGGAGTGTGGCGCGCCTTCATGCAATTCTCAGGGCGCACATGCGGAGCCTTATCCCGTTTTCATGCCGGCTGTGCGATACTGAACCTGCGGCTGCTTGTAAAAAAGTCAAGAAAACACGGCGCAGAACCGGGAATTTCTTTCGTTTCTTTTAGCAAAACACAAAAGCAGCGATAAAAATGAATTTCTCGGAAATGAATATTGCAATTTGAGGGAAATTTTGGTATCTTAGAGGGGCTAAGAGAATCGAAAACGGAACTCCGCACCGGATTCTCGAAAAGGCGGCTTCGCGCTGGCGGAGCCGGAAGAAAGGACGGGATCTCCTGATGAAAAAATGGACCGCGTTGCTCCTGGCGCTGGCGCTGACGTTTGTGTGCGCCGCCTCCCTCGCCGAGAAGGCGAAGGCTAAGGAGCAGATCTACTACGACGTATACAGCGCTGAGTGGGCCACGCTCAACTACATGTATGAGTCTGCCAGCGGCGGCACCGCGAACTTCGTGGATACGCTCGTGGAGTATGACAACTACGGCATCCTGCAGCCCTGCCTGGCCGAGAGCTGGGAGTGCTCCGAGGACGGCCTGACCTGGACCTTCCACATCCGTCCGGGCGTCAAGTGGATGACGGCCGACATGGAGGAGTACGGCGCTGAGGTCGTCGCGGATGACTTCGTCTACTCCGCCAGCCGCGTGCTCGACAGCACGCTCGAGCAGGTCTCCAAGACCGGCGACATCCTCTACGTCATCAAGAACGCCGAGGCCTACTTCAACGGCGAGTGCGAGTGGGAGGACGTGGGCGTCAAGGCGATTGACGACTACACCCTGCAGTACACGCTCGAGCAGCCGGTCGCCTACTTTGAGTCCATGCTTTCCTACGTCTGCTTCATGCCGTGCAACCGCGAGTTCGGCGAGGAGATGGGCGAGGACTTCGGTACCGGCAACTACTCCCTGCTCTACAACGGCGCTTTCATCCTCAACGAGTGGGAGCCGAACGCCAATCGCGTCCTCATCCGCAACCCGGAGTACTGGGACATCGAGGATATCCACATCGAGGAGATCCGCATGACCTACAACTCCGAGGCGTCCATGCTCAGCGCCGAGCTGTTCAAGCGCGGCGAGGCCATGACCGCTTCCCTGACCGCCTCTGAGGCGCAGACCTGGCTGGCTGATGCGCAGCTCTCTCAGATGCTCCGCCCGAGCCGCGCGGCCTTCAACTTCTCCTACTGGTACGCGTTCAACTTCTACATCAAGGGCGCGGACGGCAGCTACAACTATCCGGAGGAGTACAACCCGGAGAACTACTTCGCCGCCGCCCAGAACAAGAACTTCCGCAAGTCCATCTTCCACGCGCTTGACCGCGTCGGCGCGATGATGACCAAGGTCTCCGACGAGGCCAGCGCCCGCAGCCTGATGATCAATACGATCACGCCTCCGGGCTTCGCCACCGGCGCGGGCGAGTACACCCAGACCGGCAGCCTGGCGGCCTTCGCCAACACCGATTCCTACAACCCGGACCTCGCCCTGGAGTACAAGGCCAAGGCGGTCGAGGAGCTGACCGCCGCGGGCGTCACCTTCCCGGTCGTGCTCTACATGCCCTACAACACCGGCGAGTCCGATCTGACCCAGCGCGCTCAGGTGATCGAGCAGCAGCTCGAGGGCCTGCTCGGCGGCGACTACATCGACATCGTGCTCGAGGGCTACGCCAACGACAACTACCTGAACACCACGCGCCGCGCGGGCAACTACTCCTTCATGGAGGTCTACTGGGGCCCGGACTACGCTGATCCGTACACCTTCACCGATCCGTTCCGCGTCTCCCAGAAGTATGCCTACATCTTCATGGGCAACGGCCTGGGCACCCCGGCCACCGAGGATACCCCGGGCGCCAAGCAGGACCGCCTGGGCGGCTACTGGACCGACCTGGTCTATGACCAGATGGTCGAACCGGCGTACGCCGAGCAGGACCTTGCCAAGCGCTATGCGATCCTGGCCGAGGCCGAGGCGTGGCTGATCGACGAGGCCTACGTCATCCCGTTCTGCATGGATGGCGGCGGCTATGTGGCCAGCTACCTCAACCCGTTCGAGTCCCAGTATGCGCCGTTCGGCGTCTCCGAGAACCGCTACAAGTATCAGTGGATCTACGAGACTCCGATGGGCATGGACGAGTACGAGACCGCGCTGGCCGAATGGGAGGCCGAGCGTGATGCCCGCCTCGCCGCACTGGCCGAGTAAGCGAACAACCGACGTCACCGGGGGCAGAGCGGGCGATGCCCGCTTTGCTCCCGATTTTCCCGTTTTTCACAGGGCCTGGCCGGCCCATCGGCGAACGCTTGCCGGAGGAGTGAAGCGCTCGTCGATGCGCCGGATCGGTTAAAGGAGGAAAAGGTTTGCTCAAGTACATCTTAAAGCGCGTCAGCTCGGCCATCGTCTCCATGTTCATCGTCATTACGGTCGTGTTCCTGCTGATGCGCCTGATGCCGGTGGAGGGATACTTCGGCGGCCGCGCGGACTCGATGAACGAGGAAAACAAGCAGAAGATTCTCGAAAACATGGGCCTGCTCGACCCGTGGTATGAGCAGCTGCTCAACTTCTATGACGATCTGATTCATCTCGACTTCGGCCGCTCCGTGACGCTGCAGCCCAAGACCCCGGTGACCAAGATCCTCAGCAAGAAGCTGCCGTATTCCGTGGGCTTCGGCCTGGGTGCCATCGGCATCTCGCTGGTGCTGGGCTGCTCGCTGGGCGTGCTCATGGCCAGAAAGCAGCACGGCTTCTGGGACAAGCTCGGCACGGGCTACATCGTCTTCATCAACGCCGTGCCGCCGATCGTCTACTATCTGCTCATCCAGATCTCGGTGACGGCAGCGACGCCCTTGCCGATGCTCTTCAACGCCAAAAAGCCGCTGAGCTACATCCTGCCGCTCATCTGCATGGCGCTCGGCCCGACGGCCAACTACGCGATGTGGATCCGCCGCTACATGGTCGATGAGCTCAACCGCGACTACATCAAGCTCGCGCGCGCCAAGGGCATGCCCAACAACAAAATCATGCGCAAGCATGTCATGCGCAACGCGTTCATCCCGCTGGCGCAGTACCTGCCCAGCACCATTCTGTTCACCATTTCCGGCTCCATCTACGTCGAGGCGCTCTTCTCGATTCCCGGCATGGGCGGTCTGCTGATCAACGCCATCCAGAAGCAGGACAACCCCGTCGTACAGGCGGTCGTGCTGCTCTATGCGATCATGGGCGTGTTCGGCCTGCTGCTGGGCGACATCGCCATGGCGATCTGCGATCCGCGGATCAGCCTGGACAAGAAGGGAGGCAGCCGCTGATGGCCAGCAAGGACAAGAAGGAGAAGAGGGACGTTTCGCCCATGGGCAGGTCCGTCTTCGATACGACCCCCGGCTACATCCCGGACGAGCTGTTCGAGCGCGCAGCGTATGATCCGACCGCGGGCGAGAAGGGCGGCTACTCCAATTACTCCTACTGGGGCTCCACGCTGCGGGCCTTCCGCAAGAACAGGGTGGCGATGTTCTTCCTCTGGGTGCTGATCATCCTGCTGCTGTTCACGTTCGTGCAGCCGCTGCTGCCGGGCCAGCGCGACCCGAACCTCATCAACAAGGACCCGGTGACCGGCTTCATGCTCAAGAACCAGGGCCCGTCCTCGGAATACTGGTTTGGCACCAACTCCATCGGCCAGGACCTGTGGGCCCGCATCTGGAGCGGCACGCGCACCTCGCTGTTCATCGGCGTGGTTGTGGCGTTCTTTGAGGCGCTCATCGGCATCGTCATGGGCGCGCTGTGGGGCTATGTGCGCAAGCTCGACAGGCTGTTCACCGAGATCTACAACGTCATCGACAACATCCCGACGACCATCATCCGCATGCTCTTTGCCTACATGATGCGACCGTCGCTGTTCACCGTCACGTTCGTCATGTGCCTGACGGGCTGGTTCTCGATGGCGCGCTTCATCCGCAACCAGATCGTCATCATCCGCGACCGTGAGTACAACCTCGCCTCGCGCTGCCTCGGCACGCCGACCCGCAAGATCATCACCAAGAACCTGCTGCCGTACATGGTCTCCGTCATCATGCTGCGCATGGCGCTGGCCGTGCCGGGCGCCATCGGCACCGAGGTGTTCCTGACCTACATCGGTCTGGGCCTGCCGGTGACCATCCCGTCGCTGGGCAACCTCATCAACGAGGGCAAGCAGGTGATGCTCAACCCGGAGCTGGTCTATCAGCTCTACTTCCCGGCGATCATCATCTCCATCATCACCATTTCGTTCTACATGATCGGCAACGCGTTCTCCGACGCGGCTGATCCGAAGAACCACGTCGAGTAAGGAGGGCAAAGTCATGGAAAACGATGTTGTGCTCTCCGTGCGCGACCTGGTGGTGCAGTTCACGCTGCGCGGACAGGTGCTGACCGCCATCCGCGGCGCCTCGCTCGACCTGCACAAGGGCGAGAGCCTGGCGATCGTCGGCGAGAGCGGCTCCGGCAAGAGCGTGTTCACCAAGACGTTCATGGGCATGCTCGACAAGAACGGCAGCGTGAAGAGCGGCGAAATCCTCTATGACGGCATGGACCTGGCGAAGTTCACGACCGAGGCCGAGTGGCTCAAAATCCGCGGCCGCCGCATCGCGATGGTCTTCCAGGACCCGATGACGGCGCTCTCCCCGCTGATGACCGTGGGCAAGCAGATCGCCGAGACGCTGGAGCTGCATCAGGGCCTCAAGGGCCGTGCGGCGAAGCAGAAGGCGATCGAGATCCTGCGCGACGTCGGCATCACCGACCCGGAGCGCCGCTACAAGCAGTATCCGCACGAGTTTTCCGGCGGCATGCGTCAGCGCGTGGTGATTGCCATCGCCGTGGCCTGCAACCCGGAAATCCTCATCTGCGATGAGCCGACGACCGCGCTCGACGTGACGATTCAGGCGCAGATTCTCGATCTGCTGCGCGATCTGCAAAAGCGCTATGGCCTGACCGTCATCTACATCACGCACGACCTGGGCGTCGTCGCCAGCGTGGCGGACCGCATTGCGGTCATGTACGCGGGCGACATCGTGGAGATCGGCAAGGCGGACGAGATCTTCTACGACGCGCGCCATCCCTACACCTGGGCGCTGTTGTCCTCCCTGCCGCAGCTGGGCGAGCGCGGCGAGGATCTGTTCGCCATCGCGGGCACGCCGCCGAACCTGTTCCGCCCGGTGAAGGGCGACGCGTTTGCGCCGCGCAATCCATACGCGCTCAAGGTGGACTTCCAGTACAGACCGCCGTACTTCGACGTGTCGCCGACGCACAAGGCGCGCACCTGGCTGCTCGATCCGCGCGCGCCGAAGGTGGAGCGCCCGAAGAATCTCGACCGCATCCGCGAGATGGGAGGGTATATCCATGAGTAACACCGCTTCGGACGTGCTGCTCAGCGCGCGCGACATCAGCGTGACCTTCGGCAAGGGCAAGCGGGCCTTCCGCGCGGTCAAGAACGTGAGCTTCGACATCTACCGCGGCGAGACGTTCGGCGTGGTGGGCGAGAGCGGCTCCGGCAAGACGACGATCGGCCGCGCGATCATGCGCATCCAGCCGCTGTCCGGCGGCGAGATCTGCTATGGCGGCCAGCGCATCAGCGGCAGCATCCCGCCTGAGCTGGACCGGGAGATGACGCGCAAGATTCAGATGATCTTTCAGGACCCGATGGCCTCACTCAACGAGCGCGCCAAGGTGGAATACATCGTCGCGGAGGGCCTGTACAACATCTCCCGGTACGTCAGCCGTGAGTATGTGAAGGAGGCCGTTTCCCGCGCGCTGTCGGACGTGGGCCTGCTGCCGGAGTTCGCCAGCCGGTTCCCGCACGAGTTCTCCGGCGGCCAGCGCCAGCGCATCGGCATCGCCCGCGCGCTGATCATGCAGCCGGAGTTCATCGTTGCCGATGAGCCGATTTCCGCGCTGGACGTGTCCATTCGCGCGCAGGTGCTCAACCTGCTCCAGCGGCTCCAGCGCGAGCGCAAGCTGACCTATCTGTTCATCTCGCACGACCTGTCGGTCATGCGCTTCATCTGCGACCGCATCGCCGTGGTGCATCTGGGCGAGATCGTGGAGCTGGCGGACACGGATACGCTGTACAACCATCCGCTGCACCCGTACACCCGCGCGCTGCTCTCGGCGATTCCGGTACCCAACCCGCAGGTAGAGAAGGAGAAGAAGCTGCTGGTCTACGACCCGTCCGTGCATGACTATGCGAAGGACGCGCCGGTGTTCACGGAGATCGAGCCGGGGCACTTCGTGCTGGGCAACCAAAAGGAGCTGGACGGCTACCGCGAGCGGCTGGCGAAGGGATAAAAGGAAAACTGCCAGGCAGCGAAGATCAGCGCGAAGCGAAGAAGGGGTCTGGGGATAACATCCCCAGGCTAGGGGTTTGGGGGATGAAATCCCCCAACGTCCCCCAATCACGAAGCGATCCAAGAAAGAGTAGTCAGGGAGCGAAGCGATACCTGACGGGGATTTCTAGCGCTTTGACGTGAAATTTTGATCAACATGATATAGAAAACACAGGCAGGAGCAACGGGCTTCCCGCCTGTGTTTTTTCGTTCTGTTCGGGTTTTTGGTAATCCACCGTCAGGGTTCGCTTCGCTCCCTGACTGCTTTTCTTTGGGTTCGCTTCGCTCCATGACTGCTTTTCTTTGGGATCGCTTCGCGATGGGAGGGAACGTTGGGCTGCCGCCCAAACCCGCTTGGGGCCTTGCCCCAAACCCCACCAGGGACCAGTCCCTGGACCCTTCCTCGCTTCGCGCGGCTTAATGCAGCTTTTCCTTCAGCTGTTTGACCTCCTCCATCCAGAGGGTCATCTGCGCGTCGGAGGGCATGCGCCAGTCGCCGCGCGGAGACAGGCTCACCGAGCCGACCTTCGGGCCGTCCGGCATGCAGGAGCGCTTGAACTGCTGCGTGAAGAACCGGCGCACAAACGTCTCCAGCGCCGCGAGGATCGCCGCGTCGTCATACTCGTCCGAAAACGCCTGCTTCGCCAGCGCATAGAGCTTTTCCGGCGCCGCGCCGCTGTCCATCATGTGATAGAGGAAGAAATCGTGCAGCGCATAGGCGCCCAGCGTCTCCTCCGTGCGCTGGGTCAGCTCGCCCTCTTTCGCCGGAATCAGCTCCGGGGAGATCGGCGTGTCGATGATGTCCTGGGCGATGGTCTCCACCTCGCCACCGAGCTTGTGCGAGGCGTAGCGAACCAGCGCGCGGATGAGCGTCTTGGGCACGGAACCATTCAGATTGTACATGCTCATGTGGTCGCCGTTGTAGGTACACCAGCCCAGCGCCAGCTCGCTCAGATCGCCGGTGC
>CAMENN010000088.1 GCA_945928315.1 uncultured Clostridia bacterium
CTGTTTGTCGTCTCCGGCATGAGCGCAAGGTTTTATCTCAATCAGCATTCGGGAAGGGAGTTCCTGAAAAGCAGGACGACGAAGCTGCTGGTTCCGTCCACGATTGGCCTGTTTGTCTTTTTCTGGATTGCGGGCTATTACAACATGAGGATCGGCGGGGCGTTTGAAAGCATGTCCGCCGTACCCGGGCCGGTTCTGTTTGTCATCATGGCATTCAGCGGCATCGGTCCCCTGTGGTACATCCAGCTGCTCTGGGTATTCTCCGTGCTTCTGCTGGCCGTCCGCAGGGTCGGGAAGGACAGGCTCTACAGGCTGTGCGAGAAGGCGAACCTTCCCATTTTGCTCTGTCTGACCCCGGTGATCTGGGGCGCGGCTCAGCTCCTCAACACGCCGGTGATCGTCGTATACCGCTTCGGCATCTACGGTGCGGGATTCTTTCTGGGGTACCTGATCTTTTCCCACGATGCCGTGATGGACAGGCTGGAAAAAGGGTGGCTTCCCCTCTCCATAGCGGCGCTGGGCCTCGGCGTCGGCTTTGTGACCGTCTATTGGGGCGAGCCCTATGCAGAGCACCGGGTGCTGGATACGTTCCTGTGCAACGTCTACGCCTGGATCGCCACGCTGACGGTGCTCGCGGTCATGAAGAAGTGGGGCAATTTCCAAAACGCGTTCTCCCGCCTGATGAGCTGGAAGGCTTGGGGACTGTATCTGTTCCACTATCCGCCCCTCGCAGCCTGCGCGTGGTATCTGCATCGTTGCACGGCGCTGCCGCCCGTGGCGATGTACCTGCTGGTGGGCGCAGCTGCTTTTGCCGGAGCGCTCGTCCTCTACGAGATCATTCGCCGCATCCCGGTTTTGAGATGGTGCATCTGCGGCATGGGAGGAGGAAAATGATGTTTGCGGAGAATCTGGTGGCGCTCAGGAAGGTTCACGCGATGTCCCAGGAGGAGCTGGCCGAGAGAATCGGCGTTTCCAGACAGACCCTCTCCAAATATGAGACGGGCGAATCCCTGCCGGATATTGAAAAATGCAAGGCGCTGGCGGATGTGTTCGGCATCACGGTGGACGACCTGATCAGTTATGAAAAATCCGCCGGAATGGGGCTTGGCATACCGCCCAGGGGCAAACATGTCTTTGGATTGGTCAAGGTGGGCGAAAAAGGGCAGATCGTGATTCCGGCCAAGGCGAGAACGGTTTTCCATATCAAGCCGGGGGATAACCTGATCGTGATCGGGGACGAGAGCCAGGGGATTGCGTTGATCAGGGAGGAAAACCTGCTGGAGCTGCTCCATCTTGCCGGGAGCAGGGATTGACCGTCACATGAAGCCCGGAGACGATACATCGGATGCAATCCTCTGCAAACCGCGCCTGTCCGTCCGGCGCGGTTTTCTGTATGACAGGAGCGTCACCTGAATCATGGATGAAAGCACGGAGGAAACCAGATCCCCGCCGGTCCTGAACCGGACAGAGGGAAGGGACGATTACAGGGCGGACATCCTGCGCCTGAGACAAAGCATGGGATGTGTGCCAGTGAAAAGCCGTACGAGGTCATCCGGCTGCCGGGGCTCGGAAAAGGGAAAGCGACGCCTGACGCATCCCTTCCCCCGACCCTCAAAAATGATTGAAAAAATCTGAAAAAACCTCTTGACCCTGACGCTGCGTCATCGTGTATCCTGTGCCCGTGCACAAACAAAGAGAAAGCACAGGGGGGGGTTTGCGATGAAGATCACAGCTATCCGTTCCGACCGCATTTATCGCAGCATGATGAGCGCGGCGCCGGAGGAAAAAGACAATCTGTATCGGGACGCGCTGATGGGGCCCTTCGAATTCAAATGGGCGTGCGTCGGCGCCCCGCTGAGGGCCAAAACCGCAGGCGGCTATGACGTGGTGTCCGCTGCCGCGATGAGCGGCTATGATGTCCCGGCGCAGATCACGCAGGAGCGCCGGGAGGAGATCGAGAGAATCAGCAGCGACGCATTCTGGGCGGACTGCGAGCGCAGCATCCGCAGCACGCTCGAGGGCTTTGAGCAGCACGGCATCACCCTGCCGAAGCAGGAATATGTGTTCACGGTTCTGCTGAGCAATCCGAACAGCCCCATGACTGCGATGGCCGGCGATTATTGCGGCGACGGCGGGATACCCGGCTATATCATCGGCTCGATTGTGCCGAATGAGCGGTCGCTCGCGCTGCTGCCCGTGGCGCTGGCGCATGAGACGAATCACAATGTCCGCTGGCAGTTCATGCAGTGGAGCAATCAGATCACTCTGGCGGACATGATCGTCTCGGAGGGGCTGGCGGAAACCTTCGCCGCCAACATGTTCGGCGAGGACAAGGTTGGCAGGTGGGTCCGGGAGACGTCGCCACAGACGCTGCGGGACGTCGTCAAGCCGCTCATCCGGGACCGTCTCGGGACAAGCGATTTTGCGGCGCTTTCCTCGTATCTCTATGGCGATGCCATCATGGCGCTGCGCGGCGGCCAGTCCATCGGGATGCCGTATTGCGGCGGCTACGCCTGCGGATATGCGCTGATCGGGCACTACCTCCGGAAGACCGGCGCGTCGATCTATGAGGCGACGATCACGCCGACCGGGGAAATCCTCAGGCAGACGGAGGATTTCTGGGCGTGAAGGACAGCCGCGCATGCGGTGAATCCTGCGCCGGGGGACGACGGCGTTCCGGCAGCAGCGCACCCGTTTGACTGGCCCTGCAGGACTGAGGGGACCGGAGCCTGCCGCCGCCGGTGACGGAAAGAGGCGAGCGGAGCCGCATTCACAACAGGCCGCTTCCGTTTTCCCGCGAATCACACAGAGCCTCATGCCCGGCCGTGCGCCGGGCTCTTTTTTGTCCGCAATCAAGGTCAAAGAAGGTCCATAAAGACGTTATAATTGAAATAATCCGAAACTCTTGCAATTTACGGGCGGATGGGCATATCATGACAGGGCGGAGACAAAACCGGTACGAAACGGAGGAATACGCATGACCGGACTTTTTCAAAACCTCGCGGGGCTGACCTGGCAGATGATCGTGATGTGGGCCATCGGCGGCGCGATGATCTGGCTGGCGATTTGCAAGGGCATGGAGCCGACGCTCCTGCTGCCGATGGGCTTTGGCTGCATCCTGTGCAACCTGCCAGACTCCGGCGCGACAGAGGTGCTCGAGACGCTCTTTCGGGCGGGCATCGCCAACGAGCTGTTCCCGCTGCTGCTGTTCATCGGCATCGGCGCGATGATCGACTTCGGCCCGCTGCTCGCCGATCCGAAGCTGCTGCTCTTCGGCGCGGCGGCGCAGTTCGGCATCTTCTTCACGCTCTCGATGGCGAGCCTGCTCGGCTTTGAGCTGCGCGACGCGGCTTCCATCGCCATCATCGGCGCGGCGGACGGCCCCACGTCCATCTTCGTCGCCAACGCGCTCGGCAGCCGCTATACCGCAGCGATCATCGTGGCGGCGTATTCGTATATGGCGCTGGTGCCGATCGTGCAGCCGGCCTGCATCCGGCTCGTGACGACGAAGCGGGAGCGCATGATCCGAATGACGTACACGCCGGGGCAGATCAGCCGCACGACGCGGATCCTCTTCCCGATTGTGGTCACGATCATCGCGGGGCTGGTCGCGCCGCAGTCCGTGGCGCTGGTGGGCTTTCTGATGTTCGGCAACCTGCTGCGCGAGTGCGGCGTGCTTCGCGCGCTGTCCGAGTGCGCGCAGAACGTGCTGGCCAACCTCATCAGCCTGCTGCTGGGCCTGACGGTCGCCGTGCGCATGCAGGCGGAGAGCTTCCTCGTGCCCGAGACGCTGATGATCCTGGCGCTGGGGCTGGTGGCGTTCGTGTTCGATACGTTCGGCGGCGTGTTCTTTGCCAAGCTCATCAATCTCTTCGCCAAAAAGAAAATCAACCCGATGGTCGGCGCGGCGGGCATCTCCGCCTTCCCGATGTCCTCGCGCGTGATCGCGCAGATGGCCAAGGACGAGGACCCATACAATTTCATCCTGATGCAGGCGGCGGGCGCGAACGTCGCCGGACAGGTGGCGTCGGTCGTCGCGGGCGGACTGATCCTGTCGATGATCGCGCCGCTGGTCTGAGAAAGGAGGCTTCACGATGCAGTTCGACATTCCGGCGTTTGTGCGCTCGCTGCGTTTTCTCGCCGAGGGCTGGCTGAGCGTGTTTCTCGTGATGGCGGTGATCATCGCCGCCGTCCGGCTGCTGAACCGGTTGACCCGCGGGCGGGACGAAAAAGCTTAACGGCCGCTTAACAGCGAAAAACCGGCCCTCGGGCGCAGTGCTCCAGAAAATCTGAAGAAAAGGCACCGCAAAAAAGAGGAAAACCGCGCGAGAAACGCGAATTTCTCCGCCAATGACGATTTTTGCGGAGGCGAGGACTTTCCCCATGAGACCCTATGACGGCGTGATTTTCGACCTGGACGGCGTGATCTGCTCGACCGACCGGTATCACTATCTGGCCTGGAAGCAGATCGCCGGCCGACTGGGCATCGCCTTTGATGAGCAGAGCAACAGCCGGATACGCGGCCTTTCCCGTATGGACAGCCTGGAAATCCTCCTGGAGGGGGTTGACGGCGCGCTGACTCCGGCGCAGAAGGAGGCGCTGGCCGGGGAAAAGAACGGGATCTACCGCGCGTCGCTGGCGGGAATGTCGCCCGATGACCTGCCGCAGGATGTGCGGCGCACGCTGGACGCGCTGCGCGCGGCGGGGCTTCGCCTGGCGATCGGCTCCTCGAGCCGCAACACGAGGTTCATTCTGGAGCGGCTGGGGCTGGCGGACTTCTTCGACGCGGTGTCCGACGGCACGAACATCACGCGCGCGAAGCCCGACCCGGAGGTCTTCCTGATGGCAGCAAAGGCGCTGGGCCTGCCGCCTGCGCGCTGCCTGGTCGTGGAGGATGCGAGGTCGGGCATCGCCGCGGCAAGGGCCGGTGGGTTTGACAGCGCGGGCATTGGCGAGGCGGCGGCCGCGGCGACGTATCCGATGGAGCGGATTCCGGAGCTGATCGCGATCTGCGGGGCGCAGGCCTGCGACTGAAACGGGCGCTGTGTGCGGAGCTGAACGGACTGACATGAAAACAGCGGAGAGCGAATCTCCGCTGTTTTGTTGTGTAATACTGTTTCTCGCCTAGAACCTTAATACAGGCGCGAAGCGTAGTGGGGTCAAGGGGCGAAGTCCCTTGCGGGGTTCAGGGGCGGCGCCCCTGAGCAGGTTTGGGCGGCAGCCCAAAAACTCCATAAAAGCGTAGTCTCAGAGCAGGCTGCGTAGCAGCCTACGATTGAGACGGGTGAGATCCACAATACAAGGAATTAGATGCAAAACAGTATAAATCCCGCCGCAAGGCATCGGCCCCGGACACGAAGCGGCGGGATTCACAGCACTTGGCCGGTGATGCAGCTGGCCAAGTGCCGGTTTTGATGACTCCGTTTATCCCTTCACCGCCCTGAGCCGGATGCGCACATAATCGACGATCCATGTTCCGTCCGGCCGGAGCAGCTCGCCGCGCGTCTGCTCCATGGCGTCAGCGATGATCGCCTCGCGCAGCGCGGCATCCATGCCGGCAAACGGCGCCCTGACGAACATGTCGATCCAGGCGCGCAGGCCGTCCGGACCCTGCTGCGGCGTGGGGCGGTCGAAGAGAAAGGCGTGCGTCACGCGCAGGCCCGCCGCCTCGAGCAGCGGGGCATATTCACCGATCGTCGGGAAATAGAACACCCGGGGATAGGTCAGGCCGCGCACGGCAAAGGCGCGCTCGAGCGCTGCGTGCACGCGCTCCGCGCAGCCGTGCCCGCCGAACTCGCAGACGAGCTCGCCGCCGGGGCGGAGGTTGCGCGCCAGGTTGGCAAGCAGCTGCGGCTGCCTGTCCGCGTCGATCCAGTGGAAGACGGCGTTGGAGAAGAGCGCGCCGGCCGGCTCCGGCAGGGTGAAGGTCAGCGCGTCGGCCTTCCGGAAGGTGAGGTCCGGATGCAGCGCGCGGGCGCTTTCGAGCATCTCGGGCGAGGCATCGAGGCCGAGCGTGCGGTAGCCCCTTTGCGCGAGCTTCTCAGTCAGCGCGCCGTTGCCACAGCCGACGTCCACGACGAGGCTGCCGGGCGCGGCGGTCAGCAGCCCGAGCACGTCCTCGCCGTATTGATGCACGAAGGAGAAATCCTGCGTGTAGCCCTGTGCGTTCCAGGTGATGTTCATGGTTGCCCTCCGTGCTTAAGCGATGGGCGCGTCAGTCGCGTTCAAACACGCGGGTGCCGCAGCGCACGCCCCATGCGCGTCCGTCGCGGATGAGAAACTCAAGCCGGAAGCGCAGCGACTGCGTCCTCGGATCCCGCGCCCAAAAGCGCGTCTCGCCGCAGTAGACCAGCTCAAACGGCTCGCCGTCGCGCTCGCCGTGCAGCCCCTGCTCGCCCAGGTGGATGGTGAGGATGCTCGGCACGCCCTCGTGCGCGATGTAGCGCCCGCGGATCATCTGCGGCTCGCTGAACGTGCGCCCGCAGGGAATGAACCACATGTGGCTTTCGCTAAGCGGCAGGCCCATCACGGCGTTGTACATGCCCCACATCAGCTCGTCCATGTCCTCGTCACCCTGATTGCACAGCACGGCAAAGCCGTAGCCCTCGCCCAGCAGCAGGCCGCCCTTGGTGGACACGCCGTGCAGGCCGCCGGAATGCTCGCAGATGACGTGACCGGCCTTGAGCCGCTTGTTGAGGCCCATGCACATCACGTTGATCGGGGAGACGGGGAAGCCCTCGCCGATGAGCGCGTGCACCGCGTCGGCGGGCACGGCCTGTTTGCCCTCGTGCATGCCGTAGTTCGAGATCATCCGGTAATACGCCGCCACGTCGCGCGCGGTCGATTTGACCATTGCACAGCCGCGGAACGGCGGCAGGATGCTCCAGTCGTCGTCGCAGAAACGCTCGCCGTTCTCGATCTCAAACAGCGAGGTCAGGTTGCCGCCGGAGAGCGCGCGGGCCTCGTCCACACCGTTGTCGAGCACGGAGCAGGTCATGCCCAGCGGGGCGAAGATGCGCTCCTGCATGAACTGCTCGAGCGGCACGCCCGCGGCCCTGTCCACTACATAGGAGAGGATGGCGTAGCCCTCGTTGGAATAGCTCATGACCTCGCCCGGCGCGCCGAGCGTGTGGTACGGGCAGTGGGCGACGTAGTCGATCACCTGCTCAATGGTGCTCATGGCGTTGGGCGCGGTGCGCTTCATCTGGCGCAGCCAGTCGCTGTCGCGCCGGTGCGGGCTGTTCATGGCGATGGACCACTCCAGCGGCTCCATCGGCGGGATGCCGGCGGTATGCGTGGCCAGATGGCGGAGCGTCACGGCCTCGCGCGGCTGCCCGGGCACGGCAAAGTCCGGGAGATAGTCGCTGACCGGGTCGTCCATGGACAGCCGGCCCTCGCTCTGCAGGATGCACAGGCACAGCGCCGTCATCGACTTGCTCATGGAGGCGATGCCGAACATCGTGTCCATATCAACGGGCGTGCCTGCGGCGTCGCGCACGCCGTAGGTCCATTCATAGGCCGGGCCGTCCGGCCCGAGGATGCAGGCGGAGACGCCCGCTAGATGCTTCTTTTCCGCCCAGCGCGTCAGGTACGCGTCAAGGGCCTGCGTGTCGATCATGGAAATGTCCTCCTTTGCATCGTGGAGTGACTGCATTATAGCACGAAACGCGCCGTTTCACCAGTTTTTTTGGCGCCGATTGACGGACGGCAAATGATTCTTGCCAAATCGGCGCAAAGAAGGTACACTATATGGGTTAAAGCAATGAGAAGCAAGGAGTACATCCATGGATCAGAAGAAGGCGGGCGTGCTGCTCTCCTACGGGCAGACGGTGCTCTCCACCATCATTTCCCTCGTCTACACGCCGGTCATGCTGCGCCTGCTGGGCACGAGCGAGTACGGCACCTATACGTTGGTCAGCGGCTTCATCAGCAACCTGAGCCTGATGAGCTTCGGCCTGGGCAGCGCGTATGTGCGCTACTATTCCCGCGCGAAGGTGCAGGAGGGCGAGGACGGCGTCGCGCACATCAACGGCATGTTTATGGTGATCTTCCTGGTCATCTCGGCGATGTCGCTGCTGGTGGGCGGCGTGCTGGTGGCCAACGTGCAGAACATCTTCGGCGCGAAGCTGACCGCGCATGAGATCGAGACGGCGCGCGTGCTGATGGCGCTGCTGGTGGTCAACATCGCGGTGTCCTTCCCGTGCAGCGTGTTTTCCTCCTACATCACGGCGAACGAGCGGTTCCTCTTCCAGCGGATCATCAACATGATCCGCACGGTGCTCAACCCGATCGTGATGCTGCCGCTGCTGCTGATGGGCCTGGGCTCTGTGGCGCTGGTGGTGGTCACGCTGGTGCTCAGCGTGGTGACGGACGCGTTCAACATCTGGTACTGCCGCAGGAAGCTGAGCATGCGCCTGGCATTCGGGCACTTCGACTTCGCCCTGCTGCGGGAGATGGGCGGCTTTTCTTTCTTCATCTTCCTGAACATGATCATCGACCAGATCAACTGGACGGTGGACACGACGCTGCTGGGCATCATCAGCGGCACGGCGGCCACAGCCATCTATGGCGTGGGCGCGCAGATCAACAGCTATTACAAGACGCTGTCCACGTCGATCTCCGGCGTGTTCGTCCCGCAGATCAACCGGATCGTCGCGGAGGGGCAGGGGGATGACAGGCTCACGAGCCTGTTTACCCGCGTGGGCCGCATCCAGTTCCTGCTGCTGATGCTGGTGCTTACGGGCTTCGTCTTCGTGGGCGAGCCGTTCATCGACGCCTGGGGCGGCGGCGAGTATGCGGGCGCCTACCCGATTGCGCTGATGCTGATGGTGCCGGTGACGCTGCCGCTGATCCAGAATCTGGGCATCGAAATCCAGCGCGCGAAGAACATGCACCAGTTCCGCTCAAAGGTCTATTTCTTCATGGCGCTGGGCAACGTGCTGGTGAGCATCCCGCTGGGCATGCGCTATGGCGGACTGGGCTGTGCGATGGGCACGGCGATCTCGCTGATCATCGGCAATGGCTTCGTGATGAACTGGTACTACCAGACGCACATCGGCCTCGACATGAAGTACTTCTTCCGCAGCATCCTCTCGATGGTGCCCGCGATGGTGCCGCCTGCGCTGCTGGGCCTGCTGGCGGTGCGCCTGCACACGTTCCGCGGCTATTCCGGCGTGCTGACGTTTGCGGTGCCCTACACGGCGGTCTACGCGCTGTGCGTGTACAGATGGGCGATGAACGACGAGGAACAGGGCATGGTGCGGGGGATGCTCAGAAGGCTGAAGCCCGCGAGATGAGCCAAGGGGCTGTCAGGCCAAGAATCCAGACATTCCAAGATGAAAACTAAGAATTTGCGACCGAAGGTTTCCAAAGGGCGATCGGAAAGCCCTTTGGCGGGGCGTTGGGGCAGAGCCCCAAGCTCTAAAAAGTCAGTTATTCTTAGAATTGTTGCTTGGTGGAATGTTCGGACTTAGCCTGACAACCCCTTTTCATATGGGCGCTTTGATTCACTGCGACAGCTTCTCGATATAGGCGCCGGTCTGCGCCTGCAGGACGCTCCATTCGGCGTCCCTGCCCTCGGCTGCCGCCCGCTCCATCGCCAGCAGCGCGTCGAGCGCCTCGTCCGCGCCGAGCAGGCACCGGAAGTTGCACAGCAGGCGCGCTCTGGCGCCGTCCGGCAGCGGCAGCACGGGGCCCATCGGCGGCTCCGTCTCGCGGATGGGGCGCGTGCCGCCGTTGCGCGCGATGAACCGCAGCGCCGCGCTGCGGTTGGCGCAGAGGTTGTGCGGCCCGGGCGCCAGATTCCAGATGCCATCGCAGGGCTCCTCCCCGGCGAAGAAGCGCGCGCCCAGCATCAGCGCACCGCAGATCATGTCCAGCGGATGGACGAACACGCCCTGCATCGCCGGATGCGCAACCTCCGGCAGATCGCCCGCGTCGAGCGCGCGGCACCAGGCGCTGTACTGTGCGACGGCGGGGGAGCCGCAGCCCAGCGCGGGCAGCGTGCGCACGCAAAGGACGTGCACTGCGTCGCCGCACAGCCCGCGCGAGACGCCGTCGGCATAGAGCTGGAGCAGCGACTGCGCCAGGCCCTCGCGCGTCTCGCCTCCGATGGGGTCCTCCTCGCGGGCATACCAGGCCCCCTGCCGGGCGCGGTACACGTTCGCCTCCGAGCACAGGATTGTCAGCGGCACGCCGGCCTCGCGCGCTTCGCCAAGCAGGATGGACAGCGCGGCAAGCTGTCCGGCCACATCCCTGTCCGGAGCAAACGACGGCAGGGACGGCACGATGAGCGCGCTCACGCGCCCCGCAGTCAGCGCGCGGCAGACCGTCTCCGCGCCGGAGGACGGCGGGATGCGCGCGGGACGAGCGCCCAGCGCGCTCAGCAGCGATTCGAAAAAGAGCGTCATGCGGTCATGTCCGCCCACCAGCAGCACGCGCCGCGCGGTGAAGGCAGCGTTCAGCTTATCGAGCAAGGCGATTCCTCCTCCTTCGCAGACCAGTCTATGCGCGCGGCGCGCCGCTAGTCTGCCCTGACTGATGAAGAATCACTCTGGCGGTCTGCGCATGGATATGCTATAATGTTGCCAATGATACAGACAGCCCGCTGCCGGGCCGTACGGAGGCATGATTCATGAAAAAAACCGCATTGCTCGCGCTCCTGCTGATGCTGACGCTCGTGACCGCGTCCGCCTCGGCGCTGACGCTGACGGGCTATGAGACTGAATCGGTGACGCGTTACTGGGAGGAGAGCCGGTTCTTCCCGCGCATGGAGGCGCTCACGGGCGTCTCCATGGAGCCGAAGACGGTGCTCGAGCAGGACGAATACGACAAGCTCCTCGCCGGCATGCTGAAAGGCAGCATCCCGGCGGACGTGCTGTTCAAGGCGGAGCTCACCCGGGACGAGGAGCGCGCACTGCTCGACGCCGGCGCGATCATCGACCTCGCCCCGCTGATGGAGGAGAACATGCCCAACCTCAGCGCGCTGCTGGAGGCGCATCCCGAGTGGCGCGAGGTCATCACGCTGCCGGACGGGCGCATCGCGTCCCTGCCGCTGCTCAGCGAAAACGAGCGGCAGGTCTGCGTGTTCATCAACCGCGCGTGGCTTGACAAGCTGGGCCTTGACATGCCCGCGACGCTCGACGAGCTGACGGCCGCCCTGGCCGCGATGGCGGCCACCGACCTCAACGGCAACTACAAGAGCGACGAGATCGGCGCCGACCTGACCGGCGTCTGGGAGATGCGCTGGCTGCTGCCGTACTTCGGCATCGTTGCGGACGACTACAACATCGCGCGCGTGGACGGCGAGGCCGTCTTTGCGCCGGAGCTTTCCGGCTATCGCGACTTCGTGGCGCTGCTGCGCGACTGGGTGGAGCAGGGCATTCTGACGGACGAGGCGTTCACCGGCTATCACAGCACGGCGCTGCTGAGCAGCTCCTCGAGCGATGACAACCCCGAGGTCAGCGGCTTGCTGGTGAGCATGACGCCGTTTACGCAGGTGGATGCGGACGACGTGACCGACTATGAGGCACTGCTGATGCCGGGGCCGGACGGGGAGATCGTCTGGCGCGACCTGCTGGGCTGCGTCTGGACGGGCTGCTATGCCGTGACCAGCGCGTGCGGGGACCCGGCAGCCGCGCTGCGCTGGGTGGACGCGCTCTACGGCGAGGAGGGCGCGCTGCTGGGCTATGCGGGTGTCGAGGGAGAGGACTACACCTACTCTGCCGAGGGCTACTGGACGTTCAAGGTGGACACCCTGCGCACGATCGACGACATCCGCTCGCAGGTGATCATGTACACCGGCACGACGATGCCGGGCCTTGTGCCGGACGCGTTCCTGCAGAAGGTGGACAGCGAGGCGGACCGCCATATCTTTGCGCAGAGCGCGAAGGTGAAGGCGTATGCCACGCAGGTGACGCCGGCGTACGCGCTGGACGACGCGTCGCAGCAGCGCGCGGACGAGCTGGCCGCTGTGCTCGGCGGCATGGTCGACCGGGGTATTGCGCAGTTCGCGACGGGCGAGATTCCGCTGGACGACGAGCACTGGGACGCCTGGCTTGCGCAGCTGCGCGAGGCGGGCAGCGCCGAGCTGGCGGAGATCTTCAATACCGTCAGGTAAAGGACAATCGGACAGACAGACCGCGCGGGCACGCAACGCATGCCTGCGCGGCTTTTTGCTGCCTTCATGCCGCGTCATACTATTCTCAGATAAAAACGAGCTATATGCGCGAAGTGAAGAAGGGGTCTGGGGACGGGTCCCCAGGCTAGGGGTTTGGGGGATGAAATCCCCCAACGTTCCCATATCGCGAAGCGATTAAGGAAAAAAGTAGTCAGGGAGCGAAGCGTTACCTGACGGTCGGTTTTCGAACAGCTCGGTTCTATTTGAGAGTAGAAAATATGTAGTGACCTCTCTTGCAAACCGTGGATTTACCTGTCATAGTAAG
>CAMENN010000089.1 GCA_945928315.1 uncultured Clostridia bacterium
CTGCAGCCCATCGTGGAAAACAGCCTGCTCCACGGCCTCAAAAACAGGGGCTACCGGGGCGAGGTGCGCATCTGCGCGAGGCGGGACGGCGAGGACAGGCTGGAAATCAGCGTCCGGGACACGGGCAGCGGTTTTGCCGAGGGCCGGAAGGCCGCCGTGGACGAGGTGCTGCGAAGCTATGCCAAGCAGCCGCCGAAGCTCAGCGGCAACAGCATCGGGATATTGAATGTGCAGAAGCGGATCAAGCTGCTCTGCGGGCGGGACTACGGCCTGTCCTACACGGAGAACGAGACGGGCGGCGTGACGGCGCACATCCTGCTGCCGCTCAGGGAGGAAACGACATGAAGAAGCTGCGCGTACTGCTGGTGGACGACGAAATCATGATCCGCGAGGGCTTCAAGCGGCTCTTTGACTGGGAGGCCCACGACTGCGAGGTGGCGGGCGAGGCCGGCGACGGCATGGAGGCCCTGACGAAGATCGACGCCCTGCGCCCGGACATCGTCATCATGGACATCAACATCCCCCATCATGAACGGCCTCAAGGTCATCCAGCTCAGCCGCATCAAGCATCCGGGCACCGCCTTTGTGATCGTCTCCGGCTACGACGATTTTGCCTACTGCCGGGAGGCGCTGCGGCTGCAGATCACGGACTACATCCTCAAGCCCGTGAACTACGAGGAGTTCGGCAGCTGCATCGACAACCTGAAGATCTCGCTGTTCGAGCGGCGGGTGTCATCCGCGGCGGAGCCGGAGAAGCAGGAGGAGCGCACCATCACCGGCATCACCCGGTACCTGCAGGAGCATCTGACGGAGGAAATCAGCCTGACCGTTCTGGCCGGGCAGTTCCACCTGAACCCGCAGTACATCAGCCAGCTGTTCAAAAGCGAAATCGGTGTGAATTTCCTCGCCTATCTGACCAATATCCGCATGGAGAAGGCGAAGAAGCTGCTGCTTTCCACTTCCCTGCCCATCGCGGAGGTGGCGGAGCAGTCCGGCTACGGGGACTACCGGGTGTTCACGAAGGTGTTCAAGAAGTCGGAGGGCGTCACGCCGTCCCAGTACCGGCGGGATTTTCTGGAGGCGTGACGGACGCGCTGCATCCCGGCCTGCGGGCTATAAAACGGACACATTTCTCTGCAAAACACGCCTATCCGCCGGGCGTGTTTTCCTGTATGATGGGAGCGTGGTTAGGGAACCGGGTTTTCATACAGGGAGGAAAGAGAAATGAGCAGGAGACTGTACAAATCAGAAGAGAACAGGATGGTGGAGGGCGTCTGAGGCGGCATCGCGGAGTACTTCGGCATCGATCCCGCGCTGGTGCGGGTCGGCTGGGTGCTGTTTTGCGTGCTGGGCGGCAGCGGCGTTCTGGCGTATATCATCGCGGCCATGATCATTCCGCGCAACCCGGAGCGCTGCTTCAGGAGGAACTGAGCGGCTGCGCACGGGAAGCGCCTGATTCGCGCATCCGCAAGGCTTTCGGGACGGAAAAAGGGCATCAGCTGCCGGCTGCGGCGCTGATGCCCTTTTTGCATGCGTATGAAGACGGCGTCAATCCTCACCGGAAAGGACCGGATGTGCCGGCCTGCGGATCACAGCGGCATGATGCCGAAGGCGACCGCGGCCAGCATGCACAGGATGGAGAAGCCCCAGACGTACAGGAAGCTCGCCTTGATGTGGTCCTTGATGTCCACGTCGGCCAGACCGGTGCCCAGCAGCGTGGCCGGAACCATCGGGCTGATGAAGGTGGCGCAGTTGCGGCAGACGACCATGGCGACCGCGATCGGGAGCGCATCGACGCCGAACGCCTGGCCGATGCCGATGACCACGGGCAGCATGCCATAGAAGTAGCTGTCGGTATCAAACGCCAGCGCCAGCGGCACGGAGAGGATACCGATCACCAGCGGCAGATGCTGGCCCAGCGCGGCGGGCAGGATGCCGGAGACGATGGCCGCCAGACAGCGCACGACGGAGGGAATCGTGCCGGCGGGCAGATCCATCACCTTGGCGGAGATGGCGTTGCCGTCCGCGCCGAGGCTGGTCGTCAGCACGCCCATCAGCACGGCGGCGCCCATCAGCGTGGAGCACATCATCAGCGCGGGACCGGCGTGCAGGTTGATGATTTTCTTGTGCATCTTCGCGGTGAAGCCGTAGTTGACGAACAGCGCGATGGCCGTGCCGATCATGAAGGGGAAGTAGCTGGGGAACACGTCCCAGATCAGCAGGGCGATGACGGCGATGGTCAGCAGAATGTTGAAGAGGAAGAGCTTCGGGCGCGCCAGCTCGTTGGCCCCGGCGGACTGCGCCTGCGCGGCCTCCGACGCACTGCCGGTCTCGGCCAGCGCACCGTGCAGGCCCGCGCCGCGGCGCTTCTCCTGCCAGCCGGACAGGGCCGCATGGGCCAGCGCCAGCACGATGCCGAAGATCTGAATGGGCAGGATGGTCTGCCACAGGGAGCCGGCCTCCATGCCCAGGACAGAGGCGGCGCGCATCGTGGGGCCTGCCCAGGGCATGAGGTTGAGCACGCCCATCGACAGCACGGCGATGCGCAGCAGCGTCGTCGTGCGCATGCGCATGCGCTTGTAGACGGGCAGCAGCGCGGGCACCACGATGCAGAAGGTGGAGGCTCCGCCGCCGTCGAGGTGGCCGACCAGCGCGATGACCGCCGTGACCAGCGCGACGCCGATCACGTTGTCGCCGACCAACCCCATCAGCCTGCCGATGATGATGTCGAACATGCCGGCATCGGTCATGATGCCGAAGTACAGCACGGAGAAGACGAACAGGGCCGCCGTGGGGGCCGTGCTGCCAAAACCGGACTTGATCATGGTCGCCAGATTGTCAAAGCTGTATCGACCGCCAAGCACCAGGATCAGCCCAAGCACCGCCGGGAAGACGATGAAGGCGATGGCCGGCTGCGTCCTGCTTTTGAAGAGCGTGACGACGATACCGATGATGCAGATGAGACCGAGGATGCCGACGAGCATGTCACTCATACACTGAACTCCTTTCAAACCATCCGATGTGCCTGATAGATTTGTGTCGTTGTGCTGAGCATAACATGCTTTTCCGGTTTTGTCCAATACCGAGTGCTTTCCCCTTTCCATAAGTGAAAAGTTATGAGTTTGAAATTATGGGCGGATGCGGCTTATGAAAGGATGCCCCCGCCTGATGCTGCCCGGAAGACGGCCCCCGAAGGCAAGGGGCATCTCACTGCGCCAGCCGCACCAGCTCCTTCAGCCGGGTGCGGGATTCGCCGTCCCGGAGCCGCCGGCAGACGATGACCAGCCGGTCCTCGTCGATGCAGGTGGAGAGCGTGAGCAGCGCGTCGGTGGGCTCGACGTCGATGGGGATCGCGTAGACCGAATTCAGCTGTAGCTGCCGGACGTACGCCTCGAACGACGCGTCGCTCGGGAACGTGGGATGGGAGAAGTAGTTGATGAAGCGCTCGTCGTGCACGTCGAGCGGCACGCGCAGCACGGCAAAGATGACGTATTCCTCCGTTTCCCAGAGCGTGTCGAAGCGCACGAAGGCGTGGTTGCGGTAGTAGCTGATGTCGCGGAGGTACTGCACCAGCCGGCCGAACATCGTGCCGTCCTTCATGTTGTGCCCGTGAAGCAGCAGGTTCTGCGTGTTCTCCGAAAAGCGGTGGTTCTCATCCAGAAAGAGCGTGCCCGCGGCGCTCGTGTTTTTGTAGAAGTCGTGCGTCAGGTAGTAGCTGTTGTCCCTGTACATGACGGGCAGGTCGATCACATCGGGAATGCTCAGCCAGCCGATGAGGTCGTGATTCTGGTCGTAGAGCGTCTCCATGTGCTCTAGCGGCGTTCCGCCGTAGCGATGGAAGGTCGTCTCCTGTGCCGCGGGAGAGGGGGAAGGAGAAGCCTCAGGGGAGGGCTCGGGGGAGGCCGTGGGCGCGGAGGTGAGCGGCGTTTCCTCCTGCGCGGGCACATAGGGCGCGGCTGTTGTCTGCCCGGCGTGGAGCGCGGAAAGCTCCTCGTTCAGCTTCTTCGTGCGCATGCTGCGCCGGCAAATGCCGGCAATCATGAACAGGCTCACGATCATCACAGCGATGAGCGCCGGCACGAGCGCGCGGGAGAGGTTTCTCTGCACAGCGCTGCGGCGCCGGGTCTGCCGCTGCGGCCTGAGGGTGAATTCGCCGAGGGTTCGCCTTCTGCGGAAGGATAAACGCCGCCTTCTGCGTTTTTTCATGTGGTGTCTCCTTTGATGAATCGGCGCGTCAGGGGACGCGGTCCATGCAGCATGATAGCATAGAAATCGTGCCGTGTCACGACGGGAAACGCATCCCGCCGCGCCGCAGCGTCCATCCGTATGCCGCGAAAGCAGGACAGAAAAGCCGTCAGGGAAGGGGATTCCCTGACGGCGAATCAGCGAGGGGACCTTCTGATCCGGGCCCATCCCGACTGCCCGCAGGGTGAAGCCTCCGGGCAGGGGCTGTGCTGTCAGGTGTTGTTACCGGCTGCGCTTTCTGCAGCACACCGCCGCCAGGGCGGCCATGGACGCAAGCGCCAGCAGGAGCCAGAGCGCCGGCTGTGAGCTGTCGCCGGTCTGCGGCAGAATGGACAGCATGGCCGGATCGGAGGTGACGCTGTCCCCGAACTGATCGGTGATCACGCAGCGCACGGTCAGGCCGTTCTGGTTCTCCCTGACCTGGGCGATGCGGTAGGTATCCTGCGTCGCGCCCGGGATGTCCTTCCACTGCCCCGCAGCGGTCATGGACTGCCACTGGTAGCGGTAGGGCTTGATGCCGCCGGCGGCCGCCACGGTGAACACGGCCTCCTGCCCCTCGGAAACGGGGAGGCTGACGGGCTGCTCGATGATGCACAGCTGCGTGATCAGCAGCAGACGCACCTGGTTGTCCGCATCCGCGTATTCCTCAGTCCGGGCATTCGCGCTGCTCACCTGCAGCTCCAGCTCCGGATAACGCCGGCCGTTCGTCAGCGTCGTCAGGGGAATGTCCATGGAATGGCCGTATGCAGCGCCCATGGGCTCGCTGAACGTGTGGCTGAACAGGGTTTTGCCGCGGCAGGCAGCGGTCAGCACCGGGGTCACGGAGGACGCGCCGCTGCGGTTCCGGATGGTGATGTGGACGTAGTCCCTGCCGCTGCGGTTGACGAGCTTCGCGCTGAGCATCAGGTCGTGGGCGTCGGTGGCGATGTCGGCTTCGCTGCCCGGGCGCACCGTCGCCTGCACGGTTCCCGTCGGATCAACGATCTGCGCCCGGAACGTGCTGCCGCTCCAGGAGGCGGGAATCAGCAGCTTCGTCTGATAGCTGTGCGTGTCGCCCGGCATCAGCAGGCCGGTGCGGGTGCCCGCCCGGCTGTCGAGGTTCAGCGGATCATGGATGCCGCTGATCCGGCGCACGGCATCTGCGCCTGTGATCGTATGGCCCGGGAAGCTGCTTTGGCTGAGCCCGGGGTTATCCAGGTCGATGTGCAGCGTCTGCACCAGCACGTCGGTCGAGGTGTCCCGGATCTCCACGTCGAAGGCGGAGAGCGGCACGTTGCCGGTGTTCTTCACGGAGAGCACCAGCCCGGCATAGTCCCCGGCGCTGACGCAGGGATCGGTGAGCACCGCCGCCGTCATGTCGGCGGAGGCGACCGGACCGTAGGTGAACCGGGAGAGCGCCCGCCGCGCATAGGAGCCCGGGCTGTTCTTCAGGTCCTCCGTGAAGTAGCCGGTGCTGCCGCTTATCAGCTTGACGCCGTTGATGTTCTCCGGATGCCCCATTGTTTGAACGTGTTCATATTGACCGTTTTGACCAACGCGTTGGTAGACATCAATCTTCGTCTGCGGCAGCTCCACCAGAGTGAACGGGCCGCAGGCCGTATCGGTGTCCGGATCGTAGCGCACGCAGCGGACCAGACAACTCGCGCCGGAGGTGTCCGCCGCAGCGGTTTCCGTCCAGTAGAGGCAGACGCCGCCGTCATCCAGGCTGACGAGATCAAAGTGCGTTGTGCCGGTTTCGATGCCGTAATCGGTGATCGTTCCGCCGGTCGTGACGCTCCGCAGGCGATGGGCATAGCCGCCCGTCTGCGTCGCCACGCGCTCCAGATAGAACAGCCTGTTCGTGCCCGTCAGCTCCCGGAAGCTGACGATATCCCCCTGCGCCAGCACCTTCCTGCCGGACTCCGTCATGCGGGAAAGCTCGCCGTTCGCATTCAGCGCATAGAACGCGATATCCTGCGACGACGCGGGGTTCCCCGCCAGGGCGTAGCGGGCGATCTCCGCGTCATCCGATACGGACAGTTCCGGCTTCCTCACCCAGCTTTTATCGCCGAGGTCCAGGGATTGACCGGCATAGCTCAGAACCTTGATCTCCTTCGGATTGCCGGCGGTGGACCAGGTGCTGGCGATGGAAACATCCCCGTTCTTTATGCTGAACCACACCTGCGGCATGACGGGATAGTCGTCCGGGCCAAAGGACGCTCGTTCACAATAACACACCATTTCCAGCCCGCCGGCCGTGCTGCCCTCGCTGACTCTCTTCATGATCACGGTCGCCACGGTGGACTCCGCGGGCACTTCAGGCGATGAACCGGAGCCACCACGGGAAAACTTGCCGCTCAGGATGGTCAGCGCGACGTAATCTCCCCAGGCCTTCGCCGCAAAGTCGTAGTCAGCATACGTTTTGCGCCGAATACTGACCTCATTCTCACCTGCTTCACCAGGCACGTTTGTATTATTCGAGTAGCTGACTTGTCCATGAGTTGTCAAGGTACTCAGATTGAACCAGGACAGCTGCGACGGAGCACCTTGATAGTCCATGCCGGTCTGAATCCAGAACATATAATCCTGACCGCCGATCTGCACATACTGGGGCTCTCCGGCTGCGATGTCCAGCAGGCTGAACAGCTGCTCGGTTTTGGCCGGCTCCACGCCGCTGCTGCCGTTGCCTGGGCTGATTTCCGACTTCATCGGAGCGCACGGATCGCTGATGTCGTAATGGAAGAGCTGCGGTTCCGCGTCATTGGTTCTGCTCCACCTGAGGAACAGCTCGCGCAGGGTGGCACCGGATTCCACATCAGCCGTGGTTGTCATGACGGGAGCGGCGAGGTTTGCCCTGGCCGCGATGCGGCCATAGGCGTACGACGCAATGCTCACGTCGTCCCTGTCGCCGATGCCGGAGGCCGCGCCCAGCTTCATGGTGAGGAGGATGTTCCTGTTCTCAAAGCTGGACTTCGGCTTCCCGACGGCCGCCGGCACGCCATCCGCCACGTCGAGCGCTGCCGTCGAGGAAACGTCCACGCAGAAGCCCTCGCTCATGCTGAGGTTCGCGGTTTCCGTACAGGAGGCGAAGTCCGTCCTGAAGGTCTTCGTGATTTCCGCCTCAAAGGCGACGGTCGCGCCGGCGGCGCCGCTCAGCTCCAGCGTGCCGCTGCCGGTGCGGTACTGCCCCAGCAGCGCGGCAAAGGGCGTGACATACGCCTCGTTGCCCTCCAGCAGCGGGGTCTGCGCGGTGGCGTTGATGTCGTGGTGCGCGCCGGCCGCGGCGAGCGCCTCGTCGGCCTTGCCCCGCAGCTCAAAATCCTTGATGGCGCGCGCCTCATCCTCCGCGTCGCGGGTCTGCCAGTCCGCCTGCTCCGCCTTGAAATCGTAGCCCAGCGCGTACAGCGCGGCGCCGGAGGGCAGGATCAGCGCCCGGGACAGGCTGTCCGGAAGCGTCAGGGACAGCCGGCTTCCGCCGATGAAGGGCACATCGTTCGCGATGCCGGCGCTCAGACCGTCGGGGAACGCAAGCAGCGCATCCCTGCTCAGGGCGGGCGCATTCACCAGGGCCTTCTGAAGGAGGAGCAGGGTGCCGGTGGTGTATTCCTTCCCGCCGGTCCGGATCGTGAAGGACACCTCGGCGCCCGGAAGCAGCTTGCTGAGCCACTGGTCCCCGAAGGTCAGCACCGTTTTGTCGCTGTCGGATGCGGAGAACTTCTTCACCACGGTCGCGTATTCCGTGGCATTTGCGTCGACGGGATAGCGCAGCTCCAGCTCGCCGCTGCCGGCGCAGCTCAGCTTGACGGTGAAGGCCAGGTTCGTCGTGTTCTGTGCCGAGCAGTACCAGGTGCCCGATTCGGAGAGAATATCCCGGCCGCTGAAGGAGGCCATGATCAGATAGGGCGTGCCGTCGTCCTCCTGCAGGCCGATGCTTCTGGTTTCGCCGCTGCGCAGCCGGATGCTCTGCACCTCGCGGGTGCGCAGGCCATCGGCCTCCACGCGCAGATTCAGCAGCAGCTCGCCGTTTTCATCCGCGCCCAGATCGCCCACCCAGAAGACCGCGTCGCCTGTGTCGGTGGTGATCGCCTGCTCCCTGCAGCTGTTCAGCGGATTGGTCACCGTGACCGTCGCGCCGCTGAGCGGCCTGTTATCCGGGCCGAATACCTGAATGCCAAACTGATGCGTGGACAGCACGGAGACGCTGAAGCCCGCCCCGGGGTTTTCGCTCTTTTCCAGCTTCCCGGCTTCAGCGGCAAGGCCGGCGGACGCGCTGTCCTGCGCCGCCTGCACGTCGGGCTTGTGCAGGGCGTCCCTGCACCGGCTCACCGAAGCCAGATAGGTCTGGTAATCGCCGCAGATGGTGCTGATGATCTGCCGGATTTCGGCTTCGGCCTCCAGCACGCGGCTGCAGGCTGCCTGACGTCCGGCGTCGCTCAACCCGCCGTCCTCAAGCAGACGGATGCCGTTGAGAATCGCCAGACGGTCCTCCTCGAGCTGCGCCTCAAAGCGGGAAAGGGTGTTTTCCGTTTCGAGCAGCGGCCATTTGGCGTCCGGGGACTGAGCCGGGTCCAGCCGTTCCAGATCCTGAACCGCGCCCAGCACACTGCGCACCTCGTTTGACAGGAACCAGTCCGTCCACTGCCACATCTGGAAGGCGTTCATGCCCTTCGAGGGCGGCGTCCCCTCGATCCACGCCGCGCCGGATTCCCCGGCGAGGCTTTGCAGGCTGCTGATCCGGGCGGCGCTGAGGGCAGACGACGGTTCGCCCAGGGCCGCAGCTCCGCAGCCAAGCAGGGCGAGCGTCAGCAAAAGGGAAAGAAGCCGTTTCTTCATGGGAGAAGCCTCCTGTTCGTTTGTGTTCTATGGAAACCGTCATCGTGCGGTTCAGTTTCGCGGCGGGGGAAAGAGCGTCATGTCTGCTGTTCCCGTTGGTACTGCTCGCGGAGCAGGAAGACGCTCTGCTTCAGCACGCTCATCTGGCTCTTGAGGTAATACTCATCCTCAAACAGCGCGTAATGCACGGAGGCGCGGACAAAGATGAAGATGAGCGGCGTGATCACATCGCAGGGCATGCCCAGCAGGGGCTCGAGCTGTCTGGCGTAGGCGCGATAGCGCTCGTTTACCCCGGCAAAGAACGCCTTGCCGTGCCCGATGTACTTGGGGTGGGTATACACCTGGTACATCAGCCGGTACTTTTTGCCATGGCGCTTTGCCGTCCAGTAGGGCACCTCGTCGATGAATCTGTCGATGTCCCCGATCCCCGTGGGCGCAAGCTGCATGAAATCGTCCTCCACCTTGCTCATGCAGTACGCGGTGGATTCCACAATCAGATCGTCCAGCGTATCAAAATAGGTGTACAGGCTGGCCTTGGAGAGCCCGCAGGCATCGGCCAGCGCCTGTATGCCCGTCCTGGTCAGGCCGTTTTCCGCATAGCAGTTGAAGCAGGCCTCCATGATCTCGGCCTTTTTCCGCTGAAACGCCTGTTCGTCGCGCTGCTTCATGACATCCTCACCCTGTTTCACTGAACGATCGTTCGACTAATACAGGATAGCACACAAACCACCATTTGTAAAGAAGGGGAAACAACAATGGTGGACTGTACCCCGATCAACAGACACGAGAATAAGGGACTGGCGTGGAATTTCACAGGATGACGCGGTCTTGCTTCGGGTTTTCCCTGGAGCAAGACCGTTTTTGCGTGCCGAAGAGTTTCTCCGTCGCCGCATGAGCATACGACCCCCGGCCGCATGAACAGGATATTGCGGGATTGCTGTTGACTGCAATTGATACTGTTTCTCGCCTAGAACCTTAATACAGGCGCGAAGCGTAGTGGGGTCAAGGGGCGAAGTCCCTTGCGGGGTTCAGGGGCGGCGCCCCTGAGCAGGTTTGGGCGGCAGCCCAAAAACTCCATAAAAGCGTAGTCTCAGAGCAGGCTGCGTAGCAGCCTACGATTGAGACGGGTGAGATCCACAATACAAGGAATTAGATGCAAAACAGTATCAGATCAACACAGGAGAGGACAACGGGAATGCGTATTGCGATTGCAGAGGACGAGAACGCCTACGCAGAGAAACTCAGGGAATACCTGCGGCAGTATGCTCAGGATTATGGACAGGCGCTGGAGACAGCCTGCTATTCTGATGGGGTTTCTTTTCTGGACAGCTTACGGGGGCAGTTCGATCTCATTCTGCTGGATATTTCGATGCCTTTGATGGACGGCATGGAAACCGCCAGAAGAATACGCACCACCGATCCGGATGTTGTGATCCTCTTCGTTACGAACCTTGCTCAATACGCCATCCGGGGCTACGAGGTGGATGCCATGGATTACATTCTCAAGCCCATCAGCTATTTCGCCTTTTCCCAGCGCCTCAATCGGGCCGTCAGCCGGGTCAAAAGCCACACGAGAAATTATCTGGTTCTGTCTGCACGGGGCAGCACCCAGAAGCTGAACGTGGATTCCATTTATTATGTGGAGAGTCAGGCACATAACCTGATTTTCCATACGGAAACCGGCGAATATACCATCGTGGGAACGATGAAGGAAATTGAAGAAAAGCTGCTTCGCTTTCATTTCTTCCGCTGCAACAAGGGGGATCTGGTGGCGCTCCGGCATGTGGACAGCGTTCAGGACGGCTGCGCCGTTGTCCATGGGGATGCGCTCCTGATCAGCCGCGCCAGGAAAAATGAGTTCATGGAAGCGCTTACGAATTATGTAGGCGGGGTGGTTTTAGGAATGTCAATATCCTGGATATTCCGCGGACATATACCGGAATCGCGGAATGGATGGCCTGCATGATGTATGCCCTTCAGTTCGGACCACGCATATCGATGAAAAGGTCTGTGCCAGCGGCGGGTATTGCGCTCGTCATTCCAGTGCCTGCTTCCTGAGGTGACGGGCGATTGGCCTCTGTATCTGTGGATTCCCTGCATGATCACGGCGGCAGTCATGATGCTGGGACTGCTCCTGCTGCTGTGCGACATTGAGCTCCCGACGGGAGCCTATATCTGCGTGCGGACCTTTGTTCTGGCGGAATTCATGGCGTCGCTGGAATGGAAAATCCATTGCTACCTTTGGCCGGCGAACAACGCGGTCTGGTGGCTCCGCTTGGATCTGCTCGCTCTGGTCTACGGGGGTGTCATTCTGGTGATGGCACTTCTGGAGCGCTGGTGCAATCCGCAGGGGGCAAGAACCGTCATCACCGGTCACGAGCTGCTGGTGGCTGACATCATGGGCATCTGCGTTTTTGCCCTCAGCAACCTGAGCTTCTACTTCAAGGGAACGCCCTTCAGCGGTCAGTATGCCAGCGAGATTCACAATATCCGTACCTTTGTGGATCTGTGCGGCGTGACGATGCTGGTTGCCTATCATCTGCAGCGGGGACAGAACCTCGCCAGGCAGGAGATTGCCGCCATGCAGCGGATTCTGGAAAACCAGTATGCCCAGTACCGCATGAGCCGGGATTCCATCGAAATGATCAACCGGGAGTACAACCACTTTGGCCGGCGAAAGCAGAAGGATGCCCGCGTGAAGCTCGTGATACGCCGCAACCCGGACGACATGCAGAGGCGAAAGGAGCTGGTCGAGCATCCGTTCGGGACGATCAAGTGGTACGACGGCGCACACTACTTCCTGTGCAGAGGAAAGGAAAAGGTGAGTGCCGAAATTGCCTTAAGCTTCCTCAACTATAATCTACGCCGCGCCATTAACATATTGGGCGTCGGCGCGCTTGTCGCGCACTTTAACAGAAGAAAGCTGGAAAACAGGGGCTGAAAGGCCCTTGTTTTTTGGTTTTTGGACGAGGTTTCGATCAAAACATACAAGAAAAAAGTCCGAAAACTGACGTTCTCGTACAAATTGTGGTGGAGCATTTGCAATCAAATCCGAAACATTCGCGCTTAGCACATACGAAGTGGATGTGCAAGTATCACATCGTGTTCACTCCTAAGTATAGACGAAAAATAATCTACAATCAACTAAAAGCTGATATAAGGGAGATGTGAACCGCTCCCCGTCAAGTAGACAATGAAATCATATAACCGAACCTGAGCTTG
>CAMENN010000090.1 GCA_945928315.1 uncultured Clostridia bacterium
AGCCCACCGCGAAGCGAGCCGGGTGTGGGCACAGCCCACTCAGCCCTTGACCGCGCCTGCCGTGACGCCGTCCATGAATTGGCTCTGCGCCAGGAAGAACACAATCAGAGACGGCAGAATCGAAATCAGCGAGACCGCCATCACGCGGTTCCACGCAAAGCCCGTGTCCGCATCCATGCTCATGCGCACGAACAGCGTCGCCGGATAGCGCGACGGCGAGTTCACATAGAGCAGCGGGCCCATGAAGTCGTTGCTCGACCACATGAACTGGAACAGGCCCGCAGACACCATCGCCGGCCAGAGCATCGGAACCAGCACCAGCACCAGCGTCTGCATGATGTTGCAGCCGTCAATCTTCGCCGCCTCGTCCAGCTCGCGCGGAATGTTGCGCATGAACTGGATCAGCATGTACACAAAGTACGTCTCCTGCGCAAACAGCGACGGCACAATCAGCGCCAGATAGTACGGCGAATCCACCCAGCCAAAGTTCCGGTACATCAGGAACTGCGGGATGTTCAGCACCACCTGCGGCAGGAACAGCGTCGCCATCAGCAGCGCAAAGAGCGCGTTGCGGCCGCGGAAGCGGAAGCGCCCGAAGCCGTACGCCGTGATCGTCGAGGAGATCACCGTGAAGATCACGCGCGGAATCACATACTTGTACGTGTTGAGCATCGCGCGCCAGATGTTGATGTCTCCGCCATAGTCGTTCATCGCCGCGCGGTAGCCGTCCAGCGTCGGCTTGCCCGGGATCAGGCTCAGCGTCGAGAAGATCTCGTTGTTGTTCTTGAATGTCGCACTGACCATCCACAGCAGCGGATAGACCATGAACACGCCCACCACAACCAGAATGATGTAGCGCACCGTCGTGCTCATCACATGCTGCACGCGCAGGTTCACGCGCTTCTGAATCGTGAAGTAGAGCACGATGAACAGGATGACGGCGCCCAGCAGCAGATAGAAGTTCTTGTACTGCGCCAGATGCTGCGCAAATGCGCCCGGCATGGCCGCATCCGCAGCCTCCGGAATGACGACCGTGCCGCCGTAAATGCCCATGCCAAGGAGCACGACGCCCAGGAGCAGGAAAATGATGCCAGGAATACTCATCGCTTAGCCCCTCCCATCGTCGTCAGAATAGTAGACCCACTTCTTCTGGCTGGTGAAGGCGATGAGCGTGAGCACCGTCGTGATCACGAACATGACCCAGGCCATCGCAGAGGACAGGCCCACCTTGTAATCCTTGAACGCGGAATTGTACACGATCAGCGAGATGAGCGTCGTCGCGTTGCGCGGACCGCCCTGCGTGATGATGTACGGGCCGTTGAACTCCTGGAACGCCTGCACAAGCTGAGTGACCAGATTGTAGAAGATGACCGGAGAGATCAGCGGGATGGTGATGGAGATGAACTGGCGTCCCTTGCTCGCGCCGTCGATGGAGGCCGCCTCGTACAGGTCCTCCGGCACGCCCTTGAGCGCCGCCAGGAACAGGACCATCGCCGAACCGAACTGCCACACGCGCAGCAGGCAGATGATGAACAGCGCCCAGCTCTTGTCCGCTAGGAAATTGATGGACTCAAAGCCCAGCGCGGCGAGGATCGTGTTGACCACGCCGTCGGACTTGAACAGCGCCTTCCACAGCACCGCAATGGCGACGGAGCCGCCCAGGATGGACGGGACATAGTACGCCGTGCGGAACAGGCCCACGCCCCTGATCTTGAAGTTCAGGATGTAGGCGATGAACAGCGCGAAGATCAGCTTGAGCGGCACGGTCATGAACGCATAGGCGAACGTAACCTGCAGCGCCTTGAGGTTCTTCGACTTGGTGAATGCGTCGATGTAGTTCTGCAGGCCCACGAAATGCTGTGCGCCCTTGAACAGATCGTAGTCCGTGAAGCTGTAGCACAGGGACGAAATAAACGGATAGAGCTTGAAGATACAGAAGCCGATGAGCCAGGGCAGGATCAGGAAAAAGCCCATGTAGCCCTGCTCCAGTCTGCTGAAGCCGCGCCGCCTGCGCAGATCGCCGCGCGGCGCGGTGGTGCCAGTCTTGGTCATCCGAAGCTCCCCCTCCTATCTGATTGTCTGTGTGTAGTCTTGTTTCCGGGGCCTCCCGACAGCGCCTCCGTCAGGCGCGGCCCGGATTCCGCCGGAAACGGGCTTGCCGTGAAAGCCGAAGCGGCTCGGGATGATGCTTCCCGGCCGCTCCGGCGTTATGGCATTTCAGGCTCAGGCGCCGAGCACCTCGTTGATGCCCTCGATGAGCGCCTCGGCGGCCTCCTCGATGGAGTAGTCGCCGTAGGACAGGCCCTCGAACGCGTCGGCATACACGCCGTCGCTGTTCTTGAGCGCAGCCGCCTCAAACTGCGGGTCCAGCGCATTCTTGCACCAGGCCATCACCTTGCTGTTGGCTTCCGCCACCTTGGCGTTGAGCAGGCCCTCGGCCAGGCACAGCTCGTTCGCCTTCTTGGAGAGCGGGATGCCGCGCTGGCTGTTCATCAGGCGCGCGCCCTCCTCGCTGTTGAGGAGGTACTCGATAAGGCTGGCAGCCAGCTTCTTGTCCGCCGCGGTGTTGGCGATGCACATCGCCATGGACACCTTGGTGAAGCCGCCCTGATACTCGCCGATGTCGGTGAAGTAGTCGCCCACGATGAACTCCTGGCCCTCGTTGAGCGCCTTCTCAAACTTCGACGCGGAGGAATCCCACTCCCAGATGCCGGCATACTTGCCTTCCATCCACTTGGGGTTCTTGTCCAGGCTGTCCGCGCCGTCGCCGGTCAGGGTCTCGGAGGACGGAATGACGTGCGCATCCTCGAGGCTCTGGATGAACGCGAAGCCCTCGACGATCTCGTCCTTGGTGTAGTTGAGCTTGCCGTCAACCACCCAGTCCTTGCCGTACTTGCACTCGAGATAGTGCACCATGAGGATCATCTTGTCATAGGAGCCCAGCGCGAGCGGATAGCAGTCGTCGCCCAGCTTCTCGGCGAAGATCGGGCCCGCGGCCATCAGGTCCGCCAGGGTCTTCGGGGTCTCCAGGCCGGCCTTCTCGAAGGTGGTCTTGTTCCAGTAGAAGATGCGGCCGGTCATGGACACCGGGATCGCCAGCAGCTTGCCGTCCACGGTGCACTGCGCGAGCGCGCCCGCGTCAAACTGGGACAGGTCGATGACGTCCGCGACCTCGTTCAGGTCATAGAACTTGGAGCTGCCGTCCGCATTGGTGAAGGAGAACAGCCAGTTCCAGTTGACCTGGTTGACATCGAAGGCGGAGTCAGACGCAAAGTACTGGCTCATCTTGTCCTCCCAGCCGGACCAGGCGGAGTAGGTGCAGGTCACTTCCACGCCGGTAGCCTCCTTGAAGGCGTCCACAGCAGCCTGCGTCGCCTCGTGACGGGCGTCGCCGCCCCACCAGGAGAAGGTCAGGGTGCCCTCGGCCATCGCGGCGACGGCGGTCAGCGCCAGCGCCACAGTCAGCAGGCATGCGATCAGCTTTTTCATTGATTCTCGCGCTCCTTTTTTCTTTTTGCCGGATGCTCCGGCGTCAAGGGGTCTTGCCGGCCCCCTGAAGTCTCTTTCAGCTGCGGAACCCCGCGCATGTCACGATTCCGCATATCTGAATTATAGTTTTTTGTTCATCTTGTGTCAAGTGCCTAAAATAAAATTCGAAATCCTATGCAAAAATTTGTGAAGTTGAGCGATTAACCTTGCCCCGGTTTTTTATGCACCCACGCAGGCCAGCGCCATCAGGAAGGGCGCGGTGCCCTTCGTGTCGCCGCTGCAGACCGTCTCATGGATGTAGTAGTCATAGGTGCCGCTGCGGTAGGGCGTGCCGCCCAGGCCCGCCACCTTGCAGATGCGCTCAAGCTCCGGATAGCCGTCCGCAGCGATGACCACATTCCTGTCCCACAGCGCGTCGAGGCTCTCGCGGGCGACGGCCATCGCCTTGTCGCAGGCCAGGCCCATGCGGTGCGCCGCGGCCAGGCCGTAGATGAACATCGCGGAGCAGGAGGACTCGGCATAGTTCTCCTCATTGGCCGGGCGGTCCATCACCTGATGCCAGAGTCCGTCCTCCCCGCGCGCGTCCACGACGGCGTGCAGCAGGCTGTCAAGCTGCGCCTTGAGCACGGCGTAGCCCGGATGCGCCTTCGGCAGGCTCATGAGCACATCCACGTGCGCCATGACGAACCAGCCCATCGCGCGGCCCCAGACGTGCGGGGAGCGGCCCGTCGCGGGATCAGCCCACTGCTGCGCGCGGGCGCTGTCCCAGGCGTGGGCGTGCAGGCCGCTGTCCAGGTGCGTCTTCTCATAGATCAGCGTCATCTGGCGCACGGCCTCGTCGGCCCAGCGCGTCTCGCCGAAGGTTTTGGCAAACTCGGCCATGAACGGGCAGGCCATGTAGATGCCGTCGAGCCACATCTGCTGCGGATAGATGTCCTTGTGCCAGAAGCCGCCCTCTCTCGTGCGCGGCTGGCTGTCCAGCTGCGCGGTCAGGCGGCGGCAGGCCTTCTCGTACTTCGCCTCGCCCGTCGCCAGGAACATGCGGATGGCCGTGCGGCCCATGCAGATCATGTCGAGGTTGTGCTTTTCCGGCTCGTAGGTGAGGATTTCGCCGTCATCGGTCACATACTTGTCCACGTTGGCCTTCGCCGCGTCGAAGAACCGGCGGTCGCCGGTGCGCTCGAACACATCCACCCAGGCCTTGGTGATGATGCCGCGCTCGTAGCACCAATGGTAGTCGTACTCCTGCTCGCGCGCAAGGGTGCCCTCGCCGGCGCGGATGGTCCTTTCGTAGCTCATCGCTTGCCCTCCTCGTCACTTCACGTCGTGCAGCATGATCTCCTCGCCGCGCGCGCCCACGATGCGCAGGTCGCTCAGGTGCAGCCCGCGCACATAGTCCGCGCGCAGACCGGCACAGGTCACGGGCGTCGCCACGGCGTTCATCACCGGCACCTGCGGCTCGGATTCCACCAGGTGAATCTGCGTGTTCACGATGCTGATGTCCTCCAGCGGCGCCTCCGGCAGGCCGCACAGGCAGGCCGCCGCGCTCTTCGCGTTCGTCACCACGATGTCCGCCATGCGGATGCGGCGCACATGCGGGGTGCGCTCCGTCACCGGCTGGGGATTCGGGTCGGAGACGATGGGCGTGCGCCCGTCCTTGCCACAGAAATACATGAGGTTGACGACCAGTGGGCAGAGCACGTCGTTCATCACCAGGCCGGTGATGCTCACGTCCTCCACGTTGCCGCCGCGCCCACGCCGGGACTTGATGCGCACGCCGCGATCGGTGCCGTCGAATACACAGCCGGTGATCGCTACGCGGCGGATGTCGCCGCTCATCTCGCTGCCCAGCACCACGCCGCCGTGGCCGTGCACCATCGTGCAGCCGGTGATGGTCACATTCTCGCAGGGCACGCGCACGTCGGCGTCCTCCGTGCCCGCCTTGACGGCCACGCAGTCGTCGCCCACGTCGATGTGGCAATCGCTGATGCGCACATTGCGGCAGCTCTCCGGGTCGATGCCGTCCGTGTTGGGCGAATCGGACGGGTTGACGACAGTGAGGCCGCGGATGGAGACGTTCTCGCAGCGCAGCGGATGGATCGTCCAGGCGGGGCTGTTTTGCACGGTGAAGTCGCTCATCACCACGCGCTGGCAGTCCTCAAAGCAGACGAAGCAGGGGCGCGCCGCGGGCAGCGCATCCGCCCGGAAGGCGTCCCACCAGCGTTTGCCCTGTCCCTCCAGCGTGCCGGGGCCGGTCAGGCGCACATCCGTCTCGCCCTTCGCGTAGATGAGCGGGCGGTAGCTGTCCTGCTCGTAGCCCTCCCAGCGGGTGCGGATGACGGGATAGGCGTCAGGGTCGTCGGTGAAGCGCAGCAGCGCACCGGCCTCCAGGTGCAGTTCCACATGGCTGCGCAGCACAAGTCCGGCCGTCTCGTACTCGCCCGCAGGCACCACGACGCAGCCGCCGCCCGAGGCAGCCGCCTCGTCGATCGCCCGCTGGATCGCCTGCGTGCAGGGCGCACCGCGCAGCGAACCCGGATCGATGATGGTCATCCCTCTTCCCCCTCTCGTGTCGTCAGCCCGGTTACAGCGTCTCTCCGCGCTCGATGGCCGCGATCTGGTCGATACGGCGCTGATGGCGGCCGCCCTCGAAGTCCGTGGTCAGGAACATCCTGGCGATCATGCGGCCCAGGTCCGGCCCGACGACACGCGCGCCCATCGCGAGCATGTTCGCGTCGTTGTGCCTGCGGGTCATCGTCGCGCTGTAGCAGTCGGAGCAGCAGGCGCAGCGGATGCCCGGCACCTTGTTGGCCGCGATGGAGATGCCGATGCCCGTGCCGCAGCAGATGATGCCGCGCTCGCACTCTCCGGAGGCCACCGCCTTCGCCGCGCGCTGGGCGAACACCGCGTAGTCGCAGCTGTCGGTCGTGTAGGTGCCGTAATCGTGGTACGCAAGCCCCATTTCATCGAGCAGGCCCATGATTTCCTGCTTGAGCGGCAGGCCCGCGTGGTCGCTTCCCAATGCGATCATGTCAATCTCCTCCTGTTGTTCAGTCCACAAAATCCTCGGGCGTGAGCGGCTCATGCCGCCCGTCGCCCGTCTCCTCCTGTGCCTCATGCTCCGCCGTGTGATCGACGAAGGTGAGCTTGTGCAGATCCTCGCGGCTGACGACCGTGTTGGTGCCCATGCACGCCCGGCAGCGGTACAGGCACGCCGGGCAGACGCACCCGAGGTCGAGGCTCTCCGATTGGATCATATAGGTTCCGCAGTTCGGACATCCGCAGCGCATCTTGCTTCCTCCTCATTCCCCGGCCGTCTCCGGCAGCATCATACGCGCCCCGCAGCTTGCCAGAATGGCGCGGTCCTCCCCGCCGGTGGACAGCGCACGGAACTCATAGCCGTTCTCGCGGAAATACGCAACCAGCTCCGGCAGGATGCGCCGCGTGCGCTCCTTCGCCTCGTGCATGAGCAGGATGATCACGTCCTGACCGCGCACCTGCGAGAGCGTATAGTCGAGCATCTCCTGATCGGATTTGAAGGTGTACTGCGCGTCGCCGGTCATCACGTTCCAGTCGAACCAGGCGTAGCCCTGATCGCGCACGAACGTCTTCGTGCGCGAGGCATAGCTGGAGCTGCCGCCCGGGAAGCGGTACAGGTCGGTGGAGAAGTCCTCCCCGACCGTCTCGCGCATCAGGTCCGTGAAGCGCACGAGGTCACGGCCCACATAGTCCGTGCCGGACTTGAGCCGGGAATAGGAATGGCTCATCGAGTGGCAGCCGACCGCATGGCCCGCGTCCACGATCATCTTTGCGTACTCCGGGAACGCGCGCACGCTCAACCCGACGAGGAAGAACGTCGCCGGCACGTCGAGCTCGCCCAGCAGCGCGAGCAGCTCAGGCGTGTCCTTCTTCGGCCCGTCGTCAAACGTGAGATACACCACGCGGCGCGGCGTCTCCTGCGCATCCTCGGCGCAGGAGAGCGCCGGAAGCAGCAGGCACAGCGCCAGCAGCAGCGAAAGGATTCGCTTCATCCTCCGTTTCCTCCTGTTCAAGCAGCTCAAAGCAGCTTTTTGTGCGTGAAGCTGCGCTTGCCCCCGGCGAAGTCCGCCACGACGTCGCCGTGCCCGCGCAGAATGTACTTGTAGGAGCACAGCCCCTCCAGCCCCATCGGGCCGCGCGCGTGCAGCTTGCCCGTGGCGATGCCCACCTCCGCGCCGAAGCCGTAGCGGTAGCCGTCGGCAAAGCGCGTCGAGCAGTTCTGATAGACGCCCGCCGAATCGACGAGCGCGAAGAACCGCTGCGCTGCCGCGTCGTCCTGCGTCAGGATGCCGTCCGTGTGGTGGGAGCCGTAGCGGTTGATGTGCGCGATGGCCTCCGCGAGCGAGGCGACCGTGCGCACGCTGATCGTCAGATCGAGGTACTCCGTGCGCCAGTCCGCCTCCGTCGCCGCCTCGCAGGGCACGCCCGCACCGGCGAGCACCGCCTGCGCAGGCGCATCCGCCCGGATGCGCACGCCCGCCGCGTGCAGCGTCTTCGCCGCGGCGGCCAGCGCCGCGCCCGCCTTTTCATGCACGAGCAGCGTCTCCACGGCGTTGCAGGCCGCGGGATACTGTGTCTTGGCGTCCACGACGACGCGCGCAGCCATGTCCGGGTCGGCGTCCTCGTGCAGGTAGAGGTGGCACACGCCGTCGCTGTGGCCCAGCACCGGGATGCGCGTATTGTCCATGATGTAGCGCACAAATGCATTGGAGCCGCGTGGGATGATCAGATCGATCTCCTCGTCGAGGCGGAGCATCTCGCCCACATCCTCGCGCGTGGTCAGCAGTCCCGCCCAGCCTGCGGGCAGGCCCGCCGCCTCGCTGGCCGCCTTCAGCACGGCGTAAAGCGCCGCATTGGTGTGCAGCGCCTCGCGCCCGCCCTTGAGCAGCACGGCGTTGCCGCTCTTCATGCACAGGCCGGCGATCTGCACAAGCGCGTCCGGCCGGGACTCGAAGATCACGCCGACCACGCCGATGGGGCAGCTCACGCGCGAGAGGACCAGCCCGTCCGCCAGCTCCGTGCGCAGCTGCTCATGGCCGATGGGGTCCTCCATCGCCGCCAGCGCGCGCAGGCCCGAAAGCACGTCGGTGAGCTTGGCCTCGTCAAAGCGCAGGCGCTTTTTCACAGGCGCGGCCAGCTCTGCCGCGTCAGAGAGGTCGAGCCGGTTCGCCGCGAAGATCTCCCCGCGGTGCGCCTCGAGCGCATCGGCCACGGCCAGCAGCGCGCCGTTTCTCACCTGCGCAGGCGACGCCGCCAGTGCAAAGCTGGCCTGCCGCGCCGCGCGCGCCGTCTCCCGCGCGTCACTCATAGATTTCCCGGTGCATGAGCGCCCGGACCTCGTCCTCCGTTGCGGGATCATCCGCCGTGATGGCGACCTCGCGGCGGTCCTCGCCGCCCTGCACCGCCGTCACCAGCGGCACGGCCATCAGCGCCCCCAAGTTGGTGTCCATCGAGCCGAGCATCTTCGTGCCCATCGAGATCAGGCTCATCAGCTCGCCGCTGTGCATGCCCTGGTACAGCAGCTCCATCAGCGCGTCATAGCTGCGGCTGCGCGCGGGATCGTCGCCCTCCAGCCGCAGGCGCATGAACTCCAGCACCTCCCCGCCGCTGAGCTGATTGCGCCCCGCGGGCCGGGCCATCGCGGCGGCCTCGGTGTCCGAGAGATCGAGGTTCAGAAAGCCGATCGCGTCCACCAGCTCCGGCAGGCGCGTCATGTCCATCGCCACATAGGTGCCGATGTCCAGCCCCAGCAGCTCGTTGAGCTCGCGGCAGACCAGCAGGCCGCGGCTCTTCTTTGCGCCCTGCTGATAGACCTGCGCCAGCGGCATCGTCTGCGCGGCGCCGTCCTCCATCGTCACGGCGATCTCGCGCGCGGTGGAAATCTGCGTCATCACGGAGCGCCCGGTCTTGCTGTTGATGGAGGCGAGCATGAGCGTGTCGGTCACCTCGCCGTCCTGCAGGATGAACGCGATGTGGGTCACATTCTTGTCCAGGCCCTCCGCCTGGCACAGGTCCTTGCGGGTCAGGCTGATCTCGCCCATGGCGCCGGCGCACACGCACAGCATCACCAAAAGCGCCGCCAGCAGCGCAGTCAGCTTCTTCGTCATCGCTTGTTTCCTCATTTCTTACTTCTTCTTGAAGATGAACAGCTTGGAGAACACGTAGTTGAGGATGATGACCACGATGTTGACGATCAGCTTCATCACCAGATCGTTCAGCCCCAGCACCGTGACCGTCAGGTACATGAGCACCGTCTCCATGCCCAGGGAAACGAGGCGCATCGCGAAGAAGCTGCCCGCCTCGCGCAGCAGGGAGAGCACGCTGTCACAGTGCGTATGGAAGACAAACGCCTTGTTCGCCACATAGCCGAAGGCCACGGCGACCACCCAGGCCGTCCAGGTGCCCGGCATCACGCCCATGGAGAGCAGGCGCGTGGCGATGTAGTAGACGACGTAGTTGACCACGGTCGTCGCCACGCCGACAAACAGATAGCTCACCAGCTCGGTGTTGTTCCAGAGCTTTTCGCACAGGGCGCCCAGCTTCGGGGAGATTTTGGCGATCAGGCGGATGACGGCGCGGGCCAGCGCGTCGATTCCTTTCCAGATGGTTTTCATGAGTTGTCCTTTCGTTCGCTTGGTCAGATGGGAAAAGCCCGGCGGACGGCCGCCCCCCGGAGCCGTTTTTCATTATAACACGGCCACTGTTGCCGGTCAATCGCTCCCCCAGGCCGGAAATCACAAAATCGCGCCTTCCGGCTTCCCTTTTGGCGGGAAATACCGTATAATAGGAGGCTGAAAAAACACATACGGAGGCGACTTCCCATGGACAATCCGATCATCTCCTGGCTGTTTGAAACCGACGCCGTGCGCGTGTGCCCGGAGGGCCAGCCCTTCTGGTATACCTCCGGCAAGCTCGGGCCGTTCTACATCAACACGCAGTTCCTCTTCGGCAGCGAGGCGGCCGCCAATGAGCTGCTCGCCGTCATCGAGGCGGCCTGCGCGGGCGACAGGCTCGCCTTCTATGATACCGTATACGCCCAGATCGAGGCGCAGCTGGCCGCCTGCCCCATCTATGCGCAGCTCATCGACCTGCTGTGCGACGCCGCCCGCTCCATGGATGTCGATTTCGTCTCTGGCGGCGAGCGCCGTGACTTCTTCTTCTCCATGCCCGTCGCGCGCAGGCTGGGCCTTGGACACCTGTCCATCTTCAAGGACCTCTCGAGCGTCTATACCGGCCCGGACGGCCGCAGCGTCCCCTCCGAACAGGCGGGCCTTGCGGGCAAGCGCTCCGTGCACATCGCCGACCTGATCACCGTCGCCTCGTCCTACGTCCGCGCGTGGATTCCCGCGGTGGAGGCCCTCGGCGCGAGGATCACCCGCTCCCTCTCCGTCGTCGACCGCGACCAGGGCGGCAGCCAGATCCTCGCCGACGCGGGCTGCCCGCTCACCACACTCGTGGTCATCAAGCCGGAGCTGTTCGAGACGGCGTACAGCATGGGCCGCATCACGCAAAAGCAGCTCGACCTCGTGCTCTCCTTCATCGCCGATCCGGACCGGTTCATGACCGATTTCCTGCTCGCGCACCCGGACTTCCTCGCGAACGAGATCGCCAAGGGCGGCAAGAGCGCCCAGCGCGCCCGGCTGTGCATCGACAGCGGCTTCGCCCCCGAGGCCGCGCTGCCGAAGGCATGAGCATCACCCTCCAATTCATCGGAAAAAGCGCAGAGGACCTGCGCTTTTTCATTCTCGCGGACGGACGTCACGCCGGGGGCATCACCGTGCACAGCGCCTTGGGCACGTCCTTTTCCTATGGTATCGCCGTCGCACCGGCCATGCGCCGGCAGGGCGTCGCCCGCGCAGCCCTGCCCCGGCTCTTTGACCTGATGCGTGAACGGGGCTTCACCCTCGCCCGCGTGCAGGTCGCGCCGGACAATGCCGCCTCCCTCGCGCTGCACCGGAGCCTCGGCTTCAGGGAAACCGCAAGGGACGCAGCCACCGTCACACTGGAGCGCACGATATAAGCCAAAAACCGCTTTCCAGCCACACCGGAAAGCGGTTTTCTTTTTGTCTGCCATATCGTCGTCCCCACCCGCCCAAACCAGGATTCGAGGCCCCTCCGGCCGAAGAATCCGGGTCTGAGGCAGAAAGTGCCTCAAAGCTGCAAGGCAGGCATCCGAGCGCCCTCCGCGCGAAGGATGCGTTTCATAAGCGCGAAGCGAAGGGGGTGTGGGCACAGCCCACCGCGAAGCGAAGGGGGGTGGGCATAGCCCACCTTACCAGGTGGCACAGAAGCCTGTGATGTACCAGGTGTCCT
>CAMENN010000091.1 GCA_945928315.1 uncultured Clostridia bacterium
GGTACGCTTTCCCCTAATTTGCACTTGACAAGAGGGTACTACATAACAGTATTACATGCATTTCCTCCTTTCCGGGCATACTGCCCGTATCCATTCTTCCGTGAAAGCGAGGAAACCCGGCATGATTGATCTGCGCAAGGCCGCCGTCATCGGCTGCGGCCATGTGGGCGCGTCCATCGCGTTCAGCCTCATGCAGCGCGCCATCTTCTCCGAGCTCGTGCTCATCGACATGAACCGCGACAGGGCGGAGGGCGAGGCCATGGACCTGCGCCACGGCCTGCCCTATACCGCCGCCATGGACATCTACGCGGGCGACTACGCCGATCTGTCCGACTGCGCGCTCGTGATCGTCACCGCGGGCGCCAACCAGAAGCCCGGCGAGTCCCGCCTGGATCTCATCGGCAAAAACGCCGCGATTCTGCGCGACGTCATCGGCAGGCTGCAGGGCACGGCGTTTGCCGGCATCCTGCTCATCGTCTCCAATCCCGTCGATGTGCTCACCTGTGAGGCGCAGCGCATCTCCGGCTATCCCGCCAGCCGCGTCATCGGCTCGGGCACCGTGCTGGATACCGCGCGGCTCAAGCAGCTGCTGGGCAGCCGTCTGGGCGTGGACAGCCGCAGCGTGCACGCCGTCATCATCGGCGAGCACGGGGACAGCGAGCTGGCCGTGTGGAGCGGCGCGAACGTCTCCGGCATCGCGCTGGACGCCTTCTGTGCGCTGCGCGGTCATCCGGACAGTACGCGGCTCAAGCGCGAGGGCTACGAGGATGTGCGCGACAGCGCCTACACCATCATCGAGCGCAAGGGCGCGACGTATTATGGCATCGCCATGGCCGTCGCGCGCATCGCCGCGTGCATCGTGCGCGACGAGCGGGCCGTGCTGCCCGTCTCCACGGTGCTCGGCGGGGAGTACGGGCTGTCCGGCCTCGCGCTGAGCATCCCGTCCATCGTCGGCCGGGACGGCGTGCAGGCTGTGCTCGAGCTGCCGCTCTCCGGCGGGGAGCGCGAGGCGCTTCTCGCCTCCGCCGCGCAGCTGCGGGAGGTCATGCAGGCACTGCATGCGCGCTGATTTTGTCGCCCGGTTTTGAAGGGCGCTCGACCACTTTTTCGCCCGCGGACCGCATAGGCTTCTCCCGGAGGCGATGAGATGGAGATGCAGGAGGAAAGGCGCGTGGAGCGCCCGCACACGCTGACGCTCACGGGCCGGGAGCGCGCCCGGCTGACCGGCGTGAACGCCGTGAACTGCTTCAATGAGGAGGAGGTCGTGCTGACCACGTCGGCCGGGGAGGTCGCGCTGATGGGCGCGGGGCTGCACATCGAGCAGCTGAACCTGGAGGACGGACAGCTCGACGTGACGGGCGAGATCAGCGCGATCGAATACAGCGACATCGCGCCCAAACGGGAGCGGCGCGGCCTCTTCGCGCGCCGCAAGCGCTGATATGCCCGCGCAGCAGGCCCGCGTCTTCCTGGCGATGGCGCTGTGCGGGGCGGCGGTGGCCTGCGCCTGTGACGGTGCGCGCGCCCTGCGCCGCCTGCTCGGTCTGGGGGACGTGCTCTCCGGCGCGCTCGATCTGGCGATGGGCGCGCTGGCTGCCGCGGCGATGACGGTCACGGCGCTGTGCCTGCGCATCGATCCGCTGCGGCTGTATGCGTTCGCGGGCGTGGCGGCGGGCTTTGCGCTCTATCGCGTGTCGCTGGGCGCCCTGATCCGCCGGGCGGATGCCTGCGCAAGGCGTCTGCGCGCCCGCCTGAAAAAGGGATGACAGGCGGCCAGCAAAAAAGGTCGAAAAAGTTGCAAAAAGGGGCGAGCGCATGCAGGAAAACGGCGAATTAAGCAGAATTTTACACTTATTATCGCGCCTGCGCAGGAAGGAGGACGGCACCGTGCAGAAGAAAAAGACGCGCATTCGTCCATACCGGATTCTGGCAGCGGGGCTGGGCGCCGCTGCGCTGGTGATGCTCTCCCGCTTTCCCGCGAAGGCTGTCAGCCTGGAGCGCCAGCGCGAGCAGCTGGAGCTTGCCGCCTCCGCCTATTACGACGCGCAGTCGCAGAACAATCAGCTGCGCGCTGAGCTGTCCGAGGTGAACACCTCCGACTTCGTGGAGCGCACCGCCCGCCGGGACTACGGCTATTGCTGGTACGGCGAGACGATCTACACCGTGGGCAACCTGGAGGACATCGAACCGGAAGAGGAATTTGAGGTCTACGGTCAGGACTGACGAGCGGAGGGAACTTGCTGTGCGCCTTGCTTGTATCGGAATCGGCTCCAACGCGATCCGCCTGCTGACGGCGGAATGGCGCGCGGGGAGCCTTTGCGTTGTGCGCCGCGAGCGCCGCGGCACCCGGCTGTTTGCCGGGCTTGTCGATGGCGCGCTGACCAAAGAGAGTATAGGGGCTTCCGTGGAAGCCGTCGCGCAGCTGGCCGCCATGGCCCGCGCGGACGGCGCCGGGGAGGTCTTTGTTTTTGCGACGAGCGCCGTGCGCGACGCGCGCAATGCGGCCGAGTTTACCGGGCTTGCGCAGGCCACTGCGGGCGCGCCGGTGGAGATCGTCTCCGGCGAGGAGGAGGCGGTGCTCTCCTTTCTGGGCGCGAGCGAGGGCGGCAGCTGCGGCGTGATCGACATCGGCGGCGGCTCCACGGAATTCACGCTGGGCGACGGCGACGCGATCCTGGGCGCGCAGAGCCTTCAAATGGGCGCGGTGCGCATGAATGGCCAGCTGAGCGTGCTGAGCCTGACGGATTACGAGGAGACGGTCGCGCGGTGCAGGCGGATCATCGAGCGGGATGCGCGCGCGCTGCTGGCGATGCCTGCCCGGGCGCAATGGGTGGGCGTCGGCGGGACGATGACCACGCTGGGCGCGATGGAGCGGCGTGTGCCGCTCTTCGATCCGGAGACGTGCGAGGGCATGGTGATGCGCGCGGATCAGGTCGCCGGGTGGGGACGCCGCCTGGCTGCGATGACCATGGAAGAGCGCCGCCATGTGGAAGGCCTGATGCCGCACCGCGCCGACATCATCCCCAGCGGCATTGCGATTCTGGAGGCCGCGATGCGCAGCTTCGGCATTGCGCAGCTGCGTCTGTCCGCCCACGGAAACATGGACGGATATTTGAAGAAAAAATTTGCGCAGAGCTATTGACAGAATACGGCGACTGTGTTACAATAGTCCATGTCGTCAGAACGACGGCTCACATCGCGGGATGGAGCAGTCTGGCAGCTCGTCGGGCTCATAACCCGAAGGTCGAAGGTTCAAATCCTTCTCCCGCAACCATCTTGGCTCAATAGCTCAGCTGGCTAGAGCATTCGGTTCATACCCGGAGTGTCGTAGGTTCGAGTCCTACTTGAGCCACCAAAGAAAACCGTTCAAGCTTCACCGCTTGGACGGTTGTTTTTTTGTCTGCAGAGAAGCGTCCCGCAGCCCGGTCCGGGTGAGGCGCATGACGGATGAAGACGGCGGTTTGCCCTGTTGAAAGGGGAAGGGGCGCGAAACAGGGCCAGCGTTTTGCTGGCCCTGTCTGTACTTTTTCCGCTGTCTGCCCGGCTGTACCCCTCACGGCTTCTCCCCGAAGCGGGCGTCGAGCAACGCAAGCATCGGCTTCAGCGCATGGTCGAAAAACCGGCGGTAGGCCTCACAGTGGATGAAGCGCCCGCCGCTGTCGCGATACCGCTTGCAGCCGCCGCGGCACAGGTGCACATAGCGGCAGGCAGCGCAGGATTCCGGCAGCGCGACGGAGGAGGAGATGAAATCCGTGCGCAGAAGCCGGCGCTCGAGCGCCTCCGGGGTGTCGGTGTGCAGATTGCCCAGGCGGTATTCCGGGGCGACGTAGAAGTCGCACGGGTAGACGCTGCCGTCCGATTCGATCAGGAACTGCGGGGAACAGATGCCGCCCGCACCGCAGTCCTCCGCCGGATAGCCGGAGAGGAGCAGCAGGATGTTCTCAAAGAAGCGGACGTAGACATAGCGGCCCCGGTCATAGTCGGCTTTCCACAGGTCGAACAGGCGGCACAGGAACGTGCCGTAGCACTCGCTGCTAAGATGGCGGTCTGGCGCAGCACCCGGCGGCGCCATGCAGGGGATGTACTGCTGATAGCCGAAGTCCTGCTCACGGTAGAAGGCCCAGACGTCGTCCACGCGCGCGGCCAGCGCATCGGTGACGACGGTGAGCACGTTGAACTCACAGCCGGCCTCGCGCAGGCAGCGGATGCCGTCCATCACGCGGTCGAAGTCCGGGCGGTAGGCGCCGTGGGTCTTCCGCGTGCCGTCCAGCGAGACGCCGACCAGCGCGTGGTGCTCCGCGAACAGCCGGGTAAAGCGCGCGTCGAGCAGCGTGCCGTTCGTCTGGATGAAGACCGGCACCTGCAGGCCGTGCGCGTCGAGCAGGGAAAAGACCGCCTCGAAGTAGTCATGCCCGGCCAGCAGCGGCTCGCCGCCCTGGAACACCAGCGGATAGCCCGCGGCGATGTACGGGAGCACCTTGCCCAGGAGCGTGCGGGCATCCTGCGCCGTCATGGCGCGGCCCTGCGTGTGCCCGGCCTTGTAGAAGCAGTAGCGGCAGTCGAGGTTGCAGTGGCCGGAGACCGGCTTGATCATCAGGTTCATGGCGACCCTGCCCCGGCGTCAGTCCACCTGGTTGCCGTCGCAGTCGTAGCACGGCTCAAAGGGGCTGATGGCGCTCGTCTTGTTGGCGATCTGGCCCGGCTCCATCGGGATCGGGCCGTTCAGCAGCGGGTCATGGGTGTCCACCATCCACTGGTGCAGCACGCGGGAGAGCTCCTCGTACTCCTCGCGGTATTCGGGCACGTCCACCAGGTTGATGCGCTCCATCGGGTCGGCCACCAGGTCGAACAGGAACTCGCGCTTGCGGGGCAGGCGCGGCAGCTTGGAGGTCAGGTAGACGTCCTTGGCCTCGTGATCGCCGATGTTGACCAGCGGCTTGTGCGTGTCCTCGTCGAACAGGCGGATGTACTTCATGCGGTTGCTGCGTACGCCGCGCTGCGGCTCGTAGGCTGCGTGGTAGGTGACCTCGGAGAAGACGTAGTCGTGGATCTTGTCGGTCTCGCCCTTCATCAGGGGCAGCAGGGACTTGCCCTGCAGCCAGTCGGGATGGGGCAGGTTCAGCATGTCACAGATCGTCGGGAAGACATCCACATGCGAGACCATCGCGTCGGAGGCGCCGCGGCCGATCTGCGGATGGCGGATGAACAGCGCGATGCCCGTTCCGGCGTCGGTGAGGGTGCATTTCATCTCCGGGAAGGAGACGCCGTGGTCGGTCGTGTAGATCACGACGGTATTTTCGCGCAGGCCCAGGGCGTCCACCTCATCGAGCAGCGCGCCCAGCAGCTCGTCCGCCGTGCGCAGGCTGGTCAGGTAGTTGCTGAAGTCGTGCCGCGTCTCGGGCGTGTTGACGATGGGCGGCGGCGGGAGCACGAAGTCCTCCTCGATGTCGTGGTTTTCCTCATAGACCAGGTGCGTGCTGTGCATGCCGAAGGCCAGGAAGAACGGCTTGTCGCCGTTGCGCCCGCTGCGCAGGAAGTCGAGCGCGTAGGCAAGTGACGCCAGATCGCGCTCGCGGGAGGACGGGGCGCGCTTGGTGAAGCGCTCGTCATAGCCGAGCACGCTGTCGTCCTTCGCCTCATGCTGCACGCCGGAGAGGACCGTGTAATAGCCGTGGTCGTGCAGGTAGTGGGAGAGGTGCTTGTGGTAGTCGTCCATGTGGAAGCCGCGGTGCGCCAGGCCGAACATGCCCGAGCTGTGCGGGGCCATGCCGGAGAGCATGCCCACACGGCTGCATGAACAGGTCGGCGCGGTGCAGTGCGCCTGATGGAACATGAAGCTCTCGCGCGCCAGCCGCATGAAGTTCGGGTTGTCGGTACCGATGCCGTAGGGCTGCATGTACCTTCCGGAGTCGTGGGTGTGAACATAGATGAGGTTCATGGTGTCGCTCCCTTTCGGTTTTCAGCGCACAGGCGGGGCGCAGCGCTGCTCCCCGACAGGCGTCGTATTTACAGTGGTTGCCGCTTCGCGCACGGCCCGTCAGCTGCCGGGCAGGCTGCGGTCGTAGGCGCTCTGCATGATGCGCAGCACCGTGTCAAGGTCGCTCGCGTACAGATGGCGCAGGTACTCGTCCCAGTCGTGATCCAGGCTGAGCACGCCGGTGATGAACTGAAGCTGCATCTCGCGGACGTAGCTGTTGACGGTGGCCAGCAGCTCACTGATCTGCTCGCTCTCCTCCATCGTGTAGTTGAGCATGCCGATGTATTCCTTCGGCCCCTTGCCGATGTACTCCGGCATGACCCGGGCGATCATGTATTCGCTGTCGAGCGGGTCGCCGTTCCAGGCCTGCCCGCACTGCAGGCGGTAGCCGCGGATGAACGGGCCCTGGCTGGCCCAGTACTGGTTCTGGGGCGCGCCCCAGGTGGTATGTCCGGTGGTCATGATGAGCGGCTCATAGCCGAGAAAGTCGTAGAGGGAGACGGAGCCCTCGGGCGGCGTGACCCAATCGACGCCCTCCAGCCCCCAGCGGTTCATGATGGTAAACTTCTCCGAGCAGAGCAGATCGCCCAGCCGGAAGGCGGCCTCCGGATTCCGGCAGCCGGAGGTGATGACGAAGTGGGCGTTCGCGGTCGTCGGGGTGTAGGGGGTGAGCACCGTGCCGTCCGCCATCGCGAAGGGCGCGATGCCGACGTACTCGGCGCGGCGCGGGTCATCGAAGGGCAGTGCGGTCGCCAGGGAGGGGCGCACGCTCATGCCGACGACGGTCGTCTCCTGCGACACGATGGCGCTGAACTGCGCCTCGTCGATGGTGAAGCTCAGCGTGCTGAAAAGCCCCTCCTCCACCAGCCGGTGGATGTAGCGCAGGCCCTCGCGGTAGGCCTCCGTCGCATAGGAGGCGACCAGCTGCCCGTCCTGAACGGCGATGCTGTCGTTCATGCTGCCGACGTCGCAGAACATGCTCAGCAGCGAGCGGATGACGTAGGCGGTCATCTCGGCGGAGGTCAGCAGCGGGATTTCGTCCTGCAGGCCGTTGCCGTTGGGGTCCTGCTCCTTGAAGGCCCTGAGCACGAGGTAGAGGCTCTCGGCGTCGGTGGGCGCCTCCAGGCCGAGGGCATCGAGCCAGGGCTGATAGATCCAGTTCTTGTGCTGGTATTCGTTGGCGATGGAGAAGCGGTAGGAGGGCAGGTAGTAGATCTCTCCGTCCGGCATCGTGATGAGCGGGATGAGATCCGTGCCGCACTCCGCGACGGCGGCGGTGAAGCTGGGCGCATCGCTTTGCACATAACCGGTCAGCGGGATGACGGCTCCGCTGAGCGCCCAGTTGTACACGAGCATCGGCTGGGGCCGGTGCCCGCTGCCGAAGACCAGCACATCGGGCAGAGCACTGCCGTTCTGGATCATCAGGTTAAGCCGGTCGATCATCTCCTCCGGCGCGAAGGTGATGAAGTCGAGCTCGAAATTGCCGTCCTCCTCGAGGCAGCGCGTCATGGCGTTCGTCTCGTAGTCGATCACGCTGGAGATGGCCGCGATGCCCACCGTCAGGTGGTCGGGCGTCTGCGCGGAGGCGGCGCAGGGGAGAATCAGCCCCAGGGCCAGCAGCGCGGCCGCGAGGAGAAGCGTATGTCTGTTCATCGGGTATATCCTTTCATTGGCGCTCCCCGGGAACGCAGCGGCGGAAGGCGGAGGTCCTTCCGAAGGTCTGTTTCCGCCGGGGACTGTGCAAAGCCCCGGCAGCATGCCTGTTTGATCTATCATAAACGGAAACCGCCGTCATTTCAACATGAAATGACACAGTTTTTTTCTGATGCGAAAAAGTCCGTGTTCCAAAGGAAAACTCCCGCTTGTAAAAAACGAAAACGGGGTGCGGCCATGAATTCGCCATTGCCAAAAGGCGCCGTTTTTCCCTATAATACATACAGATGACCATTTTGGCTGAGCGAGGAGTCTTTATGAACAGGCGCACCATTCTCCATTTCCTGTGCGGGTATCTGATGCTGCTCTTCGGGGTGATCGTGCTGATGATTCCCTTCTATTACAACACGCTGTCGCTGCTGGAAAAGAAGCAGATGACCCTGGCCCAGGAGCAGCTCACCGGCGGGCTGCGCCAGCTGGACCAGCAGCTGGAATCCCTGCACGGCATCGCGTATTCCATCGCGCAGGACGTCGAGTACCGGACCATGGCCCGGCAAGGACGCGGATGAGTTGACCCCCGCGGACTGCTATCAGCTGCAGCGGCTGCATAAGGAGTTCGCTCGCCTGTGCATGGCGCAGCCCTATGCGGAGGATTCCGGATTGCTGCTGAGCAACAACGTGCTCTTCACCCGCGAGCGGATTCACCTGCCCTCGCAGGACGATTACGGCGTGTTCATCCGCTTCGGCGACATGGACAAGGAGACCTTCCTGTCGACCTTCGGCCACCCGGATACGCAGTGGACGTTCCTGCCCTGCATGGAGGTCGTCAGCGAGTCGGGCAGCAGCCAGGCGCTGGTCTGGCTGTGCAGCATGTCCCAGATGCTGAGCCGCAGCCCCGCCGGCGTGCTCTACGCGACCTTCTCGGTGGAGACGCTGACCGGCCTGCTGATGCCGGATTACGACGCGGAGGAGGCGGGCTTCACGCTGCTCTCCGGCGCCGGCGAGGTGCTGATGCAGAGCGGCCTGGCCCCGCGGGGCGAGGGACAGCGGACGCTGACGGCCACCTCCGCGCAGAGCGGCCTGACGGTGAGCCTGCGCCTGTCCGGGACGCTGTTCACGAACATGATGCAGCCGGCGGTGCGCCTGCTGGTGATCTCCTTCGGCCTGCTGGTGCTGGCGGGGCTTTGCCTGTGCGCCGTGCTGGCCATCCGCTCGAGCAGGCCCGTGGACAGGCTGGTGGAGCTGGCCAGCAGCGTGGACAGCGCGGGGCCGGAGGAGACGGCCTCGAGCAGCTTCGAGTACATCGGCCGGACGGTGACCAACCTGGCCTTCTCGGTGGACCTGTACAAGCAGGCGCTGACGAACCAGCAGCAGTCCGTGCGCGATCACGTGTTCGAAGCGCTGCTGCGGGAGACGCCGGTGCGTGAGAGCGCCTCATCGCGGCGGCGCATGCGCGAGTTCGGGCAGTGCTTCCCGGACTTCCCGGAGCGCTATCAGCTGGCGCTGATCGTCCTGCCGGACGAGGAGGAGGAGAACCAGCTCGAGTACCTGTCCCTGCGGCAGGTGGCGCTGCTGGAGCTGATCCGGACGCAGCTGACGCCCGCGCCCTACGTCTTCTCCGGCGGACACCATGTGGTGGCGGTGCTCGGCGCGCGCAGCGACGGAGACTGGGCGCAGGAGCTGGCTGCGCTGCGGCGGACGGCGCTGGAGACGCAGCGCCTGCATCTGATGATCGCGCTGAGCGACGAGGGACACAGCTGCGAGCAGCTGCATGCGCTGTATCAGAGCGTGCAGGGCATCATCCACTGTGCCAGCCAGATGGACGGGCAGCTGCTCGACGTGTGGCAGCGGGGGAACTTCCCGGACCAGCCGCGGAAGGTGCCGCTGGATTACGCGGAGATGTCCCAGCTGCACACGCTGCTTCTGCACGCGGAAAAGACAGGTGCGCTCTCGCTGCTGCACACCGTCTACGAGGGGACGCGCGCGGCAACGTTTCTCGACGAGGTCATGAACCGCCAGGTCTATTACAACATCCGCAGCGTGATCCTGCGCGTCAAGGCGGAGCGGTATGAGGAGCTGTCCTCGCTGGAGATCCCGGACTATCACGGCGATTTGAGCGAGAACGAGCTGATCGAGCAGCTGAGCGCCTGCTGCGAACGAGTCTGCGATCTGCTCGGCGAGGCGGCCCGCGGCCGGCAGACGTCGTTTGCGGCGTCGTTCTGCCGCTTCATCGATGAGCATCTGGGCGATAGCGCGCTGAGCGTGCGTCTGGTCGCCGATCATTTTGCCATCTCCGAGCCGACGCTGCAAAAGGCGATCCGCATGGAAAAGGGCTGCTCGTTCTTCGATTATGTGGAGCAGCAGCGCTATGAGCGCGCGCTCTCGCTGCTGCGCAGCACGTCGCTGCCGATCGCCGAGGTGGCGAAGGTGTGCGGGTTCAACTCGACCAACGCGTTTTACAAGGCATTCAAGCGCAAGAGCAGCATCACGCCCGCCGTGGTGCGCATGCAGGCGCGGGAAGCCAGCCTCCTCGCGGGGGAATGACGTCCGCGACCGGCCTATACCGCAAAGGGGCTGTCAGGCTAAGAATTCAGACATTCCAGGTAATAACTAAGAGGGTTTGCGCCCGAAGGTTTCCAAAGGGCGATCGGAAAGCCCTTTGGCGGGGCGTTGGGGCAGAGCCCCAAGCTCGAAAAAGCTAATTATTCTTAGAAAGTTGCTTAACGGATTGTTCGGAATTAGCCTGACAGCCCCTTTTCATGCTGTGCTTCTGTGCGGCCCGGTGCCTGCGGAGCCTCCCTTTGCAGCCAGTGCCGGCAGGAGGCGTCCATGCCCAGCGCGCCGAGCGGGGCGGTGACGAGGATGGCGAGCACGGCGACGGAGAGCACGAGCTGGCCGCAGGGCAGGCCCATGGCGAGCGGCACGGAGCCGATGGCCGCCTGGACGGTCGCCTTGGGCAGATAGGCGACGACGCAGAACGCGCGCTCGCGGCGGTTGAGGCGGGTACCCAGCAGACAGAGGCAGACGCCGGCGGCCCGGAACGCGAGCGAAACCGCCAGCAGCGCCAGTGCGCCTGCCCCCGCGCCCAGCGTGTAGCGGACATCGACCGCCGCGCCGACGAGCACGAAGAGCATGACCTCCGCAGCGATCCAGAGCTTGCCGAACTTCTCGGAGAGGCGCCTGGAGACGAACGCCGGGCTGCGCAGCTTCAGCGCGCAGGCCATGCTCACGACCGCCAGCAGGCCGGAGACGGCGCCGCCGAGCCGGTCCTCCACCGCCATGAGCAGGAAGGAGACACCCAGCACGACGATGACCTTCGTGCTGTTGCGCACGCAGCGCCCTCGGGCGCAGGCCGTCTCGAAGAACAGGCTGAGCGCGCAGCCGGCCGCCGCGCCCAGGGCGATGCCCAGCACGATGGACACGGGAATGCGCGCCAGGTTGAGCGCGCTGGCGCTGCCGCCCTGCGCCATGCCGGTCAGCGTGGAGAAGAGCACGATGACGAACACGTCGTCGCAGGAGGCCCCGGCCATGATCAGCTGCGGGATGCTCTTGTCCGTGCCGTAGCCCGTCTCCATCAGCTGCACCATGCGCGGGATGACCACCGCCGGGGAGACCGCGCCGAGCACCGCGCCCATCACCGCGGCCTCGATGTGCGAAATGCCGAAGATGCGCGGGGCGAAGAGCGTGACGGCGAGGATCTCGAAGCTCGCCGGCAGGAAGGCCATCAGCACGGCGGGGCGGCCGACGCGCCTGAGATCGGAGAGGTTGAGCGAGAGGCCCGCCTTGAGCAGGATGATGACCAGCGCCATTTTGCGCAGATCGGCGGAGACGGCGAGGATGGAGGGATCGAGTCCGCCGAGGGCATACGGTCCGAGGACCACGCCGGTGAGCAGCATGCCGATGATGCGCGGCAGGCACAGCTGCTGGCACAGGGCGGCCATCGCCAGCCCGAGGAGAAAGATGAGCGCGAGAGAGGTGAGCATGGGTGCCTCCTTTTGATATGAAGATGCTTTCATAGGCGCGAAGCGAAGCGGGGTCAAGGGGCACTCTTAGATTATCATATCAAGTGCAACACCTGAGGAAAAAATAAAGACATTGAGAG
>CAMENN010000092.1 GCA_945928315.1 uncultured Clostridia bacterium
GGACGGCTATGATGTGCGCATCGCGCAGATCATCGCCGATAAGCTGGGCATGGAGTTGGAGATCGTCAAGACCGAGTGGGACGGCCTCACCCCGGCGCTGCTCTCCGGCAACATCGACGTGATCATCGCGGGCATGAGCCCGACGGCCGAGCGCAAGCTGACCATCGACTTCACCGACGCCTACTACGTCACCGAGCTGACGGTGGTGGTCCGCAAGGACAGCGCGTATGCCGCGGCGGCGAGCCTTGCCGACCTGGCGGGCGCGAAGATCACCGGCCAGATGAGCACCTTCCACTATGACATGATCGACCAGATTCCGGGCGCGAAGAAGATGCCGGCGCAGGACACCTTCGCAACGATGATCGTGGCGGTGAGCTCCGGCGCGATGGACGGCTACATCGCCGACATTCCGGGCGCGGTGTCCGCGACCTCTGCGAACCCCGACCTGACGTACCTCACCTTTGCGGAGGGCCAGGGCTTCACGGTCGATCCGGAGTCCGCGGAGATCGCCGTGGGTATTCGCCAGGGCAGCGAACTGAAGGAGCAGATCAACGAGATTCTCGCCGGGATCAGCGACGAGGAGCGCAATGACATCATGATCGCCGCCGTCGCCGCGCAGCCGCTGAGCGAGTAAGCGGGGCAGGGATTCATCGGACTGCCGTGAAACGCGGCAGCCCTTTTCGCGTTCAAGGCAAAGCTTCTTGAAGCCGCGCGAAGCGAAGAAGGGTCAAGGGGCTAAGCCCCTTGCGGGGTCTGGGGCGGCGCCCCAGGCAGGGGTATGGGGACGGCAGTCCCCAAAAACAACAAGAGAAAACGTAGTCTCAGAGCAGACCGCGAAGCGGTCTACGATTGAGACGGGGCTGATGCGCAAAAGCGCCGACGCTCCGTAACCCCGTAGCCCCGGAGACCTCGTAATCCCGTAGTCCCGTAGTCCCGTAGTTTCGTAGCCCCGTAGTCTTGCAACTCTGCAACCCTGCAACCCTGTGGGTCTGTAACCAGCACTGAATTACGCAGACTCAGACCGTGCTTGGGTGCACAGCCCGAACCTGCGCGGTGTCCGCTGCGGCGTCCTGTCGCTGCCGGGAGGAAACTCCCCGTCAGGTAACGCTTCGCTCCCTGACTGCTTTTTTCTTTGATCGCTTCGCGATATGGGAACGTTGGGGGATTTCATCCCCCAAACCCCTAGCCTGGGGACCAGTCCCCAGACCCCTTCCTCGCTTCGCGCTTATCTTCGATACTATTCATGTATAAGGAGTCCACCATGCCAACAGCTTCCACCTCATTCTTCGGCTGGGTCGCGTTCCTGCTGCAAAAGTACGGCACGCTCTTCCTGCGCGGCACCGGCATGACGCTGCTCATCGCGCTCACCGGTACCGTCCTCGGCTTCCTCATCGGCCTGCTCGTCGCCATCGTGCGTACCATCGCCATGCCCCGCAGCCGCGATCCGCGCCGCCAGAGCCGTGCTGAACGCGTCTCCCTCGCCGTGCGCCGCACCCTGCTGCGCGCCGTGCAGATTCTCATGAACGTCTATATCCAGGTCTTCCGCGGCACGCCGATGATCGTTCAAGCCGTCGTCATCTACTACGGCGCGCAGTACGCCGGCATCTACATGGATACCACGTTCGCCGCCATCTTCATCATCTCCATCAATACCGGCGCGTACATGGCCGAGATCATCCGCGGCGGCATCGTCTCCGTGGACAAGGGCCAGTTCGAGGCCGCGCACGCCATCGGCATGACCCACTGGCAGACCATGACCACCGTCGTCCTCCCGCAGGCCATCCGCAACATCCTGCCGTCCGTGGGCAATGAGTTCATCGTCAACATCAAGGATTCCAGCGTGCTCAACGTCATCTCCGTCTCCGAACTGTTCTTCCAGGCCAAGAGCGCTGCGGGCGCCTACTACCGCTACTTTGAGGTCTATTTCATCATCGCGTGCATCTATCTGGTGCTGACGCTCTCCGTCAGCCGGATTCTGGCCTGGGTCGAGCGCAAAATGGACGGCCCGGACAACTACGTCATCCACGGCTCCCAGAGCGACAGCCGCGCGGAGATCGTCGTCTCCGTGGAGAATGAAAAGGAGGCGACGAAGTCATGGAAGGCGTGATCGAGATTCGCGGCCTGCACAAGGCGTTCGGCAGCCATGAGGTGCTGCGCGGCGTCGATTTCACGGCGAACGAGGGCGAGGCGACGTGCATCATCGGCTCCTCCGGCTCCGGCAAATCGACGCTGCTGCGCTGCATCAATCTGCTGGAGACGCCGGACGCGGGCCAGATCCTCTATCATGGGGAGGACATCCTCTCCGGCCATGTGAACATGGCGCAGTATCACGCGCGCGTGGGCATGGTGTTCCAGCAGTTCAATCTGTTCGGCAACATGGACGTGCTGGGCAACTGCGTGGCGGGGCAGATGAAGGTGCTCCACCGCTCCCGCGAGGAGAGCGAGGAGAACGCCCGCAAGTATCTGCGCAAGGTCGGCATGGAGGCGTATGTCAGCGCGAAGCCGCGCCAGCTCTCCGGCGGCCAGAAGCAGCGCGTGGCCATCGCCCGCGCGCTGGCGATGGACCCGGAGGTCATCCTCTTTGACGAGCCGACCTCCGCGCTCGACCCGGAGATGGTCGGCGAGGTGCTGCTGGTCATGCAGGATCTGGCGCGCGAGGGCATGACGATGCTGGTGGTGACGCACGAGATGGGCTTTGCCCGGGCGGTCGCCAGCAAGGTGGTGTTCATGGACCAGGGCGTGATCTGCGAGCAGGGCAGCCCGGCACAGGTGCTCGAGCACCCGGAGACAGAGCGCCTGCGGGCGTTCCTGCAGAGCCGTTTCTGATTTCATACTGTTTTGCGTCTAACCGGCATGATGCCGGTTGCTTTGCGCCCGAGGCCGGAGCTTAACAGAAGAGTAAATCCTTTATGCAGCGCGAAGCGATACCGGTCGGTCAATTTGCACTGACCATCGGCTGTGCGCTCCTCCTCAACAATCCCCTCCCTGTCACCGGCAGGCCGGCATCGCGGAACCAACGGCTCCCGTGCTGGCCTTCCGGTGTTTTTTACGCGCGGCCGTCCGCCGCATTTTCCCGCGAAACCCCGCATGTTTTCCCGCCCGCCCGTATATAGTGTGAACATGGACGAGGAGGGGATTGTGTGAAGAGGGGACTGTGTGCGCTGGCGGCCGTGCTGCTGCTGGGCCTGTGCGCGCCCGGCGCGGCGCAGGCGGATCTGACGGTGTATGTGTCCGCGGAGGCGATGCCGCTGGAGACGGCGCGGCAGCTGGCTGCGCTGCTGGAGCGGGAGGCCGCGCCCGCGGAGGTCGAGCTGATCGCGGAGCAGGAGACGGACGACACGCTGCGCGCGCTCGTGCTGCGCGACGAGGCGCCGCTGCTGGCGATCTGCCCGCCGGAGGAGGCGCGCCTGTACGCGAAGGAGGGGATGCTCGCCGTGCCTGACGTGCCGGACGGGGCGCGCATGGCGCAGCAGGTGCTCTCCGCCTGCGAGCAGGACGGCGAGCTGTTCATGATACCGCTGCTGGCGCACCACAGGCAGATGGCGGTCAACCGGCGCAGGCTGGAGCAGGAGCACCTTTCGGACCTGCTGGACGCGCGCACGCATCCGGTCTGGTATCCGCTGGAGCTGCAGCAGGCGCTGGAGGCGCTCTATGACGGCGACACGCCCGCGATGGAGCTTTGGCCGCCGGAGCCGGATACTTGCGCGGGGCTCGAGGCGCTGGTGCAGGCGCTCTTCGGCGGCGCGTTCCTCTCGGAGGACGGGCAGGTCTGCCAGGCGGACTGCGGCTCCGCGGCCGCGGCGCTCGAGTGGCTGCGGGATATGCTGGAGGGCGGGCAGATCGGCTGGGCGCAGAGCCGTGAGGAGGCGCTCGAGCACTTCCTTGCCGGCGAGACGGCGGTGTTCATCGACTGGATGGACGCAGACGAGCGGGCAAGCCGCGCGCGCATCCGCGAGAGCGGGCTGGAGCTTTGCACGCTGCCGTACCCCTCCTCGACGGGGATGCCGGTGCATTCGTTTGAGGTGATCGGCGCGGCGGTGCTGCTGACGGGCGACGCGCAGATGGACGCGCTGGCGAAGGCGGCGGCTGCGTTCCTCGCGCAGGATGCGCAGGTGCAGCAGATCCTCGGCGAGCGGGGGATTGAGGAGGACGGCGCGGTCTGGCTGCCCGCGGTGGGCGCGCATCCGCAGGGAACGCTGCTGAGCACGCTGCTGTGCGACGCGCTTCGCGGGACGCTGATGGAGGGAAGGAGCGCGGCGTCGGCGCTGCGCGGGGTGACGCAGGCGCTGGACGCGGCGAGATAGCCACTTAAAACCGCGCGAAGCGAAGAAGGGAGTCTGAGGGGACTGGAGCCGAGCGCGCCCTGTGGGCGATGAAGCGAGGCGGAACGTCGGAAATCGAAAGGAGCGACACTTGTGTCGCGACTATGCGAGTTTCCCGGACTCACTGTCCCTCAGACAGGGGTATGGGGGTAAGACCCCCATCGTTGCCCCATCGCGAAGCGATCAAGGAAAAAAGCCGTCAGGGAGCGAAGCGATCCCTGACGGGGAGCTGTCGCGCGGCTTCGCTGATGCGCGCGCACCCTTCCCCCCGAAAAGCAGCCTTCACCCCGGACGCTTTGGATTCAGAAGGCCCGATCGGAGGCCCTTCCTGCCCTGACCGGCCCGGAAAAACGGAAAAAAGCCGGATTCCCGCGTGAAAATCGGAAAATTTCTCTTGCAAAAGGCGTCGGGTCAATGGTATAATAGACGCCGTATGAAACGGGCGTTCCGCTGTGGGCGAAGTCGCGCCGGACATGAACGTCTATGATGAAAGGAGAAATCGACATGAGCGAGATCATCCGTGCGATCGAGAGCGAGCAGCTCAAGAAGGATCTTCCCAAGTTCAACGTGGGCGACACCCTGCGTGTGATGGTGAAGGTCGTTGAGGGCGATCGCGAGCGTCTGCAGGCCTTCGAGGGCATCTGCATCGCCAAGCGCAATGGCAGCATCCGCGAGACCTTCACCCTGCGCCGTGTTTCCTACGGCATCGGCGTGGAGCGTACCTTCCCGCTGCATTCCCCGCGTCTTGACAAGATTACGGTGCTGCGCCGCGGCAAAGTCCGTCGTGCGAAGCTGTACTACCTGCGTAATCTGTCCGGCAAAGCCGCCAAGATTAAGGAAAAGTAATTGTGCTTTCGGGGTCGCCGGTTTCCGGCGGCCCTTTTTGATTTCATGGGAAGCCTTGACGTGGGCGGGACGGGCAGGATCCGCCCGCACGGGAAGAAGCGTGCGGGTTGGCGCATCCGTGAGGATTTGCGGAACGAACCCGTCAGGGCTCGCTTCGCTCCCTGACTGCTTTTTCTTTGATCGCTTCGCGATGGGGTGACGTTAGGGCTGCTGCCCTAAAACCTGCCTGAGGGACAGTGTCCCCCAGACTCCCCGCTTCGCTTCGCGCGGTTTTACGGGCGGGGCGCATCCAAGCGGATGTGCGGAATGAACCCGTCAGGTAACGCTTCGCTCCCTGACTGCTTTTTCTTTGATCGCTTCGCGATGGGGTGACGTTAGGGCTGCCGCCCTAAAACCTGCCTGAGGGACAGTGAGTCCGGGAAACTCGCATAGTCGCGACACAAGTGTCGCTCCTTTCGATTTCCGACGTTCCGCCTCGCTTCATCGCCCACAGGGCGCGCTCGGCTCCAGTCCCCTCAGACTCCCTGCTTCGCTTCGCGCGGTTTTACGAGTTTTTTCTTCATTCAAGGAGTGCGATTATGAACGACGATATGATCCTTCGCGCCGAGGAAAAGGCCATCAACTGGTATCCCGGCCATATGGCTCGCGCAAGGCGCCGCCTCGCCGAGCAGCTCGGCCGCGTGGATGTGGTGGTCGAGCTGTGCGACGCGCGCATCCCCCGCGCCAGCCGCAATCCCGACCTCGACGAGCTCACCCGCGGCAAGCGCCGCCTGCTCGTGCTCAACAAGGCCGACCTCGCCGAGGAAAGCGTCACCCGCGCCTGGCTCGCCCATTACCGCGCGCAGGGGCTCGACGTCATGAGCTTTGACAGCACGAAGGGCCGCGCCAAGGACGTGATCGCCCGCATCGAGAGGAGCGCCGCCGAGCTGGTGGCGCGCATGGCCGAGCGCGGCGTCAAAAAGACCGTGCGCGCGATGATCGTCGGCGTGCCCAACGTCGGCAAGTCCACCTTCACCAACAAGGTCAACGGCGCGTCCATCGCCAAAACCGGCGACCGGCCCGGCGTCACCCGCAGCAATCAGTGGGTGCGCATCACGCCGTATCTGGAGCTGCTGGACACCCCCGGCCTGCTCTGGCCCAAGCTCTCCGACCAGCGCGACGCGCAGTGTCTGGCGTTCGTGGGCACGATCAACGATCAGGTCATGGACCAGCAGATGCTCGCCATCCGGCTGCTCGAGCGCCTGATGCAGGACAAGCCCGACGCCGTGGCGGCGCGCTTCAAGCTGAAGGACGCCTCGCTCACCGGCGTGCCGCTGCTGGAGGAGGCCTGCCGCGGGCGCGGCTGGCTGCTGCCCGGCGCGGTGTGCGATACCGACCGCGGCGCGGCCGTCGTGCTCGACGAGTTCCGCGCGGGCAAGCTGGGGCGCATCTCGCTGCAGCAGCCGCCGAGGGAGGGCTGACCGGTGAAAAAGGACTGGAACGCGCGGCTTGAGGAGATCGCGCAGACCGACCGGGCCATCTGGCAGACCGGGCGCGCCTTTGCCGGCATCGACGAGGCCGGGCGCGGCCCGCTGTGCGGCCCCGTGGCCGCGGCCTGCGTGGTGATGCCGCCGGAGCCGCTGCTGCTCTACGTGGACGACAGCAAGAAGCTCAGCGAGAAGCGGCGCGAGGCGCTCTACGATCAGATCATGGAGACGGCGGTTTACGCGCGCGTGGAGCTGGCCTCCCCGGAGGAGATCGACCGGGACAACATCCTCTGCGCGACGAAGCGCGCGATGGCGGATGCGGCGAAGGACGCGCCCTGCGACCTGTTTCTGGTGGACGCCATCGACCGCCTGAACGTGCGCGGCGAGGTGCGCGGCATCGTCCACGGCGACGCGCTGTGCTATTCCATCGCGGCGGCGTCGATCCTGGCGAAGGTGACGCGTGACCGGCTCATGCGCGAGCTGGATGCGCAGTATCCACAGTACGGCTTTGCCAAACACAAGGGCTACGGCACCGCGCAGCACATCGCCGCGCTGCGGGAGTATGGTCCCTGCCCGGCGCACAGGCGCTCGTTCATCGGGCACTTCGTGGAGGTGTGACGTGGACGCGCACGCATCCGGCGCGCTCTCGGAGCTGCGCGCGGAGCAGTTTTTGGCGGCGCAGGGGATGACGATCCTCGCTCGCAACGTCCGCGCGCCCGGCTCGGAGATCGACCTGATCGCCGAGGAAGGAAGCACGCTCGTCTTTGTCGAAGTCAAAATGAGGAAAAACGCCCGGCATGGACTGGGCCGCGAGGCGGTCACCCCCGCCAAGCAGCGGCGCATCTGCCGGGGCGCGCTGTACTATATGATGCGAAACGGCCTGATGAATCGGCAGGCCCGCTTTGACGTGTTGGAGATTCAGGGGGAGCGCGTCACGCACATCCGCGACGCCTTCCCGTATCAGGAGTGACCATCGGAGGCTTGACATGAAGCGAAGGAACGGACGCATCGCAGCGCTGATCCCCGCATTGATCCTCATCCTGGCCGCGGCGTGCGCGCTCATCCTGCGCACGGGCGGGCAGGAGGCGCCGCAGGAGGGCAACCTGCTCGTCAACGGGGACTTTTCCGCCGTGACCGGCGGCATGCCCGACGGCTGGGAGACCGGCATGTGGGTGACCAGCGCGGGCGCCTCGTATCTGGAGGCGACGACGGCGGTGGACGGCACGAGCGCCGTGCTTGTAGAGAACGCCGCGGACAACGACGCGCGCTTTGAGCAGACCGTGGCCGTGCGCGAGAACACGACCTACCGCCTCTCCGCGCTGGTGATGGCCGAGGGCTGCGACGCGGACAGGACCGGTGCGAATGTCTCGTTTTTGGGCGTGTACGGCACGAGCGAGGACGTCCATGACACGCAGGGACAGTGGCAGCGGGTGACGCTCTACGCCCGCACGGGCAAGGGGCAGAAGGAGGTCACCGTCTGCGTGCGCCTGGGCGGCTACGGCTCCGAGACGACGGGCAAGGCGTGGTTCACGGACGTGGAGCTGTGCGAGGCGGACGACGTGCCGATGGGCGTGAGCGTGCTCAGCCTGGCGACGCCGGAGCCGCAGAAGGAGACGGCGAAGACGGAGAGCGCGGACCTGAGCGATGCCGCGATCCCGCTGCTGCTTTGCGCGGCGGCGGTGTATCTGCTGCTGGCCGCGCTCATCGCGCAGACACTGCTTCGCCCGGCGCATCCCGCGCCGGCGCGCAGGGGCCGCGGCGGTGCGGCGGCGCTGTGCGCCCTGCTGGTGCTCGCGTTCGCCGTGCGGCTGGTGCTGGCGATGAACGTCGAGGGCTACGGCGTGGACATGGGCTGCTACGCCGCATGGGCGGGCAAGATGGCCTCCGGCGGCCCGGCCAACTTCTATGAATCGGGCTATTTCTGCGATTATCCCCCGGCGTACATGCTGGTGCTCGGCCTGCTGGGCGTGATCGCGAACGCGCTGGGTATCGCTCTGTCGTCCATGGCGATGCAGGTGCTCATGAAGCTCGTGCCCATCGCCTGCGACCTTGCGCTGGCGGCGCTGTGCTGGCGCGAGGCGAACCGTCGGCTGGGCGAGCGCCCGGCGCTGGGCATTGCGGCGCTCATCGCGCTCAACCCGGCGTTCATCGTGACGGGCAGCTGCTGGGGACAGATCGACTCGGTGCTCTGCGCGCTGCTCGTGCTCCTGCTGCTTTACGCGCAGGAGGGCCGCTGGCGCATGGCGATTCCGCTGTTCGCGCTGGCCGTGCTGGCCAAGCCGCAGGCGGGCCTGCTCGCGCCGCTGGGCATCGCGGCGCTTTGCAAGGACGTGCGCCAGAAGCGCTCCGTGCGCGAGATCCTCATCGGCATCGGCGCGGCGCTGGCCGTCACGCTGGCGGTGGTGCTGCCGTTCTCGCTCAGGCAGGAAAGCCCGCTCTGGCTGGTCAATGTGTATGTGAGCACGCTCTCCAGCTACAATTTCGCGACGCTCTCCACCGGCAACCTCATGTTCCTGCTGGGCGGCAACTGGGTGAGCGCGGATACCGTGCTTTTCGGCCCGGTAACCTACGGCTTGCTGGGCACGGTGCTGATGGCTCTCTCGTTCCTCGCGGGCATCGCGGTGTATTGGCGGGGCGAGGGTCGTTCGCGCCTGGTCCTCTCCGCCGCGCTGACGATGCAGCTGATCTTCGTCCTCGGCAGCAAAATGCATGAGCGCTACATCCTGCCCGCGCTGGCGCTGCTCTTCGTGGCGTATGTGCAGACGGGCGATGTGCGGCTGCTGGCCAGCGCGGTGCTCGCCTCCGCGGCTGCGGCGGTGAACGTCGGCGTGGTGCTGGCGTTTGACTACCTGATCGCCCCGAACCTCTGGCTGGGCTATGTCCTCGGCGCCGTGCAGCTGCTTGGCGCGGCTGTCACGGTCTGGGTTTGTGCGGACATCGTCTGGCGCGGGCATGTGATCGCGCTGCCGGTCCGGATGATTCATGAGGACGCGCAGGCGGAGGGAGAATACGCCGCCGACGCGCGCATGCGCCGCGAGCTGCTCACCGCGCCCGACGCGGGGCTGCACATGACCCGGCGCGACTGGGCGGCGATGCTCGGCATCACGGCGGTCTACGCTGTCGTCGGCTTCTGGGGCCTGGGCGCAACGACCGCGCCGCAGACGGGCTACACCTCCACCGCCGCGGGGGAGAGCATCGTGCTCGACCTGGGCGAGGTGCGCGAGGACTTCCATATCTATTACTACGGCGGCATCTCGAACACCGCGTTCTCCTTCGCCTTTTCCGACGACGGCGTGACCTACGGCGGGGAGCACGACGCCTTCTTCGATCAGGGCGAGTGCTTCAAGTGGCAGGCGCTGCGCAAGCCCGTCTATCAAAACGGCGCGGTCACCGGCGCGACGGGCGACATGCTGACCTTCTCCGGACGCTATGTGCGCGTGACGTTCGACGGCGCGGGCTCTGCGCTGTGGGAGGTCGCCGCGGTCGACGGCACGGGCACGCCGTATCCCGTCGTGAGTGCGACGGCCTCCGGTGCGCGCGAGGACCGCGCGGACGACCCGAATACGATCATCGACGAGCAGGACACCGTGCCGGAGAAGCCGAGCTACATGAACAGCATGTACTTCGACGAGATCTATCACGCGCGCACGGGCTACGAGCACGCCAACGCGCTCTACACCTATGAGACGACGCACCCGCCGCTGGGCAAGGTGTTCATGAGCTGGTGTATTCGCCTGATGGGCATGACGCCGTTTGCGTGGCGCTTTGCCGGAGCGCTTACTGGCGTGCTGATGCTCCCGGCGCTCTACCTGCTGGCCAAACAGCTGCTGGGCAAAACGCGCTGGGCGTTCCTGTGCACGTTCCTCTTCGCGGCGGACTGCATGCACTTCACGCAGACGCGCATCGCGACGATCGACTCGTTCCCGGTACTCTTCATCATTCTGATGTTCCTGTGCATGGCGCGCTGGACGAGGATGAGCTTCTACCACACGAAGCTCTGGAGGACGCTGGTGCCGCTGGCGCTCTCGGGCATGTTCATGGGCCTGGCGATCGCCAGCAAGTGGATCGGCTGCTACAGCGCGGTCGGCCTGGCGGTGCTGTTCTTCGCGAGGTTCTATTCGCTCTGGCGGCAGAGCCGCTACGCGGCGGCTCATCGCAGGGAGCACCCGGCCTTCGCCCATGCGGCGGACTGCTTCGCCAGAAACGGCGCGATTACCATTGCCGCGTGCTGCGTGTTTTTCGTGGCGGTGCCGGTGGTCATCTACTGCCTGAGCTACATCCCGTACCTGAGCGCGTACGGCGAGGTGACGTTCAGCCTCAAGACCCTTGAGCGCATCCTCGATGCGCAGGTCTACATGTTCGAGTACCACAAGAACCTCGTCGCGGAGCACTACTTCGCCTCGCCGTGGTACGAGTGGCCGCTGATCATCAAGCCGATGTGGTACTATCAGGCGGACTTCAAGGGCGCGGGCATGGCCTCGTCGATCCTCTCCTTCGGCAACCCGGCGGTCTGGTGGACGGGCCTCGTTGGCATCCTGTTCGTGCTCGGCTGCAGCGTGTACCGCAACGCGCTGCCGGCGCTGCGCATCGTGCGCGGGCGCGACGACGAATATGACCGCGCGCTGCCGGTCATCGCCGTGGGCTTCCTCTCGGCGTATCTGCCGTGGGTGCTGGTTTCGCGGCTGACGTTCATCTACCACTACTTCGCTAGCGTGCCGTTCATCATCCTGGCGACGGCGCAGGGGCTGCGGTACCTGGAGCGGAAGGCGCCCCGGGCGACGCATGTGCTGATGGGCGTGCTGTGCGCAGCGGCGCTGGCGCTGTTCATAGCGTTTTATCCACTGGCGTCCGGCATTGAGGTGCCGCGCGCCTGGTGCGACGCCGTGAGCGTGTTTGATAACTGGATGTGGTATTAAGGGAAACCTGCTTCAAACCGCCGCGAAGCGAGGAAGGGTCCAGGGACTGGTCCCTGGTGGGGTCAAGGGGCAAACTTAGGTTATCATATCAAGTGCAACACCTGAAGAAAAAATAAAGACATTGAGAGC
>CAMENN010000093.1 GCA_945928315.1 uncultured Clostridia bacterium
GCAGGATGCCCACGCTCAGCTTGTCGTCGAGGAACCGGCTCTTGATGTAGCCGCTGCCCGTCACGCGGGCGCGCGGGTCGAAGCAGACGTAGTCGCCGTTGCGCACGCCGAGCTTTTTGACGTCGTCGGCGGTTTTGACGTCCTCGTCGAGCACGATCTCGATCGTGTCGAACGTGCGCTGCGTGTCGCCGTACTTGCCGTTGACGTGGACGGAGGCGTTGCACAGCTGCGCCGTGCCCTCGAGCACCGCGCCGCCGCGGGCATAGACGCGGCAGTTCTCCGTCTCCACGTTCTCCGCGCGCAGGCCGCCGACCCGGTCGATGCGCAGGCGGCCGCTGCCCTTGACCTCGGCGACCATGCCGCCCAGCGTGTCCATGTGTGCCTCCAGCAGCACCGCGTCGTCCATATCCGCGCCGCCCAGACAGACGAGTACGCCGTCCTTGCGCGTGCGCTGCGGCGCATAGCCCAGTGCGGCAAAGCGTGCCATGACGTGCTCCGCCGCCCGCTGCGTCATGCCGCTCGGGCTGTCGATGGCCAGCAGCGCCATCGTCTCGTCGAGGATGAATTGCGTGTAGGCTTCCCAGTTCATCGTCTTCTCTTCCTTTCTCATGCTCCGGTCAGATGCGCGAAGGTCGCGCCCAGCCGCGTGTCAAATCCAAGTGACTGATACATGTCCTCGTCGCAGGGCGCGCAGCAGACGGTCAGGCTCGCCATGCCCTCCGCTTTGCCATAGTCCTGCGCCGCCCGCGTCAGCATCCGGGCGATGCCGCGCTTGCGGAACGCCGGCTCGATGAAGAAGTCATCCAGCACGCCCGTCTCCCCGCAGGCAAACGTCGAAAAGCACGCTGCCACGGAGCACATGCCCACCATCCGCTCGCCGCACCACACAGCGAAAAATCGGATGCGCTCGATGCGCGCGGCATCGGTCAGGCGACCGTACGCATGTTCATCCAGCGGCGGCTCGCCGATTTCCGCACGGAAGCTGCGCATCAGCCTGCGAAGCTGCCCGTCCTGCATGTCCGTCAGCAGCTCCACGCGGAAGGGCATGTTCTCGATCCCGCTCATTCCGTCCTCAGCTCCTGCACATGGTTGATGACGATGGAGATCGAGCCGTCCGCGTTGTTGATGACGGCGAAGCTGTTCTCATCGTCCGCGAGGCTGCGCGGCAGCGAGATCGAGATGCCGTTGTCCGTGCGGATCTTGACCTTCTGCAGCTGCGCGACCACGCGCTTGTTCTCTACCGGGATGACCGGCTCCACGCTCTCCTCGGCGAGCTGGCGGGAGACCTGCTCGATCATCGCCTCGCGTTCGGGATCGGAGCGGAAGACCTCCTCGGCGACCGACTGCACGTCGATGACGCCCTTCTCCTCGATGGATGCCGCCATCGCGCGCTTGACCGCCGGACGCAGCTCCTGCTCGGGCATCTCCGGGGCTGCCTGCGCGATCGCCTCGGTGACGACCTGCACGGCCTCCTTCGTGGAGCGCGTCGGCGCCATCGCGAAGAGCGCCTCGGAGAAGAGCTGCCGGTTGCCCACGTTGGTCAGCACCGCCGTGTCCCGCAGGCGGATGTCGCCCGTGGACAGGTTGACCACAAAGCCCGCATAGGCCTTGCTCGAGGCGAGCGGCAGCACCGTGCCGTGCATGAGCAGCATCGTGGACAGGCCCTCCTCACCGTTTTCCACCTGATGCACGACGCCGCGCCGGTAGGGCAGCTGCGCCACGCACAGATGCGGCTCGTTGTCCCGGTCAAACGTGAAGACGGCCATGTCGAACCCCTCGCGCACGATCTCCAGCGCCTGCATCGTCTCGTCGATGCTGTGCATGAGCACGTCCGCCGCCTCGCCGAACGGCGCGAGGATGAAGCGGCGCAGCAGCTCCTCCTGCGCGCTGCCCTCGGCCACATAGGTCGTTCGGCTCGTGTCGGAGGTCATCAGCTTCTCTGCGATGGCCGAGAGGTATTCGCCCGCGTCGTCCGAGGGCTTCTGGGCCTTCGCAGGGAAGATCGGGGCAATGGGGCTGCCGTCGTAGATATACACCGCCGCGCGGGCAATGATGTTCATGCTTTGCTTCTCCTTTGTCTTTGGCTCACAGCCGGATGAGGATCATATACAGCGCCGTGCCCGCGCCGATGCTCAGCAGCGTGCTGCGCTTCCACACATGCAGCGCAACGACCGCTGCCGCCGCGATCAGCTGGCAGGCGCCCTCGCGCACCGTGCCGTAGGGCACACCCTTGAGGCAATAGACGACCAGCGCCGCCATGATCGCCGGAGGCAGCACGCTGCCCAGCCGGACGATGCGCTGCGGCATGCCGCGCTTGCCGCCGAAGCAGACGAACGGCAGCGCGCGCAGGGCGAGCGTCACCAGCGCGCACACGGCGATGACCAGCGCCGCGTGGATTTCCCTGCTCATGCTGCCGCCTCCTTCCCCACGACGTCCGCCGCCGTGAGCACCAGCGCCGTTACGGCGAGCGCAGGCGCCAGGAACCGCTCCGGCCCCAGCAGCGCGAGGCTGACGAGCGCGCAGGCCGCGCCCACCGCCATCGCCAGGCGGCTGCCGCGCTCCCGGGCGCGCTCCACGCAGATGACGATGAACAGCGCGGTCATCGAAAAGTCGATGCCGGTCAGATCGACGGGCAGGCTGCTCGCCAGCAGCGCGCCGACGATGGAGCCCGCCACCCAATAGAGCTGGTCGTAGAGCGCGATGCGGACCATCACTCCGTCGCTCTCCTCCCCCGGCAGGCCGCAGAAGACGGAGTACGTCTCATCCGTCAGCGAAAAGATCATGTACGGGTGCAGGCGGCCCATGCGGGAGAAGCGCTCGATGTAGGACAGGCCGTAGAACAGGTGCCGGACATTGACCATCAGCGCGGTCAGGGCCACGGTGAGCAGCGACGTACCCGCCGCCATCATCGGCACGAGCACGAACTGCAGGCTTCCGGCGTAGACGAGCGTGCTCGCCGCCAGCGCCCACACGGGACCGAAGCCGGCCTGTGCGAGCACCGCGCCGAACGCCGTGCCCAAAAAGAGATACCCGCACATCACCGGCAGCGTGAGCCGCAGGGCGCGCAGGCGGTCATGATTTCTCTGCATGCGATCCTTCCATTTCCGTGAAGTGTTTCTATTCTACCACCGTACGGATAGGATTTCAAGTCAGCGATGGCCGCGAAAAGCGCCGCGGGAGCGCGACGCTTCAATTTATACTGATTTATATCTACATGGTCACTTTGCGAATCAAACCCGTTTCAATCGTAGGCTGCTTCGCAGCCTGCTCTGAAACTGCGTTATCTTTGGGGGAGTTTTGGGCTGCCGCCCAAACCTGCTCAGGGGCTCTGCCCCTGAACCCCGCAAGGGACTTCGCCCCTTGACCCCACTTCGCTTCGCGCTTAGGAAAGCATTTCAGAATGAAATCAGTATGATTCACCGATCTTCTCAAACCGCCATTTCTGCCTGCAATCCGGGTATTTGTCGTGATCGACCTCGGAGAAAAACATCTCCATCGGCCGCACCCAGACGCCGCGCTCACCGTAGAGCGCGCGATAGACGACCACGTCCGCCTGCGTCTCCGAATCCCTGGCGAAATACAGGATCTCATAGCGGTTGCCCTTGAAGTGGCGCACGATGTCGCCGGGCTGCATGCGCTGCGTCATTCCTTGCCCTCCTCCCCGAGAATCCGGGACAGGCTGATGATCAGGCTGATCATCGGCGCGAACGTCGCGTCGTCCTCCATGCCCATCAGCTTCTGGATCTTGCCCAGGCGGTAGCGCACCGTGTTGGGGTGCTGATAGAGCGCCTTGGCGGCGGCAGCGATTTCCATGTGCTGCTCGACGTAGACCTGCGCGGTGTAGAACAGGTTTGTGCGGTTCTGCGCGTCGTAATCGAGGATTCTGGCCATGCAGCGCCTGCACTGCTCGACGACGAACGGGTTTTCGCTCATCGGGAAGAGGAACGCGTACATGCCCAGCTCGTCCGCGGCCATCAGCGGGCGGCCCTCCAGGCTGGCGGCCCGGGCGGCGTAGATAGCCTCGCGCAGGACGATCGGATAGTCGCCGCGCTCGGCATACAGGCTGCTCATGCCCACGCACAGCGCGCTGCGCTCGATCCCGGCACGCGCAAGCAGCGATTCGACGAGCTGCGCGCCATCCTCCTTCTGCTGCCCCTCCGCGACGTGGCAGACGATGAGCAGCATGCGCCTCCACTCCATGCAGATGAGCCTGCGCGCGAGCGGCGCGTCCTCGCTGAGCAGCGTATAGAGCTTTTCGTCCAGCCCGGGCATGCGCTCGCGCGGCAGCAGCGCATAGATCCTGTAGGCGGGCGCGCCGACGGGATCGATATGGGCGAGCAGCTCGCGCTGGCGGGCGCTGTCCAGCCCGGGCGAGAGCAGCGCGTCGATCTCCTTGTCAAAGCCGGCGAAGCGGCGCTTGCCGCGGATGAGGTCGGTCAGCTCGAGGATGACCTCCTCGATGTAGGTATCGTCAAAGAGGAAGATGGGCGTGCCGAGCCTGTCCGCCGCGGCGATGACGCTCTGCGGCAGCTGGGCGAAGTACGCGGTCTTGACGAGCAGCGCAGCGATGCCCTGATCCATCAGCGCGAGCAGGGACGGCGCGACGAGCTGCTCCTCGCCGCGGGCATAGGCCAGCGTGGTAACGACGAGGTCGCCGCGGTAGAAGTCGGGGAGCTGCATGCGGGACGGGTCATATTCAAAGAGCACAGCGGCGGTCAGCGTGCGCTCCAGGCCCGCCTCGCCCGCAATCAGCCGGAGATTGCGGATATTTTTGAGTCTGTACAGCTCTCTGATGCGAATCATTTGTCCACGCTCCATTTCACACCGGTTCTCTTTTGTATATTCTACCATTACAGACGCCTTTTTTCAATACAGGCATGATAAGTCCGCGCACACGGAAATTTGTGTACAGTCAAACAGGCCGCCCGGATAAGCCGGACGGCCTGAGAGATGCGATGGGTTGTTATGGCGGATCATCGAAGCTGTGAGAACAAACCCGTCCCAATCGCAGGGCGCTTCTCGGTTTATGAAGACGTTGGGGGATTTCATCCTCCAACCCCCTAGCCTGGGGCGCCGCCCCAGACCCCGCAAGGGGCATTGCCCCTTGACCCTTCCCCGCTTCGCGCGGCTTGAAGCTGCCTTTCTTACATCGTGATGTCCTTCTTGCCGCTGACCTTGAAGAAGACTGCCAGCGCGATGATCGTCGAGAAGGTCAGGATAGCGGAGATGGCCGAGGCCACGCCGTCGTTGCCGCGGATGATCTGCGAATAGATCTCCAGCGTCATCGTCTTCGTCTTCGTCGTGTACAGGATGATCGACGTGGACAGCTCCGTGATGATCATGATCCACGAGAGGATCGCGCCCGAAATGACGCCCGGCATCATCATCGGCACCGTTACCTTGAAGAACGTCTTCGCGTCCGACGCGCCCAGATTGATCGACGCCTCCTCGATGCTCGGGGAGATGTTGCGCAGGATCGCCGAGGACGAGCGGATCGTATACGGCAGGCGGCGGATGGTATAGGACAGGATCATGATGAACGCGCCGCCGGTGAGCAGCAGGGGCTTCTTGTTGAACGTCGTCAGCAGCGCGATGCCCAGGATGGAGCCCATGACCGTCTCCGGGAACATCGAAACGACGTCGATGATCGCGTTGGCGATGTTGCGCCGGCGCACAACGATATAGGACACCAGCAGCGCCACGAACACGATGACGATGATCGAGGCGAACGCCAGCGCATAGGTGTGCACGATGGAGCTGCCGACGGTCTGGAAGGCCTCCTTGTAGCTGCCGAGCCAGTAGCCGTCCACGTAGAGCTTGCCGCTCGTCCTGCGGAAGGACGAGTAGATGACGTAGCACTGCGGCATGATCGCCAGGCCGACGAGGATGTAGCAGTAGGCGTGCGCAAGCACGTTCTTGATGCCGTGCGCCTGCTTGACCTCGACGGGATGCAGCGCGCTCATGGAGAACACCTTGCGGTTGGCGATGTACTTCTGCAGCAGGAACACGCAGGTGGTGATGACGATGGCGATGATGGAGATCGCCGCGGCCATGCCGTCGCTGGAGCCGATCTCGGAGAGGAACTCCTTGTAGACGACGACGGGCAGCGTGTTGTAGTTCTCGCCGATGAGCATCGGGGTGCCGTAGTCGGCAAACGTGCGCATGAAGACCATCAGCGCGCCGGAGAGCAGCGTGGGCATGATCAGCGGCAGCACGACCTTGAAGATCTTGCGCAGGCCGGAGCAGCCCAGCGACTCGCTCGCCTCGATCAGCGAGTTGTCCATGTTCTTGAACGCGCCGGAGACGAACATGTACACCAGCGAATACAGCTGGAGCGACATGACGATGACGCAGCCCTTGAAGCCGTAGATGTCGCCGATCTGGATGCCGAACGTATTGAGAAGGAAGTTGGTGATGGTGCCGTTGCGGCCGCAGAGCATGATCCACGCGTACGCGCCGATGAACGGGGCGCTCATGGAGCTGACGAGGATGAGGATCTGCAGAATCCCCGCGCCCTTGATGCGGATGGTGGACATGATGTAGGCCAGCGGCGTGGCGATGAGCACGGTGATCAGCGTCACGGTCGCGGAGATCTTGAGGCTGCCCATGATGGCGCGCTGGTAGTACTTTTTGGAGAAGACCTTGGAGAAGAACTCCCAGGTGAAGCCGCCGTCCGTGCCGATGACGCTCTTGGAGAGCATGGAAATCAGCGGATAGAGCAGGAACAGCAGGTAGAACGCGCTGATGGCGACGGTGACGATCATCCACAGATCCCACTTGATCTTCTGGCGGGGGCGCTTAGCGGACATCGTTCACAACTCCCTTCGTCAGGTTGACGCTGCCGTCGGCGGTGAACACGTTGATCTTGTCGAGCTTGAGGCCCAGGCGCACCTTCGTGCCGTTGGGGATGATGGAGGAAATGGAGCTTTCCTCCACGATCTCCGCCTGCGTGCCGTCATAGAGCTCCACGAAGTAGGTGGTATTGAGGCCCAGGAACACGCTGGAGACGACGGTCGCGTCGATGCCGTCCTCGCCGTGCTCGTCGATGACGAACTCCTCCGGACGCACGGCGACAAGCACATCCTCCTCGGGCGCGGCGCCCATGTTGTCGTAGGCCGTGGTAAAGCCGTTGCCGAACTTCAGCGCGCCGTTCACATAATGGGCATGCAGCGTGTTGCTGCGGCCGATGAAGTTGGCGACGAACTGGTTCGCCGGGCGCTGATAGATGGACTTGGGCGTGGAGACGTGCTGGATCACGCCGCCGTTCATGACGGCGATGCGGTCGGAGACGGCCATGGCCTCCTCCTGATCGTGCGTGACGTAGATGGTGGTGATGCCGACGCTGTTCTGGATCTGGCGGATGGCGTTGCGCATCTCGATGCGCAGCTTGGCGTCGAGGTTGGAGAGCGGCTCGTCCATCAGCAGCACATCCGGCTTGATGACGATGGCGCGGGCGAGCGCGACGCGCTGCTGCTGGCCGCCGGAGAGGCGCTCGGGCAGGCGGTCGGCGTACTGGGTGATCTTGACCGTCTCGAGGATTTCATCGACGCGGCGCTTGATCTCGTCCTTGGGCAGATGGCGGTTCTCGAGGCCGAAGGCGACGTTCTCGCGCACGGTCATGTGCGGGAAGACAGCATAGTTCTGGAAGACCATGCCGATGTTGCGCTTGTTTGGCGCGATGTCGTTGATGACCCTGCCGTTGAAGGAGATGGTGCCGCCCTCGATGGAGTTGAAGCCGGCGACCATGCGCAGCAGCGTGGTCTTGCCGCAGCCGGAGGGGCCGAGCAGCGTGAAGAACTCGCCCTCACGCACGTCCAGGCTGAGGCCGGGGATGATGACGTTCTCGCCGTACTTTTTGACGACGTTTTCAAAGTGGATGGATACGCTCATGGAGATTCGTTCCTTTCGCTTCATACTATTCTTTGTCCAGAATGCTTTCCCGGTAAGCTGCTCGTAAAGGGATAGCGTGAGGGCTGCCGCCCTGAAACCTGCTTGGGGCGCCGCCCCAAACCCCGCAAGGGATTTCATCCCTTGACCCTTCCCCGCTTCGCGCCAAAGAAAGCATTTTTGACGAAAACAGTACCAGGTGGTCGGGCCCTCGGTTCATGCGCCTTGGGGCCGGTAAAAGGAAAGAGGGCGCGGCGCAACCGCCGCGCCCTCTCGCGCTTGTGTGGATTACATATCCATCATGATGTCCTGAACCTTTTCCTTCAGCTCAGTGGTGTGCGCGATGACGTAGTCGCTGTCCTCATAGATCAGCTTGATCTCGGCGAGCGGGGTCATGATGTCGTTGGTGTAGACGACCTCGCGGACGTTGCGGCTGGTGGTGTTCTCCGCCAGGAAGATCTGCGCCTCCTCGGAGAGCATGAAGTCGACGAACTTCTGCGCGTTCTCGACGTTCTTGGCGTTCTTGACGATGCCGATCTGCGCCGGCAGGAACACGGTGCCCTCGACCGGGTAGATGACCTTGATGTTGGTCGCGCCGTCCTTGATCAGGGTGACGCAGGGATCCTCATAGGTCAGGCCGACGGCGTACTCGCCGTTGTAGACGCCCTTGTACACCGCGGAGGAGCCGCTGGTGATGGCGACCTGCTGGCCGACGAACAGGTCATGCACATAGGTCCACGCTTCCTCGCTCTCGTAGCCGCCCATGGCCAGCAGCATGTTGGTCAGCTGGCAGAACGCAGAAGAGGAGGACGCCGGATCGGCGGAAGCGATCTTGCCGACGAGCTCGGGCTTCAGCAGATCAGCGTAGCCGGTCACCTCAACGCCCAGCTCGGCGAGCATGTCGGTGTTCACCAGCAGCACGGAGCCGTCGATGGTGTAGTTGGTGCAGTAGCCGCGGGTGTTCTTGTAGGCCTCCATCAGGTTGACGTCCTCAGGAGAGACGTAGTCCTGGAAGAGGTCCTTGTTGGCCTCGTAGTTGGCCAGGGAGCCGCCGTACATGAGGTCGAACGTGCAGAACTCCTGGGAAGCCTCGCTGGCGATGCGCTTCATGCAGTCGCCGGTGCCCAGGGACTCGACCTGCACCTTGATGCCGGTGCGCTCCTCAAAGAGCGGGATGATGGACAGCAGGCCGTCGCTGTTGGGCGAGCAGATGGACAGGGTCTCCTCCGCCAGGGCGCACGCGCCAACGGTCAGCATAGCGAGGCTCAGAACGAGCGCAAGCAGCTTTTTCATAAAGAATTCCTCCTTTTGGTTGTTCACAGGCCAGGAATGTCGCTTGGCCTTTGTGGATATTATATCACGCTCCACGGCTTGTGACAACCTTTTCCATCGTTGAATTTTACATGGATTTCACATTCGGTCAATGCGCATCTTCCCGCACAAAAAGTCGGGGCTCCGTCTGCCGTTCCCGTTCCATATTCAGCACATGCTCGACGTCGTCCAGCGAGATCTGACCCGATCGGGCGGGGAAGCGAATGAACCGTAAAAGCGCCGTCGCGGATGAAGCCGCAGCGGCGCTTGATTCATATGGTTCAAACAGCAAAGGTACGCGCAAATTCACCGTAAAGGCTCGCTTCGCGCAGCTTCAGGCCGCTCCTCCCTCACAGCACATAGAGCAGGATCGCCAGCAGGTGCAGGATGCTGCCCGCCAGCACGAACAGGTGGAAGATGCTGTGCATGTAGCGCTTGGTGCGGCCCATACCGTAGAGCACCGCGCCGACCGTATAGCACACGCCGCCGATGAGAATGAGCCAGAAGCCCGCCCAGCCGACCGCCTCGATCAGCAGGCCGACCTTGAAGATGATCGTCCAGCCCATACCGATGTAGCAGATCATCGAGAAGACGCGGAATTTTTTCAGGTCGATCGCCGTCAGCGTGATGGCAATCGCCGCCAGCCCCCAGACAATGCCCAGCAGCACCCAGCTGGTCACCGGGTCGATGGGCCGCATGGCGCTGAGCAGAATCGGCGTGTATGTGCCCGCGATGAGCAGATAGATCGTGCAGTGGTCGAGCACCTGCATCACCTTCTTGGCCATGCCCTCGCGCAGACCATGGTAGATGCTGGACATCGTATAGAGGATGATCATCGAGATGCCGTAGACGATGGAGCCTGCGACGCCGTAGCCGTTGTGGTGCAGCGCCGAGCGCACGATGCACAGCACCAGCGCCGCGATGCCGACCGCGCCGCCCACGATGTGGGAAATCATGTTGAACCGCTCTTCACCCTTGGTGTAGACCGGAAGTTCCCGGTCGCTCAGCTTTGTGCGCATGATCTATCCTTTCCGGCCCTTGGCCTTCGGTTGACTTCAATGTAGTTTTCGTTACCAGATCACATTATATCACGAAACTGATCATCCGTCAACTGACCCGGTGCATTTTGTCCGGAGCATACGGCGACAGAAAATCCCGCCCCTTTCGGAGCGGGATGCAGCAGCAATTCGGGAAGGAATTACTTGACCTCGACGGTCGCGCCGGCGTCGACCAGCTTCTTCTTCATGGCCTCGGCCTCTTCCTTGGTCGCGCCCTCCTTCAGGGTCTTCGGAGCGCCCTCGACGATGTCCTTGGCTTCCTTCAGGCCCAGGCCCGGAACGACCTCGCGGACGGCCTTGATGATGGCAACCTTCTTCGCAGCGTCGAAGCCAGTGAGCACGACGTCGAACTCGGTCTTCTCCTCAGCAGCAGCGGCCGGAGCGGCAGCGCCAGCGCCAGCGGCAACGGGGGCAGCGGCGACAACGCCGAACTTCTCCTCAAGGGCCTTCACGAGCTCGGAGCACTGGATCAGGGTCAGGCTCTCAATAGCGGATACGATCTCATTGATTTCCATGGTATTTACCTCCATTAAGAATATTTCTTTTTAGGGTGCGCAGCTTATGCGCTTGCTTTGAAGCCTGTTTTGATTACTCGGCAGCGGCTTCGCTCTGCTTGTCGACGTACGCCTTGAGGACATACGCCAGGGCGGTGACCTGAGAATTCAGGCAGCCCATGATCTTGGCGATGAGCTGATCCTTCGGCAGGATGTCGGCCAGGGCCTTGACCTCCTCCACGCTCTGCACAGCGCCGTCCATCACGCCGGCCTTGATGGTCAGCGGGGACACCTTCTTGTCCTTCTCGCAGCCCGCGATGAACTCCTTGATCATCTTGGGACCGGAGATCGGATCGTTGTTGCTGAAGACAAAGGCGTTCGGGCCCTCCATGACCTTCTCGTCGAGGGTGATGCCCTTGTTCGCCAGCGCGCGCTTCATCAGCGTGTTCTTGAGCACGCAGTAGTCAACGCCGGCCGCGCGGCACTTCGCACGCAGGGCAGTCACCTGCTCCACGGTCAGCGCCTTGTACTCGACGATCACGATGGACTGAGCCTTCTCGATCTTCTCCTCGATCTCGGAGACGACAACCTTCTTTGCTTCAATGTTCTTGGACATGGTAAATTCCTCCTTCCCGAAAGGTTCCGGAAAAGAAAAGCCCCTGCGCTGGGCGCAAGGGCAGAAATCCACATTTGTGGCATCATTCAACCGCTCACACCTCGGCCGGCGGGCAATCCCATTATAACGCTTTCGCGTCACCAGCTGTCTCAGGCACAGAACTTTTCAATTCAC
>CAMENN010000094.1 GCA_945928315.1 uncultured Clostridia bacterium
TGGCCTCCAGCACGGCGAGCTTGCTGTCGAAGTGGTGATAGAAGCCGCCCTTGGAGAAGTTCATCTCCGTAAGGATGTCCTGCACGGACGTCCCCTCGTAGCCCTTTGTATAGAACAGGCGCTCCGCGGTCGCAAGCAGCTCGTCGCGGCGCTGATCTCCCTTTTTCATTGGCTCCTCCGGCCTCCCGATCAGTGATAGAGGATTTCCTCCTGCTGGGCGCGATAGGTGGTCGTCCACAGCTTCTCGCGCCGCAGCTCGTTGCCCTCGGCGTCGTAATAGACCTTGCAGGTGTCCACGACGTAGCCCGTGCGCTTCTGCCGCCCGGCCTTGCGCGTGCCCGCGGGCAGCGACTCGTCAAGCGTATAGAGGATGTCGTCCGAGGGCTTGAGCGTCTGCGTCACCTCGGAATACAGGTCGATCGTCTGCCCGTCCTCGAGCATCTGCCCGTAGATTTCGACCGTCACCTCCTGGTTGGCATACCAGGCGACGACGAACACCGGGAACTGCCCGTTGTTTCTGAACACGAAATCGAGCGACGGCCAGTTCACCGTCGCGTCCTCGCCCTTGTTCACATAGGAGGAGGGCCAGCTGTGCGCGTAGCGCGTCACGATCTCCAGGTCCGCGCGCACCACGGCATTGAACAGCGTGGACGACGTCTGGCAGACACCGCCGCCGGTATCATCCACCAGCACGCCGCCGGCGATGGCGCCCGCCTCGCGGTAGCCCTTCTCGCCCGTGCGCTGTCCGGTGCAGTCGTTGAAGGAGAGCGTCTCGCCCGGCAGCACCATGCGCCCGTTGAGCGCCGCCGCCGAGAGCGCGATGTTCGTGTTGCGGTCGTTGTCCTTTGTCGTCTTCGTGGTGAACGAGGAGATTTTGCCAAAAAGCCCCTCCAGCTGGGCGAGCGTGACCTGAGGCTCGACGCTCTCCCCCTGCACGAGGATCACCCGGTCATAGGCGCGCTCGTCGAGCGCGGCGAGGATGTCGCTGTGCAGCAGCTCGCGGTCCACGCGGTAGCCGGCGGATTCCTTTGTGAAGGTGAACGTGTGGTTGTTCGGGTCAAACGCATCGAGCGTGGCGTCCTTCGCAGCGACGTCGAGGCTGTCAGCGATGGTATCCACCAGCGCGCGCACGGCCGAGCGCTCATAGGTGTAGCCCGTGACGAAGACGACGCCCTCGTCCCGCGCGCGCTGAATCTCGCTGACGCGCTGCTCGAGCGTGCCGGTGTGGCCCACGTTGTAGGCCTGCTCGAGAATGGTGTCCGCGTTGAAGGTCACCGGCACCTCCTGCGAGGTGATGCGCCAGCGCTTCTCGCCCGACGCGACGACGAGCGAGAACGCCGAGGCCGTCTGCATCTGCCGGTCGGCAAAGAGCGCATGGGCCTCGTCCCGGGTCATGCCGCCCAGGTCGATGCCGTCGACGGTCACGCCGGGAAAAAATGTATCCTGCGCAGCCATTTTACTGATGGCGGCATACGCTTCATATGCCGCCATCCGATCAGAATACAGTTTTGCACCGCCAACCCACAGCGCTGCGCACAGCGCGATGACGATCAGCGTCCATACGGGAAACAGCCCGCGTTCCTCTTTGGCGTGTGCCGTCGGACGGCGGTTCCGTCCGTTTCTGCGGCTTCCCAAAGCCATGATGCTCTCCTTACTTGTTGGCGTCCAGCGTCTCGAAGAGGGTCTTTTCGTTCATGCGGTAGGACAGGATGTGCAGGCTGTCGGACAGATGCACGTTGTTGACCGCGATGCCCTCCGGGAGCACGAGATCGACCGGGGCGAAATTCCAGATGCCGCGCACGCCGCCGCGGGCGAGCACCTCCGCTGTCTCCTGCGCATGCGCGGAGGGCACGGCCAGCACGGCGATATCCACCTGATGGCTGGAGAGCCACGCCTCCATCTTGTCCATCGGCTGCACGAGCGTGCCGTGCACGTCGATGCCGATGAGCGCCGGGGAGACATCGAAGATCGCCTGAATGTTGAAGCCTTCCTTCGCGAAGCCCGGATAGTTCGCCACCGCGCGGCCGATGTTGCCTGCGCCGACGATGATGACGTGATACTGATGGGACAGGCCCAGAATCTCGCCGATCCGCTCCTTGAGGTTGGAGACGTGATAGCCGTAGCCCTGCTGGCCGAACCCGCCGAAGCAGTTGATGTCCTGGCGGATCTGCGAGGCGGTCAGGTTCATGCGCTCGCCCAGCTCCTGCGAGGAAATGCGCACCACGCCCGCCTTTTCCAGCTCGCGCAGATGACGATAATACATAGGCAGCCTGCGCACGACCGCGTCAGACACCCGCGACTTGTAAGCCATTTGTAACCAGCTCCCATCCATGAATCTGAGCAGAAAGCCCTATGTTCATAAGTATATCAGCATCACGCCCGCCGTGCAAGAACAAGTTCTTCGTAAACACAATTTTTAACGCTTTTTCCACTATTTTTCAGGCGATGCTGTCGCATTGTACAAACCAATGCGCGATATTGTGAAATAATTCTAAAACTCGTGCTTGAGGCTGCGCATGAAGAGCCGGCTCATGGCCTCGCCTGCGTCCGCGCCCTCGTGCAAAACCGCGTGAACAGTCTGGCAGATCGGCAGCTCCACGCCCGTTTTTTCCGCCATGGCGCACAGCGCCCGTACCGTAGCATCCCCCTCGGCCAGCTCGCTATACGTCTGTCCTGTCACAAACAGCTCGCCGAAGCGGCGGTTGTGGCTGTACTTCGAAAAGACCGTCGCCTCGTAGTCGCCCAGGTGGCAAAGGCCGTAGGCGGAGCGCTCGCTGCCGCCCATCGCGGCGATCAGCCGGGCAATTTCCCGCGTGCCGCGGCTCATCAGCGCGCCCTTGAGCGAGGAGACGCCCATGCCGTCGAGCATGCCCGCGGCGATGCCCACGACGTTCTTGGCCGCCGCGCCGATCTCGTTGCCGATGAGGTCCGTGCCGTAGTAGAACCGGATCAGTCCGCCGGAGAGCAGGCCGACCAGCCGCTCCTTGACCGCCTCGCTGTCCGAGTCGATGACCATGCAGTTGGGCACGCCGGCCAAAAACTCCTGCACATGGCCCGGTCCCAGCCAGACGGCGACGCCGCAGGCCTCGCCCAGCGCGTCGCGCGCGATCTGGGACAGGCGGCGGCAGGTGCCCACCTCGATGCCCTTCATGCACAGCACGAACGTCTTTTGCGACACTTCATACCGCGCCAGCTGCGCCATCAGCTGCGACAGGCTCTGCGCGCCGACGGAGATGCAGATCACCTCCGCGCGCATCGCCTCATCGAGGTCGCAGGTAAGGCGCACGTCCGGGCCGAAGGTCACCAGACCGTTGCTGCGCGTCTGCATGAACTGCGCCATGTGCGCGGAGCCCTCGCGCCCGTAGAGTGTGACCTCGTGCCCGATATGGTGCAGATACCACGCGATAAACGATCCCCACCGGCCGCAGCCGATCACCGACATTTTCATAGACTCTCTCCGTTTCCAAGCCTCGCTGCATTATACCACAAGTGCCCGCCGCGCGCAAACAGGCTGCGTTTGACCCATCAACCGTGGGTTTATGCGGTGCACAAAGCGGCTTCGGGACCGCGCCGCACACGCTCCCGCGCCGTCCCGAAACCGCCCCGCTCCCCCGCTCCTGCAGCCCGCCGGGAGGGGGATTTCTTCCTTTTCGTATCATCGAATGGTTGGCACACGGCTCAACCTGTGTTCGAATTTCTTCTGCCCTTCAGAACAGCGCCCGTCTCAATCGCGGGCTGCATTTACTCTGGGATTTTTGGGCTACTGACCCGGGAAACGGAAGAGTCGCGCAAGCGCTCCTTTCCGTTTTCAGACGCTCCGCCCGCCTTCATCGCCCACAGGGTGCGGCAAGCTCCGGTCCCCTTGACCCCGCTTCGCGCTGTATAAAGCATATAAACGCAAAACAGTATCAGTTATGGAATCCCCGCATGCGCTCACGCTCCTTCTTGCGCTCGGACTTTTCCTTCTTCGCCGGGCGCAGCGGCGCCGTCAGCTCCAGATCGACCATGCTCTGCGTCAGCTCCACGCTCGCCACGCGCACATGCAGCGCCTGCCCCAGCGAAAACACCGCGCCGGTTCGCTCGCCGCGCAGCGTCATGCGCCGCTCGTCATACTCGAACCAGTCGTCCAGCGTGCGGACGTGGATGAAGCCCTCCGCGCCGTTGTCCAGCTCGACGTAGACGCCGAAGTCGGTCACGCCGCTGACCGCGCCGTCGAACTCCTCGCCGACGTGGGAGGCCATCATCCGGGCCATCATCAGCTTGTCAGCGGCGCGCTCCGCCTCGATCGCCGTGCGCTCGCAGTCGCTGCTGCGCTGCGCGGCGTCGTCGAGCCGCTCGCCCGCCATCGGGATGCCCCGCCCAAGCAGCGCGGCCGTCACCGCGCGGCTGACGATCAGGTCGGGATACCGGCGGATCGGCGATGTGAAGTGGCAATAATCCTCGAGCGCCAGGCCGTAGTGCCCCAGCGGGTTAGCGTCATAGCGCGCCTTCTGCATGCTGCGCAGCGCCAGCGTGGAGATCACGCGGGACTCTGGGCGCTCGCTCGTCGCCTCCAGCACGGCGCGGATGTCGCCCGGCTTAGCGTTCGGCGTGATTCGCCGCGCATCCACGCCCAGCACCGCCAAAAAGCTCGAGAACGTCGCCAGCTTCTCCGGATCGGGCTTTTCGTGCACGCGGTAGAGCAGCGGGATGCCGCGCCGCTTCGCCCAGCGCGCGACGCACTCGTTCGCCGTGAGCATGAAGTCCTCGATCATCATCTCGGCCTCGCCGCGCTCGCGCTTCACAATCTCCACCGGCTCGCCGTTTTCGTCCAGCCGGAACTGCGGCTCGCTCGTCTCAAAGTCGATTGCACCGCGGTCCACGCGCTTTTGGCGGATGAGCCGCGCCAGGTCGCGCATCGCCAGCAGCGTATCGCACAGCTGCGGATGCTTCGCCCCGCAGGCCGCGCGCTGCGCCTCATCGCCGTCAAACAGCGCGTTGACGTCGTCATAGACGAGCCGCGCATTGGAGCGCGTAATCGTCCGGCACAGGCGCAGATTCGTCACCTCGCCCTGCGCGTCCATGTCCATCAGCGCGCTGAGCGTGAACTTGTCCTCGTCCGGGCGCAGCGAGCAGACGCCGTTGGAGAGCTCCTCCGGCAGCATCGGTATCACGCGGCCCGGCAGATAGACGCTCGTCCCGCGCAGGAACGCCTCACGGTCGAGCGCGGAGCCCTGCGGCACATAGTGCCCGACATCGGCGATGTGCACGCCCAGCCGCCAGGCACCGCCCGGCAGCGCTTCCAGGCTGACCGCATCGTCAAAGTCCTTCGCGTCGCGCCCGTCGATGGTGAAGGACAGCAGGCCGCGCAGGTCCTCGCGCTGCGGATCGTCCGCCAGGTCCGCGCCGCGGCAGGCCTTCGCCTGCTCCATGGCCTCGGGTGGGAAGCTCTCGCGCAGGCGCATGCTGCGCACGAGCGCCTCCAGCGCGTACTTTGCCTGATCAAAGCTGCCAATGCGCTCGATGACGCGCACCGCCATCGAGCCCTCGTCCTCCCAGCGCTGCACGTCCGTGCGCACGATGTCGCCGGGCTGTGCGCCCTCGACCGGGCCGACGACGTCGATCGCCTGCGGCAGGCGGCGCTCCATCGGGGCGAGGACAAGCTGTCCCTCCCGCTCGCGCAGCACGCCGACGATCGTCTCATGCGCATGCACGAGCACGCGCGCGACGATCACACGGTCGCGGCCGATGCGCTCGGCGAGCACGCGGTCGCCGTATAGCGCGCCGTGCGTGTTCTCCTTTGCGCAGATGTATGCCGTGCCGTCGTCCGCGGCCATCTGTACGCTGCCGCGGTAAAAGCCCCGGACGGTCAGCTCGACCGCCTCCTCGCGCTGCGTGCGCCGGGGCACAAGCTCCTCGATGGGGATGCGCCGCTCAAAGCGGCGGTCATCCTTCCTGCTGCGCGTCCGCTTCGGGCCGCGCGATGCTTGCTTCTGCTTTTTCAATCCTTTCACCTCCACAGGGTTACGATGTCTGTTTTCCCTTCATTTCATCACCCGTTTTGTCCGGGCGCTGCATTTTTCCGCGTAAAGCGGGGGTGTGCCCGCCCCCACCTCCGGACACCCCGATCGGTCGTTGTCCCTCAGTGCCCGCTGCTCGACGCTTTGGCGCAATTTCCTATACAGCAAACAAAGAGGCCAAAGCGAAAACCGCTTTGACCTCTTGCTTCGTCTTTGTCAGCCGATCACGGCAACGATGAGCGCACAGACGATGAACACGCCTGCGGAAACCTTCGTCGCCAGAGCGAGCTTGCCTTCCATCGTCTTGGCCTTGTTCTTGCCAAAGAACGTCTCGGCGCCGCCGGCAATCGCACCCAGACCATTGCTCTCGCCCGGCTGAAGCAGGACGGTCACAATGAGAATCAGCGCGCTGATGACCAGCAACACGGTGACAATACCGTTCAGGATCGCCATGTATATTCGCCTCCTCGACTGGTCAAGCGAATTAACGCTTGGAGAACTGCGGCGCGCGGCGGGCGGCCTTGAGGCCGTACTTCTTGCGTTCCTTCATGCGCGGATCGCGCGTGAGGAAGCCGGCCTTCTTGACGGCCGGACGCAGCTCCGGATCAGCCTTGATGAGCGCGCGGGAGATGCCGTGACGGATCGCGCCGGCCTGGCCGGAAAGGCCGCCGCCGCACACGTTCACCAGCACGTCGTAGCGGCCCTCCAGAGAGGTGAGCGCCAGCGGCTGACGAACGGTCATCTTGAGGGTCTCCAGACCGAAGTAGTTGTCGATATCGCGGCCATTGATGACGATCTTGCCGTCGCCCGGAATGAGGCGAACACGAGCAATGGCCTTCTTACGGCGGCCAACCGCCTGATACTGAACCTGTGCCATGTTTCAAACACTCCTTCCTGCTTACTTCTTCACCAGTTCGAGCACTTCCGGCTTCTGCGCCTCATGCTCGTGCTCCGCGCCAGCATACACGCGCAGCTTGCGCGCCATCTGACGGCCCAGCGGGCCCTTGGGCAGCATGCCGACGACGGCGTGCTTCACCGCGAACTCCGGCTTCTCGGCCAGCAGCTTGCGGTAGCTGGTGGACTTGAGTCCGCCCGGATAACCGGAATGATGGTAGTAATTCTTCTGATCGAGCTTCTTGCCCGTGAGCACCACCTTCGCGGCGTTGATGACGATCACATGATCGCCGGTGTCGCAGTGCGGGGTGAAGGTGGGCTTGTTCTTTCCGCGCAGGATCGCGGCGACCTGGCTGGCCAGGCGGCCCAGCGGCATGCCGTCGGCGTCAACAACATACCACTTGCGCTCGACGGTCTCGGCATTTGCCATAAACGTTTTCACGTGAATTCCTCCTCAAAGTGAATCTTTTCTATCCACCATAAAGAACGCATCGCGCTGGTCAGACGCTTTGCCGGTTGCGCGCAGGAACTCCCGGGGCTAATCAGGACGAACATACGCACGGATTATTGTAACCTGTCCTTCGCCCTTTTGTCAAGCCTTTTTCCGAGTTTTTTGAGATATTTCGGGAATTTTCTTCGCTCCCGGCCGCCGCCTTTCCGCCCCGCGCAGATTTTTTTCTCCGCGGTCTTGACAAATCCGTCCATCTTCGCTACAATGACACCAATCGAATAATCCGTTACCCCAAAGATGATGATGGGAAAAAATCAAGAGGCGACTTCCGCGCAGAGAGCCGGCGGCTGGTGTGAGCCGGACGGAAACCTTTTTGAGAACTCCTCCCGGAATTGCGCAGGCGAAACCAAAGTAGTCTGCGACGGACGACCCCGTGACCGGTCAGGGTCTTGATGGAGACCATGAGGGCTGCCCTGCGGCAGCTGAATTAGGGTGGTACCGCGCGAAGCACAATCAGCGCCCCTAAGCCAATGTCGGCTGGGGGCGCTTTTTTCTGCCCCGGCCTTCCCCACTGCGAACTGAAAGGAGCCAATCGCCATGAATCCCGGATGCAAGAAGTACATCCCCTTCACCCCCGTTTCCCTGCCCGACCGCACCTGGCCGGACAAGAAGATCGAAAAGGCGCCTGTCTGGTGCTCGGTCGATCTGCGCGACGGCAACCAGGCGCTCGTCACGCCCATGAACCTGCAGGAGAAGCTCGAGTACTTCAAGCTGCTGGTCGAGCTGGGCTTCAAGGAGATCGAGGTCGGCTTCCCCTCCGCCTCGGAGACGGAATACGAGATCCTTCGCGCGCTCATCGACGGGCATTACATTCCGGACGACGTGACCATCCAGGTGCTGGTGCAGGCGCGCGAGCACCTCATCCGCAAGACGTTTGAGGCCGTGCGCGGCGCAAAGAACGTCATCATCCACTTCTACAACTCCACCTCCACGCTCCAGCGCAAGGTCGTCTTCAAGAAGGACATGCAGGGCATCATCGACATCGCCGTGGCGGGCGCGAAGCTCGTGCGCGAGCTGACCGAGGCCGACGCCGGCTCCGGCACCAACTACCGCTACGAGTATTCCCCGGAGTCCTTCTCCGGCACGGAGATGGACTTCGCCGTGGACATCTGCCATCAGGTGATGGAGACGCTGGGCGCGACGAAGGAGAACCCGGTCATCCTCAACCTGCCCAACACGGTGGAGATGTGCACGCCCAACACCTATGCGGACCAGATCGAGTACTTCATCCGCCACCTGCCGAACCGCGAGGCGGCGATCATCTCCGTCCATCCCCACAACGACCGCGGCACCGGCGTCGCCTGCACGGAGCTGTCCCTGCTGGCGGGCGCGGAGCGCGTGGAGGGTACGCTGTTCGGCAACGGCGAGCGCACCGGCAACCTCGACATCGTGACCGTCGCGCTGAACATGTTCACGCAGGGCGTCGATCCGGAGCTGGACTTCTCGCACATCGACCATGTGCGCGACATCTACGAGCGCTGCACGAAGATGCATGTCCCGGAGCGCTGGCCCTATGCGGGCAAGCTGGCGTTCACCGCCTTCTCCGGCTCCCATCAGGACGCGATCAACAAGGGTCACGAGTACATGCGCGAATCGAAGTCCCCGTACTGGGAGATCCCGTATCTGCCCATCGATCCGGCGGACGTGGGCCGCGAGTACGAGCCGGTCATCCGCATCAACAGCCAGTCCGGCAAGGGCGGCGCGGCGTTCATCATGGACCACAACTTCGGCTACCACCTGCCCAAGCTGATGCATCCGGAGTTCGGCGCGGTCGTTCAGGTCGAGTGCGACAGGACGGGCCGCGAGCTTCAGCCGGACGAGGTGTTCGAGCTGTTCAAGCGCGAGTTCCTGAACATCTCCGAGCCGTATGCGCTCTCCCGCGCGAAGTTCTATGAGGAAGCGGTTGCCGGCAGCTCCGCGAACATCACGCACTTCTCCGGCGTGCTGAGCGTGCGCGGCAGCTTTGTGCCGCTGGAGTCGCGCGGCAACGGCCCGATCGACGCGTTCTTCAACGCGCTGGGCCAGGCGGGCATCGAGGGCTATTCCTTCATCACCTATTCCGAGCACGCGATCTCGATGGGCTCCGACTCGCAGGCCGTCGCCTACATTCAGCTGCGCGCGCCGGGCGGACGCCGCATCTTCGGCGTGGGCACCGAGCACAACATCAACTTCGCCTCGGTCAAGGGCATCCTGAGCGCCATCAACCGCTTCGAGAACGGGAAACTGTAAAGGGTTTTTGCCAGGCCGCTTGAAACCGCGCGAAGCGAAGAAGGGAGTCTGAGGGATCATATCCCTCAGGCAGGGGTTTGGGGGCGGCAGTCCCCAACGTTTCCCCATCGCGAAGCGATCCAAGAAAAAGCAGTCAGGGAGCGAAGCGATTCCTGACGGTGAATCCGCGCTGACTGTCTTCAAGCCGCAAAACCAACAGACAAACCGCCCCTGCGATACGAATCATCCTCGTATCTCAGGGGCGGCTCTTTGTTTCGTTTTGGCTTTTGCGTCCTGTTCGGGACGGCAAAACCTCACCGTCGGGTAACGCTTCGCTCCCCGACTGCTTTCTTTTTTGGATCGCTTCGCGATGGGGGATACGTTGGGACTGCCGTCCCAAACCCTGCCAAGGGGCGTTGCCCCTTGACCCCACCAGGGACCAGTCCCTGGACCCTTCCTCGCTTCGCGGCGGCTTCAAGCAGCCTTATTCCTTATCCTCTTCCTTCTCCGCGTAGCAGACCTCCTCGATCTTCGTGAGCAGCTCCTCGCGCCCGGTCCCGTCCTCCGAGGAAAACGGAATCACCTGCCAGGGCTGCACCGCCAGCGCACGGCAGATCGGCGCAATGTACTTGAGCCGCGCGCCGCGGCTGATCTTGTCCGCCTTCGTCGCCACCACCGTGAACGGAATCCCCGCCTGCCGCAGGAAGACGTTCATCTCCCTGTCCTCCGTGCTCGGCTCGTGCCGGATGTCCACGAGGTGAAAGACGTGGCACAGGTCTTGCGTCCGGGCAAAGTAGTCCTGCATCATCTTGCCCCACGAGAGCTTTTCCGCCTTGCTCACCTTCGCAAAGCCGTAGCCCGGCAGGTCGATGAAGTTGATCTCCCCGTTGACCTGATAGACGTTGATCAGGCGCGTCTTGCCGGGCGTGGCGCTGGTGCGCGCCAGCTTGCTCCGGTTCGTGACCCTGTTGATCATCGAGGACTTGCCGACGTTGCTCTTGCCCGCAAAAGCCACCTCCGGGCAGCCCTTCGTGGTGAACTCGCCGTAGTCCTTCATCGACGTGATAAAATCGGCGCGTTTTACGATCATCCGTTTCTCCTCTTTCGCCGCTCAGGCGCGCAGGCCCGCAGCGCTCTCCGCCACGCCGGGCACGACGCTCTGCGCCGCCAGCGGGCTCTCTTCCTTTGCAACAGGCACAATGCTTCGCGGCCTGGGCGGCCCGCAAAGCGCCTGCAGGAGCACCTCGCGCACGTCCTCCACCGGCACGAGCGTGATCGCCTCGCGCACGTTGTCCGGCACCTGCTCCAGATCCTTGACGTTCTCCTTCGGGATGAGCACCGTGTCGATGCCCGCGCGATGTGCCGCCAGCAGCTTTTCCTTCAGGCCGCCGATGGGCAGCACGCGCCCGCGCAGCGTGATCTCGCCGGTCATGGCGACATTCTGCCGCACGGCGATGCCCGTCAGCGCGGAAACCAGCGCCGTCGTCATCGTCACGCCCGCGCTCGGTCCGTCCTTGGGCACGG